>JBARWC010000093.1:0-60320 GCA_049646585.1 Burkholderiaceae bacterium | reverse complement strand
GGCTCGCGCCGCCGCGCCCGCCAAAGCAGCCCGGAAGACGGCTGCGCGGCCGCGCCGCAGCCCATCCACACGCAAGGGCGCGTAGCGGCACGGCACGTGCGCTGGCACCGCGGTTCCCGTGGCGGGCTTGTGTATGATTTTCGCTTTCCGGGTATTCTGACCCTTTCACGCATACATTGAATCTCTTCATGCTGAACATCGTTATTTTGGCTGCCGGCCTTGGCAAGCGCATGCAATCCGACCTGCCCAAGGTGCTGCACCCCCTGGCGGGCAAACCCATGTTGGCCCACGTGCTGGACAATGCACGCAAGCTTGGACCCGATCGCATCGTGGTGGTCGTGGGGCATGGCGCCGACCGGGTCAAGCAAGCTTTTGCCGACCAGGACGACATACAGTTCGCCCTGCAAAGCCCGCAGCACGGCACGGGGCATGCGGTCCAGCAAGCGGTTCCGCTGCTGCTCGACGGTGAGGGCGGCGCCACGCTGGTCTTGTACGGCGACGTGCCGCTGGTACAGGTCGAAACCCTGCAAGCCCTGCTCGACGCGCGGGCCGGCGGCACGGCCGTGCTGACCGAGAACCTGGCCGACCCGACCGGCTACGGCCGCATCGTGCGCGACGCCAAAGGCCAGGTGCTGCGCATCGTCGAGCACAAGGACGCGACCGAGGGCGAACGCGCCATCAGGGAAGTGAATACCGGCATTATTGCGGCGCCCACCGGACGGCTTATCGATTGGCTGTCGCGCATAGACAATAACAATGCGCAGGGCGAGTACTACCTGACCGACGTGATCGGCCTGTCGGTGGGCGACGGCCTGCCGGTGCATGCGGCCCAGCCTTCTGCCTCGTGGGAAACGCTGGGGGTCAACAGTCGTGTCCAGCAAGCGCAGCTGGAACGCGATTGGCAGGCCGAACAGGCCCGCCGCCAGTTGGAGCGCGGCGTGACCCTGGCCGATCCGGCCCGCTTCGACCTGCGCGGCGAACTGATTTGCGGCCGCGACGTATTCATCGATGTGGGCTGCGTATTCGAGGGCCGTGTCGAGCTGGCCGATGGCGTGCGCATCGGGCCGCACTGCGTCATCAAGGATGCGGTGATCGGCGCGGGCACGCACATCGACGCGTACAGCCACGTGCAGCAGGCCCAGGTCGCCGACCAGGCGCGCATCGGCCCCTACGCGCGCTTGCGCCCAGGTGCGGAGATTGGCTCGCAGGCCCACGTGGGCAATTTCGTCGAGATCAAGAAAAGCAGCCTGGGGCGGGGCTCCAAGGCCAATCACTTGGCCTATATCGGTGACGCCGTGGTGGGTGAACGCGTCAACATTGGTGCGGGCACCATTACCTGCAACTACGATGGCGTCAACAAGTTCCAGACCGTCATCGAGGACGATGCCTTCATCGGGTCCGACACTCAACTGGTGGCTCCCGTCCGGGTGGGACGCGGCGCCACGCTGGGCGCTGGAACGACGCTGACCAAAGATGCGCCGGCCGACACGCTGACCTTGTCCCGTTCCGTGCAGAAAACCGTGGAATCCTGGAAGCGCCCAAGCAAGAAAGCCTGAACGTGATCGAGACAGCAAGTCCCGCAGGCCGGCCGGCGACGCATGCCGACGGCCTGGAAGCACCCCGGCGGTATTGGGCCGCCTTGACGCTGATTCTGGCGTTGACCGTCACTGTCTTCGATTCCAGCATGGCCAATGTGGCCTTGCCGGCCATCGCCCATGCCTTATCCATCGACCCGGCCGATGTCGTCTGGGTCGTCATCGCCTACAACCTGGTCGTAGTGGTGTCCCTGCTGCCCTTGTCGGCCGTGGCCGAACGCATAGGCTTTCGGCGCATGTTCACTGCGGGCATGACGTTTTTCATCCTGTCCACGCTGGCCTCGGCCGTCTCCAGTTCTTTGACGAGCTTGTTGCTGTCCCGTATGGCGCAAGGCCTGGGTTCCGCGATGCTGATGTGTTTGTATGGCGGGCTGGTGCGCAATATCTATCCGTTGAACAAGCTGGGCATGGGCATCAGCATCAATGCGATGACGGTGGGGGTGACGTCGGTGCTGGGCCCCACCATAGGCGCTTTTATATTGCAGTTTGCGTCGTGGCATTGGATTTTTCTGGTCAATGTCCCGATCTGCATCGCTACATATTTCGGGGTGCGTTTCCTGCCCGACATCCCGCGCAACCAAAGTCGCTTCGATTGGCTTGCTTGCTTGCTGAGCGTACCTGTTTTCGGCTTGTCCATCGTAGGGCTGGATGCCGTGGTGAAGGATCCGCTGCGCGCGGTCTTATGCCTGCTGGCAGCCTGGCTGGCAGGCTGGGCGCTGGTGCGCCGTTCGCGCAATCAGGCCGCGCCCATCGTCCCCGTCGATTTGCTGCGCATCACGCCCATCGCCTACGCGGTGGGCGCTTCCGCGTTTTCGTTTGCGGCGCAGATGTCGGCCTTCGTGTCGATGCCGTTCTACTTCAAAACGGTGATGGGCTATTCCTATGGCGACGTGGGGATCTTGCTGGCCGCATGGTCGGTGGGGGTCGCCGTCATGGCTCCGGTGGCCGGCTATCTGGCCGACCGCAAGCCGGTTGCGGTGCTTTGCGGCCTGGGGGCGGCCTGCATGGCCGCGGGCATGATCTGGTTGATCCTGCTGCCGATCGAAACGGCCTTCGTCTGGCCTGTGCTGGGCATGCTGCTGGGCGGTGTGGGCTTCGGTTTCTTCCAGTCGCCGAACAATAGGGCGCTGCTGGCCGGGGCGCCCCGGCACCGCAGCGGGGCCGCCGGCGGCATGCAAGCCACGACGCGGGTCTTCGGCCAAAGCTTCGGAACGGCGCTGGTCGGGGTGTCTTTCAACGTAAGCGAGGCTCATGGCGCCATGCTGGGCGTGGTTGCGGGCATAGCGTGCGCGCTGATCGCCATGACCATCAATATCGTGCGGCATTTCTTCAGCACGGCCGCCGACCTGGAACTGTAGGCGCGCATGAATATCCTGCAACTGAACTTCGAGCGCGGATGGCGCGGCGGCGAGCGGCAGACCATGCTGTCCATGCGGCAGTTTCGCGCGGCGGGCCATGAAGTGTCGCTGCTGGCGCGCAGCGGCGGCGAACTGGCGGCACGCGCCAGGCAAGAGGGCTTCACGGTGCACGAGTACGCGACGGCTGCCGGTGTGTGCGGATTCCTGCTGCGCAAGGGGCGGCTTTACGACATCCTGCACGCGCAGACCGCCAATATGATGACATGGTTGGCCGTGTGCAGACCTTGGCTGCGGCGCGCCCGCGTCGTCTTCACACGGCGCACGGCCTTTCCCGTATCGGCCGCCAAGGAACAAAGAACGGCATGGAAGTGGCGGCGGGCCGATGCGCTGGTCGCCATCAGCCAGGCGGCCGCCGAGGAGCCGCGTCGCCTGGGCTTGCCAACTTGCGTCATTCCCAGCGCGATCGAGGCCAAGCCCGTCGACCAGGCGCATGTGAACGCATTTGCGCGGGAATTCAATCCATCCGGCAAGCGGGTGCTGGCGACGGCCGCCGCGCTGACGTCGGAAAAAGACCCCTGCACCTTGCTGCGCGCCGTACACAGCCTGAGCCAACGGCGCGACGACTTTGTATTCCTGCACCTAGGGGCGGGCGGCGATGCCGAGTCGCCGGCGCGCGAGCTGTGGCGGGAACTGGGCCTGGAACGGCACTACGTCTTCGCGGGTTTCCAGTCCGGCATCGAGGACATCTACCGCCTGATGGACGTGTTCGTATTGAGCTCAAGGCATGAGGCGCTGGGGACCAGCGTGCTGGATGCTTTTCTGTATTCGGTACCCGTGGTGTCGACCGATGCGGGGGGCTTGAAGGAAAGCCTGGCCGACGGCCGGGGGCTGCTGTGCCCCGTGGGTGATCACGAAGCCCTGGCGCTGGCCATGGACCAGGCGCTGAGCGATCCGGGCCTGCGCGCGGCCATGGTGGAAAAGGCGCGCGACTACGTGCTGCGCAAACATGATGCGCATGGCATGGCCGAGCGCTACCTGGCCGAATACCGGCGGGTATTGGATCCCGGTCAGGAGGCTGTCTAGATCGGCCCCGGGATCAGGGCGAGGTCTGCCCAGGCTTCGAGGGCAAGTCGATGCGCGTTTCGAACTTGCTGCGGTGTATGGAAAAGAAACTGCGCACATTGCGCACATTGGCCTGCGAGGTGAATGTGCGATGGGCCATGGCATGGTAGGCCGGCATGTCGGCCACTTGCGCCACGATGATGAAATCGGGCCCCGGCGACACGCGGTAGCACTGCAGCACGGCGGGTTCGTCGGCCATGAGCGCCTCGAAGGCGGTCAATTGTTCGGCGGTTTGCGTGTCCAGCGTGATCTCGATGATGGCCGTCAGGGTGCTGCCGACCTTGGCGGGGTTTACGATGGCCACCTGCTTTTCAATGATGCCTTCGTCCACCAGGCGCCGCACGCGGCGCAGGCAGGTGGGGGCGGACGCATGCACCCGTTGCGCCAGGTCCTGATTGGTCAGCGAACTGTCGGCCTGAAGCTGGCCCAGAATGCGCAGATCCAGCTCGTCCAATGTGCTTGGTAACTCAGGGGCTTTCATTTAATTCATTTTGTTGGTTCAAATGAAATCTAATTACATATCGTGGTGGCATAGAAATAAAATATCATATTGGTAATAAATAAGAAATCATATTTCCTGAAAACTTGCCCACAATAGCCTGTCTTTGATTTTTTCAGGAGTTCCGTATGTGTGGCATTGTTGGCGCTGTAGCGCAACGCGACATCACCCCCATTCTTCTTGAAGGGCTCAAGCGCCTGGAGTACCGGGGTTACGACTCCTGCGGCGTTGCGGTGCATGCCAACGGCGAGCTGCGCCGCGCGCGCAGCACCGAGCGTGTCGCCGAGCTTCTTGCCCAGGTCGCCAAGGAAGGCATCCAGGGCTTTACCGGCATCGCCCACACGCGTTGGGCCACCCATGGCGCGCCGGCCACGCACAATGCCCACCCCCATTTTTCGGGGCAAAGCAAGGGCGCGGCGCGCATTGCGCTGGTGCATAACGGCATCATCGAAAACCACGACGAACTGCGCGCGGAACTGCAGGCGGTGGGCTATGTGTTCGAAAGCCAGACGGATACCGAAGTCGTCGCCCACCTGGTCGACCACATGTACACGGGCGATCTATTCGAGGCCGTCCAGCAAGCCACGCGCCGGCTGACCGGCGCTTACGCCATCGCCGTATTCTGCCGCGACGAACCGCATCGCGTCGTCGGCGCCCGCCAGGGCTCGCCGCTGGTGGTGGGGCGCGGCAACAATGAAAACTTCCTGGCCTCGGACGCGCTGGCGCTGGCCGGCACCACCGACCAGATCATGTACCTGGAAGACGGCGACGTCGTCGACCTGCAGCTTGCCCGGGTATGGGTGGTGGACGCTGACGGGCGCCCGGTGGAACGCGCCGTGCATACGGTGCAGGTGCATACCGGCGCGGCCGAGCTCGGCCCCTATCGTCACTACATGCAAAAGGAAATCTTCGAGCAGCCGCGCGCCGTGGGCGACACCCTGCAAGACATCGAAAGCATCACGCCCGAACTGTTCGGCGATGGCGCCTACAAGATATTCAAGGACATCGACAACGTCCTGATCCTGGCTTGCGGCACCAGCTATTACTCGGGCCTGACGGCGCGCTACTGGATCGAATCCATCGCCAAGATTCCGGTGAACGTCGAAATCGCCAGCGAATACCGCTACCGCGACAGCGTGCCCAACCCGCGCACCCTGGTCGTGACGATTTCCCAGTCGGGCGAAACGGCCGACACCCTGGCCGCGCTGAAGCATGCGCGCAGCCTGGGCATGGAAAACACCCTGACCATATGCAACGTGTCGACCAGCGCCATGGTGCGCGAATGCAAGCTCAGCTACATCACGCGGGCGGGGGTGGAGATTGGCGTGGCTTCCACCAAGGCCTTCACCACCCAGTTGACCGGTTTGTTCCTGCTGACGCTGGCCCTGGCGCAAACCAAGGGCCGGCTGAGCCCGGAGCGTGAAGCCGACATGCTGAAGTCCCTGCGCCACCTGCCCGTCGCCATAGGCGCCGTGCTGGCGCTGGAGCCGCAGATCATGGCCTGGGCCGATCGCTTCGCCAGCAAGGAAAACGCCCTGTTCCTGGGCCGCGGCATGCATTACCCCATCGCCCTGGAAGGCGCCCTGAAGCTGAAGGAAATCAGCTACATCCACGCCGAAGCCTATCCGGCGGGCGAGCTCAAGCACGGCCCGCTGGCCCTGGTCACCGAAGCCATGCCGGTGGTCACCATAGCGCCGCGCGACGAGCTGCTGGAAAAGCTGAAGTCCAATATGCAGGAAGTGCACGCCCGCGGTGGCGAGCTCTACGTGTTCGCCGACGCCGACACCAAGATCGTCAACAGCGACGGGATACACGTGATACGCATGCCGGAGAACTACGGCAAGCTATCGCCTATCCTGCATACGATACCGCTGCAGTTATTGGCGTATCACACGGCGTGTGCGCGGGGGACGGATGTGGATAAGCCGCGGAATTTGGCCAAGAGTGTGACGGTGGAGTGATGAGGTAACCGTTGAGGTCAAGGCGTCAATACTGGTGGCTTGCGCCTGCGGCCTGATTGCTCCCAGCTGTAGGCCGCTTGTAGCAACATTTCCTCCGAAAAGGGCCGAGCCAGCAGGTCCAGGCCGACAGGCAGGCCCTGCGTTGTGAACCCTGCAGGCAGGGACAGGGCCGGCCACCCCAGGGCAGGGCTGAGGCCGCAATTTTGGCCAGGCTGTGCCTCGCCGATCTTGACTGGCCCGCTGCGTAGCGTCGGGTAAGCCAGCGCGTCCAGCTTATGTGTACTCATGGCCTGAATCACCAGGGTTTGAAGCAGCCCGCGTTGGCGCACGGCTTCCGTTCGAGCGGGGGTGTCCCGGGAGGCTGTCTGGTTACGTAGGCGTAATACCGTGTCCACTTCAGCATGGTGAAGGTTTAGGTCGAGAAGCTGGCCCAATGAGCGCACCGGTGGATTGGGCTGGAGGTTTAAGAAATCGGCGAGTGCGAACTTGAACTCATGCTTGATGAGACTGCTTGCAAGGATTAGGTCCTCGAGGTCGGGCAGATGCAGGGGTACGAGTGTTGCACCAAGCTGACGCATCTCTTCCAGGGCGCTTTCTACGACGCAAGTGATCTCCCGTTCATTGGCACCCTGTCCGAACAGATCCGTTACCAGGCCTATGCGCAGCTTACCCGGATTGTCCACTTGAAGGCCCGCGAAATAGGAGGCCGGGATATAGCGCTCCGTGTCGTGGGTTGCGGGATCTCCGGGGTCGGGTCCGACGATGGCATCGAGAAGAATGGATAGGTCCGCGACCGTGCGCGCGATTGGCCCACCTATGTCCTGCGTCGGACATAAAGGGATGATGCCGTTGCGGCTGACCAATCCGGAAGTCGGACGCAGGCCGTAGAGGTTTTGGCAGGCAGCCGGAACGCGGATTGATCCGCTGGTGTCGGTACCCAGGCCGGCAGCGGCATAGGATGCCGCGATCGCAACGGCCGTGCCGCCACTGGAGCCTCCGGGAATATAGCGAGGATCATAGGGGTTGCGTGTATAGCCCGTCAGAGAGGAAGCGTTCGTGATACCGACAGCCAGCTCGTGCAGCGTTGTCTTGCCCAGGATGATGGCTCCAGAGGCCTTCAGGCGTCGGACCAGCTCGGCGTCCTTCAGGGTTTGCAAGCCCGACAACGCCTTGCTGCCCCCGGTCGTAGGGAGATCATAGGTGCCGAAATTATCCTTGACCAGGATAGGGATGCCATGCAGAGGGCCCCGTATATATCCCTCGTGGCGCTCTTGATCAAGGTCTTTGGCCAGTTGCAGAGCTCGTGGGTGCAGGGCGACGATCGCGTTCAGGCAGGGGCCGGCCTGGTCGTAGGCTGCGATGCGTTGAAGGTAGGCCTGCACCAGATCCTGGCTGCTGCAAACGCCCTTGCTTAGCGCATCCTGTAGTGTGGGTATGGATTCCTCGCGGACATTGAAGGATGTCATATCGCAGGCCAATTCTAAAACTGAAAGGGCGTTGGATCTATGGGAGCGGATCGGCTTTCCATTAAGGCTGTTAGCAGCGCAGCGCTGCCGCAGGCCAAGGTGAAGCCCAAGGCGCCGTGTCCGATGTTCAGCCATAGATTGCTGGCATGAGGACTGACGCCGATGATGGGTTTGCCCGACGGAGTGGCTGGCCGTAGTCCCGCCCATATGCCAGCCTTGTTCAGGTCGAGATGCGGAAAGGTGTTGCCAACCAGCGATTTGAGGCCGGCGATACGGCTAGGGTCGGGGGTATTGTCTTCATAGCCGATATCGACCATAGCCGCGATGCGCAGAACCTGGCCCAATCGGGCATAGACGATCCGTCGCTGATAGTCGGTAATACTGATTTCCGGGCTGGCGTGATCCTCCGCAGAGAGCGGAATGCTCAGGCTGTAGCCTTTCAGTCCATAAATAGGAACTCTTTGCACTATGGTCTCCAATAGAGGGCGGCTCCCCATGCCACAGGCGACGACGTAAGCATCGGCTTGGATGTCACCCTTAGTCGTATGGATGGCCGTGATGCGGCTGTTCTCATGGCGGAGCCGGTGCACCTGCGTGTTCATGAGGCAGCGTACACCAGGTCGATCTTGCAGCTTTGCATACAGTGCCTGCGTGAAGAGCTGGCAATCTCCGGCTTCCTCGTCCTCGGTGTAGATGGCGCCAGCCATTGCCGCAGCCATGCTGGCCAAGGACGGTTCAAGATTGAGAACCTCCTGTTTCGAGAGTACCCTCTGGCGGGCGCCATGTTGTGCCTGGAACTCAACAAGCCGGGCAGCTTTGTCCAGAAGCGCCGAATCGCGATAGACGATGAGCTTTCCGTTGCGGCGCAGATTGAAGTTCAGAGGGGTCTTGGTCATCCACGCATGCAGGGTATCTCGGCTCAAGTACGAAAGCGTCAGCATTTCCGCAGTGGTGCGCCTTGATCTGGATTGGTTGCAAGCCAACAGGAATGCCATCAGCCAGCGCCATTGATAGGAGTCAAGGCGAGGACGAAAGCGCAAGGGGGAATCTTTACGCAGCAGCCACGTGGGAATGTTGGCGATGACTCCAGGGCCCGCGAGCGGCGCTACGTAGCTGTAGCTGAGCTGTCCGCCGTTGGCTTCGCTGGTCAAGCCTGCCGGCCTGGGCAGGCTGTCCAGCAACGTTATCTCGTGGCCGTTTTCGGCTAGCGCATACGCTGTCGAAACCCCGATGACACCTGATCCGATGACGCAAATGTGCATGTCCGCCGCTCTGCTTGATAAAGCAAGGATTCTGTGGCTGGATGATGAGAGCGTCAATTCCAATTGACAGGTCATGTATAACTTTACGCTATGGCCCATGATGGCCGGTCGTGTCAGGGATGGAATTAGCCGGAGAGGTAGTTGACGTCCTCGCGCCAGTGATGCTCGCGACATGCAAGCTGGAGGGTGTCGATCAGCAACTGATGTTGGATGGACATGGGGTCTGAAGCGAGAACCATCGCGTTGACTGAGACCTTGAGCCTTGGTGTGAGCCGACTGATCGTTAGCCCGGGCCTTAGCATGGCCCTTGCGGTGATCAGGTCGATGATGGTATTGCCGCAGCCCGCCTCCACCATGGCGCATGCGACGTAGTGTGTTTGCACCTGAGCCATGATGTTCAGCTTCAAACCGTGATCGTCCAGCGCGCGTTGCAATACAAGGCCTGACGGATCCCGCGCTTCCAGTGCGATGAATGGCGTGGCGGGCAGATCTTTCAGGGAAATCGGCCCGGTGGGCTCCGAACGCGACATGAACATCAGTTCTGTATGCCCGATCGGTATGTGCTTGACCCCGGGGTGCTCTGTGGGGTCGAATGTCACCACCATGTCGAGCTCACGCGCCTGAAGGCCGGTTACCAGTTCACTGCTGTGATGGGTATGCAGATCAAAGGTGATGTGCGGTTGGCTTTCATGGACACGTTGGATCACGGACGGTAAAAGTCCAAGGCCTACGGCCGGTGTGCTGCCTACGCGCAGATGGCCCTGCTGCATGTGCTTGAGGTTGTATGCCAGTCTGCGCAGATCGGTCAGCTCCTGCTGTAGTCGCGCAACCTGGGGAGCCAGAATCGTAGCTTCGCGTGTGGGCTTCAACCGTCCTTTGATACGCTCGAACAGCTTGTATCCAAGTTGGGATTCCGCATTAGCCAGCAGCTTGCTAGCCGCTGGCTGGGACACGTAGAGCACCTCGGCGGCCTCCGTCAACGAACCGGTCCGCAAGATAGCATCTATGATTTCTATATGTCGCAGTCTCATGGGAAATGCGTAGTGATTTGTGGTACTTGGTGGTATGTCATAACCAAAGGTTAATCATGCTGTGAATATTGTTATTGGTCAACCGCGGGGGCGACGCTGATAATAGGATGCCTGCACCTTGGCCTCGGGCCTTTGGCCGGAAGCCATTAGTTCGCAATGATGTGCAGAAGATGCAGATAAAAAAGGCAGCGACCCGGAAGTCTCGGACTGCTACCTAAAACGGAGATAATTGTGACGAGAGTGTTTTGTGCTGCGCTAGGAACGGAAACCAATACGTTCTCCCCCTTGCCCACCAGCCTGGCGAGTTTCCATAGCCATGAGTACTATCCAGCCGGGCAGTACCCGGATCGACCGGGTTTTTATGGCGCGCCTTTATGTATTGCACGACGTCGCGGAAAAGAACTTGGGTGGGATGTCCGTGAGGGCCTGGTGGCGTCCGCGCCTCCAAGCGGCATCACGACACGGGCTGCCTACGAATCGCTACGCGATGAACTGCTGGCTGACCTGAGCAAGGCTGTACCCGTGGATATGGTATTGCTGAGTCTGCATGGTGCGATGGTTGCCGACGGTTATGACGATTGCGAGGGCGATGTGCTGGATCGGGTGCGCTCGATTGTGGGGCCGAAGACCGTGATCGGGGTCGAGGTGGATCTGCATGCGCATCTGACCCATCTTATGGTTGAGCGTGCAGACGTACTGGTTCTCTTCAAAGAGTACCCCCATACCGATATCGTCGAACGCGCCGAGGAAATGGTGGATCTTTGCGTGGCCAAGCTCGAGGGGCGTGCGAACCCCGTTGCGGCGCTAGTTGATTGCGACATCATCGTACCCATGCACACAACACGAGAGCCGGGCAAAGGTTTTGTTCAACGTATGCAGGCGCTTGAGGGGCACGATGGCATTTTGTCCGTATCCTTGGCCCACGGCTTTGCTACGGGTGATGTGCCTGAAATGGGTACGCGGGTTCTCGTCTATAGCGATGGTGATCGATCCGTCGCATTGTCGGCGGCGCATAAGCTTGCGGATGAACTGGTTTCGCTGCGCGAGCAGCTTTTAGTGCCGTACCGCGGCATAGACGACGCGCTGGATGAGGCATTAGGCTTCGAGGGCGGGCCTGTGGTGCTTGCCGATAGGCCGGATAATCCCGGCAGCGGCGCCCCGGGGGATTCCACGTTTGTATTGCGGCGCATGCTGGAGCGTGGTATTCAAAACGCTGCGCTAGGGCCGTTGTGGGATCCCATTGCTGTGCAGATCGCGCTTAGCGCGCAGGAAAGTGCAAAATTACCCTTGCGTATTGGGGGCAAGATCGGCCCCCTGTCGGGAGACCCCGTCGACGTGGTCTGCACTGTCAAGGCAATCAAGCCCAACATGATGATGACGGGCCTGGCCAATGCTCCGATGCCGATGGGCGACTCGGTGCTGGTTGATGCCCAGGGAATCGAAATCGTGCTGACCTCCCAGCGCAATCAGGCCATGAATACGGATGTGTTCTCCCAGCTTGGCTGCGACCTGAAATCAAAGAAAATTGTTGTTGTGAAGTCGGCTCAGCATTTTCATGCTTCCTTTTCCAAGGTTGCCAAGCACATCATCTATGTTGGGGGCAAGGGAGTGGCCACGCCAGATTGGTGGACCTTGCACTTCGACAAAGTCAGGCGCCCGAAATGGCCGCTTGATCGGCAAGCAGTACCTGGGCCGCGCCCAGTCTAAAAGAAAGGAAGCCCCTTATTTTTATAAGTCTGGCAGCATAGGGGCCTTGGATACACTGACTGCCATTATTCTGATGGAGACGATATTATGATAAAGAAACGCATGCTTGCCCCCGTTGCCGTTGCATGTGCGATGCTATTTGGCGGAGCCTTTGCCACTGGCCCCGCACAAGCTCAGGATAAGGTCTTTCGAATGGTGCCCTACGCCGATTTGAAGATACTTGATCCAATGTTCACCACTTCGTACATTACCCGTAACTTCGGCTATATGGTGTACGACACGCTGTTCAGCATGAACGCAAAAGGTGAACCCAAGCCGCAAATGGTGGAAAGCTGGGAGACCTCGCCGGATAAAAAAACCTGGACGTTCAAACTGCGCTCCGGCCTGAAGTTCAGCGACGGAGCGCCGGTAAAGGCTGCCGATTGCGTGGCCTCGCTGAAGCGCTGGCAAGCACGCGATAATATCGGCCATGCGATGACGCAGGCAGGTGGCCAATGGAGCGTCGTTGACGATAATACCTTCCAGCTAACGCTTGCCAGCCCGTTCGGGCTCGTCCTGGATGGCCTTGCCAAGGTTTCCAGCTATCCCGCCTTTATCATGCCTGAGCGTTTGGCAAATCGGTCGGATGGCAAACCCTTGACGGATGTCGTTGGCTCCGGTCCGTATCTTTTCAAGAAAGACGAGTGGATGCCGGGCAGCAAAGTTGTCTTTGTGCGTAACCCGGCTTACTCCCCTCGCAAGGAAGCACCGGATGGATTGTCCGGAAGCCGGGCGTCGAATATGGACAGGGTTGAATGGGTCATCCTTCCGGACTCCAATAGCGCTATCGCGGCGCTTAAGAGCAAAGAAGTGGACATGATCGAGCAAGTGCCGCCTGATTTCATCTCGACGCTGCGTGATGACAAGAATCTGATCACGGGAAAACTGAACCGACAGCAGGTTTATGTGGCCCTTAATCACGCCATTCCGCCGTTCAACAATGCGAAAGCCCGGTTGGCTTTGGCCCATGCCATCGATCAGAACAATACGACAGCCGCTATGGGTTACCCGGATGATATACGCGTGAAGCACTGCGATACCTTCTTTATCTGTGGCGGCCCTAATGCAACTTCCGCGGGGTCCGCGGCATTTGCAAAGCCCGATTTGGCTCTTGCCAAAAAGCTGCTTGCCGAGTCTGGCTACAAAGGAGAAAAGATCGCCATGCTGCTGCCGGCCGATGTGGCCTATCTGAATGCCGCTACGCTCGTAACCGCTCAAGCCATGCAGAGCATAGGAATGAAGGTGGATCTGCAGTCCATGGATTGGTCCACGCTTACGGCGCGCCGGGCCAAGAAGTCACCTGTAAATGAAGGTGGCTGGAATGCATTCGTTTCGTCGGCGGCGGAGTTTAACGTGGACTCTCCCATCAATAATACATACCTGGGGGCTTCCTGCGGTAACTCGCTGCCGGGCTGGCCGTGCGATGAGGAACTGGATAAATTGCGCGCAAAATGGATTGCCGCCACCGATCCGGCCGAGCGCAAGAAACTGTTGGATGCCTTCCAGGAAGAGGCCTGGAAGACAATCCCGAATCTGCCTATCGGCCAATATTCGGTGGTCTTCTCCACCCAGAAAAACATCAAGAACACGGACAAACTCTGGGGTGTGCCGAACGTCTGGGTATTGGATCGCTAAGCGGCAGTAGGGGTGGGTAGGCTTCTGTCAGGGTCTACCCGCCTTTGACGAAGTATCTGGTGTCCCATGTTGATCGTCTTGTCCGAGAGGCGCGATCGTAGGCCGGGATATGCAATGTTGGACACCTGTAGGAGGGTGATGGGCGTATGGATTACGTGATCAAACGGATCCTGGCTATTGTGCCGGTGATGATGGTGGTTGCCATCGTGGTTTTTATGCTGATCCACCTGTCTCCTGGTGATCCCGCAGCACTCATTGCGGGTGATTATGCAACCACCGATGACATTGCCAAGCTCCGCGAGGCGCTGGGCTTGAACCAGCCGCTCTGGGAGCAATTTTTCCTGTGGTCGAGCAGCTTGCTGCGAGGCGATCTTGGCACATCAATTTTTACTCAGACGCCAGTGACCAGTTTGGTCGCTCAGCGGCTGGAACCCACAATTTCGATTGCCGTCCTGACTACGCTGCTGTCTGTCGTTGTGTCGATTCCTTTGGGCGTGTTGGCGGCCTATCGGGCGGGCGGGTGGATCGATCGCATGGTGATGGTTTTTGCGGTATTGGCATTTTCGGTTCCCGTATTCTTGGTGGGCTATCTCTTTATCTATGGTTTTGCCGTGAAGTTGGCATGGTTTCCCGCACAAGGCTATACCAGCCTGTCAGAGGGAATAGGCCCGTGGCTCTACAACCTGATATTGCCTTGCGTGAATCTAGCGCTGGTCTACATTGCTCTGCTGACGCGTATGACGCGTGCAACCGTCCTTGATGTGCTTCATGAAGACTACATCCGGACAGCCCGTGCCAAAGGCCTGGCCACCCTGCCGATCTTGCGTCATGCGCTTATGAACGCGGCCATACCCATAGCCACTACCGTGGGCGTGGGGATTGCCTTGATGATAGGCGGGGTGGTCGTGACCGAAACAGTCTTTGCTATTCCAGGCATGGGGAGATTGGTTATCGATGCCGTGTTGCATCATGATTATCCCGTCATACAGGGCGTCTTGCTGCTTTCGGCAGCCAGCTATGTGGTCATCAATCTTTTGATCGACCTTAGCTACGGCCTGTTTGATCCCCGCATTCGTTACTGACACTCCAAGGATCTACATTGTCTGAACGTGTTTTGGTATCTGGCGCCGCTGATTCAGCCGAAGAGGGCCGCCGACGGTCGTTGCGCTGGCGCTCGCTTAGAAAATACCCAATGTTCTATTTTGGCGGCCTGCTCTTGATTCTTGTTGCCATCGTGTCCGCATGTGCGCCCTTGATTGCCACGCACGATGTGCTGGCCATCAACCCTCTCGTGCGCCTTAAGCCTCCCTCCGATGCTCATTATTTTGGAACGGATGCTTTGGGTCGAGACCTTTTCAGCCGCACCATCTGGGGCGGCCGGGTATCCCTGGTGGTAGCCATTTCGGTCGCGGCCTTGGCCACGATTTTTGGTGTGCTTCTGGGGCTGGTGGCCGGTTTTATCAGCTGGGCTGATGGCCTCATCATGCGAGTCATGGACGGAATGATGGCCATTCCCGATATTCTGCTGGCTATTGCACTGGTGGCGATCGTGCGGCCCAGCCTGACGACAGTGATTGTGGCGATCACGGTGCCTCAGGTGCCGCGCATGGTCAGGCTGGTGCGCTCACTGGCACTTTCCTTACGCGAACAGCAATTCGTCGAGGCGGCGCATGCGATCGGCACGCGGCTTCCCACGATTCTTTGGCGGCACGTTTTGCCCAATACCCTGGCTCCCGTCGTGGTGCAGGCCACGTTCATCGCCGCATCGGCTGTTTTAACCGAGGCGGTGCTGTCCTTCCTGGGCGTCGGCGTACCGGCGCAGATTCCAAGTTGGGGCAACATCATTGCTGATGGGCGTAATGTTGTGGCGCTGGCGCCCCACATCATTCTCTTCCCGGGTGTTTTTTTAGCCTTGACGGTTTTATCCATCAATACGCTGGGCGATGGCCTGAGGGACCGCCTGGATCCGCGCCTGGCGAACCAATTGTAGAGTGCTGACTGTGAAATCTGATGCTTTAACACGCAGTCGGGATACTGCTACACCTTTGCTCGAAGTCGACGAGCTTTCGACCTGCTTCGATACCTTGATGGGGACGGTACGAGCCGTCAATGGGGTTTCCTACACGCTGTATTCGGGTGAAACGCTGGGTGTCGTCGGCGAATCGGGTTGCGGCAAAAGCGTAACGGCCCTGTCCGTGATGCGATTGGTGCCAACGCCTCCCGGGCGTTATGCCGGCGGGCAGATCCGTTACCGAGGGACTAATCTGCTGGACCTGACCGAGAAAGAGATGCGCCGCATACGCGGCAATCGGATCTCGATGATTTTTCAGGAGCCCATGACGTCTCTTAATCCGGTGTTGACGGTGGGGCGTCAGATAGCCGAGACCGTGATGCTTCACCAGAAGGTTGGCCGTAACGTCGCCTACCGCCGCGTGCTGGAGATGCTCGAACTGGTGCAGATTGCCGAGCCGGAGCGACGCATACACGAATATCCACATCAGCTCTCCGGTGGCATGCGCCAGCGCGTCATGATTGCCCTGTCGCTTGCCTGCAACCCCGATGTGCTCATCGCGGACGAGCCGACGACGGCGCTGGATGTCACCATCCAGGCCCAGATTCTGGAATTGCTGCGTGGCCTGCAGAAGAAACTGAATATGGGGGTCGTCATGATCACCCACGATCTTGGGGTCGTGGCTGAATCTTGCGATCGTGTCGTCGTTATGTATGCGGGCCGCAAGGTAGAGGAAGCCTTGGTGCAAGAGCTCTTCGAGCGGCCCATGCATCCTTATACGCGGGCTTTGCTTGCGGCGATGCCGTCAGTCAATACGGGCGTGAAGCGCCTTGAGGAAATTCCCGGGCTGGTGCCGGCTTTGCATGATCTCGGCCCGGGGTGCAGCTTTGCGCCGCGCTGTTCTTTTGCCACGGACCGTTGTCGCTCCGCCGTTCCTCCACTCACACGCGATGAGAATGGCCAT
Source organism: Burkholderiaceae bacterium (assembly GCA_049646585.1). Classification (GTDB taxonomy): domain Bacteria; phylum Pseudomonadota; class Gammaproteobacteria; order Burkholderiales; family Burkholderiaceae_B. Next base: position 43,670 of record JBARWC010000093.1, on the reverse strand, counting down.
ATGGTGGCCTGCTTCGAAGCTGAGCGGGTAGTCCAGGCCGGGCGAATACACGTCATGCGGGAGGCCCCGCCAGCGCCAACGGATTCGCCTCAGCTCTCGACCCCTGCTGGAACCGCGGTGCACACCGATGTCGTTGATGTCGCTGTTCAGGTAAATCAAGAGCCCATCAAGGCGCCTCAGCCAACGGTTGACGCCGATGATGTGCCTGTCCTCGAGGTCCGAAATCTAAAGAAGTATTACCAAGGCTCACGCGTCTGGTTTGGTGCTCAGCCACCAGCGGTCCAGGCTGTAGACGATATTTCCTTTTCCGTGGCGCGTGGCGAGACGCTTGCTTTGGTTGGTGAGTCGGGTTGCGGCAAGTCCACGACGGGGAAGTCGATCTTGCGCCTGATTCAGCCAACATCGGGTTCTGTGCGCCTGAATGGGAAAGAAATCATCGGGTTGAATGATGAACAGCTGCGTGAATGTCGCCAAGACATGCAGATTATCTTTCAGGACCCCTATGCTTCGTTGAACCCGCGCATGACGGCAGGCGCAATCGTCGCTGAACCCATGCGGAACTTTCCAACCCCCGAAACCCGCTCCGCCCAAGATCAGGCCAGACGAGTGGAGTGGCTGTTCTCCAAGGTCGGCTTGCGGCCCGAAGCCGCGAGTAAATATCCTCATGAGTTTTCGGGAGGGCAACGTCAGCGGCTTGGTATCGCACGTGCTTTGGCCCTGCAGCCAAAGATCATCGTTTGCGACGAGCCGGTGTCCGCGCTGGATGTTTCGGTTCAGGCGCAAGTGATTAACTTGCTGACTGATCTGCAAAGAGAAATGGGTCTGGCCTATTTGTTCGTGGCACACGATCTTGCGGTGGTGCGCCATATCAGCCACCGGGTTGCGGTGATGTACCTGGGCCATATCGTCGAGATCGCAGATCGGGACACGCTTTTTGCCAACCCCATACATCCTTACACCGAGATTCTGCTTTCAGCGATACCCCAAGGGGTACCCGGCGTACGGACTTCGCGCAAGATACTCGAAGGGGATCCTCCGAGCCCGTCAAACCCGCCGAAAGGATGCCGTTTTCACACGCGTTGTCCTCTGGCAACTGAAATTTGCAGACAGGTACGGCCGGAGCTGACGCCTCGGGCCGCTCTCGGAGCCGGTGGGCGCATGCCGCTGGTTGCCTGTCATATGCGTTGACGCTGAATCATAAAAAAGACCGGGATGAGATAGAGAGGCTGGACATGCATACAACAGAAGGGCAGAGCGTGAGCGAGATGCCGGTGTTTGATCTGGTGATAAGGGGCGGCACAGTCATTGATGGCAGTCGCAGCCCCCGCTACACAGCCGATGTGGGGGTAAGTAATGGCCGCATTGCGGCGATCGGGGACTTGTCCAAGCATCAAGGCAAGAAGAACCTGGATGCTGCAGGCCGTATTGTGGCGCCGGGTTTTATCGATTCCCATACCCACGATGATCTGGCTTTACTGGCTCGTCCGCTGATGGACTACAAGGTGTCCCAAGGAGTCACGACGGTTGTCACAGGTAATTGCGGCATCAGCATTGCTCCCCTGAAAGGCGACACGCCCATGCCGGCACCGTTGAACCTTCTCGATAGTGATGCACATGTGCGTTTCGAGCGTTTCGCCGATTACCTGAATGCGCTGGAACGCGCTCCGGCAGCCGTGAATGTGGCGGCCATGGTCGGCCACTCAACCTTACGGGCCCGCGTAATGCCGTCTTTGGATCGTTGCGCGACCTCTCAAGAGGTGGAGGCCATGCAGGAGATGCTGGCCGAGGCGTTGGCGGCAGGTGCCATCGGCATGTCGACAGGAACTTTTTATCCTGTGGCCGCCGCAGCCACCAAAGAAGAAATCATCGAGGTGGGCCGCCCTTTGAGTGATGCGGGGGGGATCTATGCCACGCATATGCGTGATGAAGCGGATGGTTGCCTCGACTCTCTTGAAGAGAGCTTCGAAATCGGGCGTGAACTGGGCATCCAGGTTGTTATTTCACATCATAAGCTGCAACACCCGCGTAATTTCGGACGCTCGGCGGTCACCTTGCCGCGTATCCGGCAAGCCATGCAATGCCAGTGTGTTGCTTTGGATTGCTATCCCTACAATGCCAGCTCGACCATGCTGCATATAGATGAACGGCGTCTGGCAGGGCGGGTCATGATCGCCTCGAGCACGAGCCATCCTGAATGCGCAGGGCAGGATCTGGATGATATTGCCAAGCAATGGGGCGTGGATAAGCTGGAGGCCGCGCGGCGCCTGCAACCGGCGAGTGCCATCTACTTCAGCATGGATGAAGGCGATGTGCGCAATATTTTGTCGTTTGAGGACACAATGATCGGATCCGACGGAATTCCGGTCGGCGAGCGGCCACACCCTCGTCTATGGGGTACGTTTCCGCGTGTGCTGGGTCATTATTGCCGGGACGTAGGCCTCTTTTCATTGGAGACTGCCGTCTGGAAAATGACCGGGTTGACGGCAAGCAACTTTGGTCTGCGGGATCGGGGGCTGTTACGCGAGGGTTTGCATGCCGATATCGTGGTGTTTGATCCGGACACGATTCATGACCGCGCAAACTACGACGAACCCACCCTGCAGGCCGATGGCATAGAGGCCGTGGTGGTCAACGGCTTATTGACTTGGCAGGCAGGGCAGCATTTGGGTACGCGTAATGGATGCCTGATCCGGCGCGATGTGGGCTCGGCACCTGTTTTATAAATTAATAAGCTTTTGGCACTCAAGGCTGCCGACGAGGTTCAGCCAGCAGGCCGTCGTTTGCCATCCATTCCTCGCGCCACACTTACAACCAGGGCATAGCCGGTTTCCGCGCAATCGATGCAGATGCGCGCGGCCGCATTCGCATGCCGTCTCGAAGAATAAAGGCTTGAGCATTTCTATTTAATGTAGGACAATCTATTCATACAATTAACGCGAACAAAGATTGAGGCACTAAAAGCTGCTGGTGCCCTTTCGCAAGGTAGGACGCTGGCGCTTGCCAGCGATATGCCAGGAGACTCTGTTGAATGCCTTGGAAAAAATCTCAAGTTTTTCAGCCGATTTTGATCCGGGTAGGGTATCGGAACGCATGCGCAGGGGCTGTGCCGTCACTTTGCTGGACACATACGCGGTAGCTGTTGCGGGTGTCAATGAGCCTGCATTCGTGGCGGCCCGAAAGTACGTGTCCGCCCTGGATGCCCAAGCGCTTTATGCGGCGACACTCTGGGGAGAATCAACTGTCTGCCCAGCGGAGTTCGCCGCGCTGGTCAACGGGATTGCCGCACATGTTCTTGATTACGACGATGTTGTCGGGGTGTTGCGAGGCCATCCCAGCGTGGTTCTCTGGCCTGCCTTGGCGGCTTTGGCCGAGGCTGAGGACGCTGGCACGGATCGCCTGGCAAGCGCCTATGTCGTGGGCTTTGAAGTGATGATGAAGCTTGCGCGAGCCTACGCAATGCCGCACTACGCGGCCGGTTGGCACACGACGGCCTCTATCGGCATCATCGGCGCGACGGCCGCATGCGCCCATTTGCTCGAGCTCGACGCGGTGCAGGCGGGGCATGCTATCGGGCTGGCGGTCGCTCAGGCAGGAGGCGTGCGGCAGAACGTAGGCACGCAAGCCAAGTCGTTTCAGGCTGGGCAGGCCAATGCGGCCGCTGTGCGTTCCGTGCTGTTGGCGCGTGCGGGTTTTGAGTCTTCCCCAGAGGCTCTGGACGGGCAGTTTGGATACTTTGTTCTTTATGCTCAGGACAGAGAGGCTGGCGCCATGCTTGACGAGCTCGGCACGCTGCCATTGGAGTTTGAGCGCTGCGGCGTTGACATCAAGAAGTATCCGATGTGCTATGCCACACACCGTGCGCTCGACGCGGTGCTTGATCTACTTCGTGAACGAGAGATTCGATTCAGTGATGTCGCGTCCGTCGATATTCGTGCAAGCTATGCAGCGCTCGTACCGCTGATTCATCCGTTTCCACGCAAGGGCCTGGAGGGAAAATTCAGCATGCAATACGGAATAGCTGCCGCCTTGCTGGATGGTGGCGTGCGGCTGGGCAGCTTTACGGACGCCGCAGTGCAGCGGGCAGACATCGCTGCATTGATGCCGCGAATCAATGTTGCGGAAGCCCAAGGCCCTGCGACACCGCGCTGGGCGGAAGTGACGGTCAGGATGAAAGACGGCAGCTCGCATGTACAAAGAACCGAGGCGCTCAGAGGGTCTTCCGTGGCGCCCTTGTCAGACGCTGAGCTCATAGAGAAAGTGCAGGACTGCCTGGATTGGGCTGGGCGCGCCGATGATGCGAAGCGGCTTCATGCCGCAGCCATGACCCTGGGCGAGGGAAAGTCGCGCGCCTACTTCAATCGGCTACGCGTCAAGCAGGCCGGCGCACCTACCGGCATTTAGCCCGTCGCGACAGCTTGGCCCCCAGCCGACAACATATATCACTCTTGTATATAAAAAAGGAGATGCTTCAATGAAAATGCCAATTGCGTTTGTGGTCCTGTCCTTGGCGCTGAGCGGCGCATTGTTGGCCGCGCCGTCCGAGGCTGCCGGTTTTCCCGAGAGGACTGTCACTGTCATGGTTCCCTACCCGGCTGGGGGCGGAACCGACACGCTTGCCCGCCTCTTGGCGAAAAGCTTGTCTGACTACTGGAAAGTACCTGTCGTCGTGGAAAACGCCGGCGGCGCAGAGGGCCAGATTGGCACGCAGAAGGTGCTGAATGCGCCGGCTGATGGCTATACCTTGCTCTTCCAGATTAGCCAGATGCTGCTTTGGAAAAAGACGGTTGCCACCAATAAAATCGATGTGCTGAAGGATTTCCGTTACGTGTCCAAAATCCAGACATCGCCGCTGGCCTTTGGGGTATCAACCAAGCATCCGGCAAAGAGCTGGGCGGAGTTCGTGACTTGGTGCAAGGCGGAAGCCAGCAAGGGATGCTCATGGGGTGCGGGTAGCGCTTATGCGCAGTTGATCGGCAAGCAGCTTATGGATGAAGCTGGCCTGAAAGAATCGGTAAGCATCCCCTACCGTGGTACTGCCCCGATGATGACGGACGTGCTCGGAGGGCATATTGCGATGGCGGTTCCCGCAGTGACGTCCAGCCTTGCGCAAGTGAAGGGCGGAAACTACAGGATACTTGCTGTCGGCTCTGATGATCGCTCTGCGCACGTTCCAGACGTGCCAACGTTGAAAGAATTGGGCTACCCCGTACACGGCGAGACTTGGTACGGGCTTCTGGTTGCGAAAAATACGCCCCAAGCCGCGTTTGACGAAATAGTGAAAGCCGTGGCGTTTGCGTCCAAGAGCGATGCGCTTCGCGCTCAGATCCGGCAGGAAGGCGGCGAGCCGATATTCAGCACGCCTGAAGTGTTCCAGCAGCAAGTCGAGCAAGAAAGCAAGGTGCTGGATGCCGTGCTGGATAAGTATTGGGTGCCGGCCAAGTAGACATGACCTGCGGTTGTGGTGGGGCGGGCTCTTGGCCTTGCCCCTTCCTTAGAGCAGCAAGTCGGGAAGCGTCATCAGCCGCTGTTCGGCATTGCCAAGATGTTTCTGCATCAGGCGTTCGGCAAGCTTGGGATTGTTCGCAAGCATGGCGGCGGCGATCAGTTTGTGTTCGTTCCTGGATCGGTCGATGTAGTCCTGATCGAGCGAGCTTCTGATCTGAAACTTCAGGAATGGCAAGCGCATCTGCTGAATCAATGTTTGTAGCTGCGCGTTGTCGCATAGGTCCACAATCGTATTGTGAAACACGCTGTTTTCTTGCGCGAAGATGACGTCTGTGGAGGTTTCGTCTTTACATACGCGTTCGAAATACTGTCTTTCTGCTTGATGTGCTGGCAGGGCCAGGCTCTCTGTGGCCAGCTTCGCGGCCAGGCCTTCAATAACCTGCCGAATACGGAAAATATTACTGATCTCCTTGCGACTGAACTTTTTGACTACGGCGCCTCTGTTGGGCACAAATTCGATGATGCCTTCGGCGCTCAATCTTCTGAATGCCTCGCGCAAGGGGCCGCGGCTCACGCCATAGTCCTTGGTCAGATCCGCTTCGATCAAGCGTTGGCCCGGCGCAAGCGCGCCATTCTCGATGGACTTTTTCAGCCTTTCGAATACCACATCGACGGTTGTTCCGTGTGGTTTGGAAGTAAGTGGGTGGGTTTGAGGCATGGAGAAGGAAGCAAGATGCGGAATGGAACAAGGATACCAGCAGATGTCATAGCCTGGTGGAAGTTAGATTAATGCATATTGGAAATTTTTATTGATTGTAGGACAATATAAGGCTACAATAAGTCAGAATTAAGAGCGAAACGGCCAATGGTCGTTGCCTTCAAGGAGTCAGCTTTGAGTAATTCTTTATCAGAAGACATGCTGGTTGATGAAATGCGAGCCGTTCCGTGCACGATCCTGCGCGGCGGGACCAGCAAGGGCGTGTACTTTCATGAAAAGCATGTGCCAGCGCCAGGTCCCGAACGTAGCCGCTTTCTTCAGGCCGTCATGGGCAGCCCAGACGTTTTGCAAATCAACGGCTTGGGCGGTTCGCGCTTGGTGACGTCCAAAGTCGCAATCGTCAAAGTATCTGAACGCCCGGATGCGGATGTTGATTACACCTACGCGCAGGTTGTGCCAGAGCGCGATGTGGTCAGCTATGCCGGTAACTGCGGCAATATTTCATCAGGCGTGGGGCCGTTTGCGATTGATTCCGGGCTCGTTCAGGCTGTTGAACCGATCACTCAGGTTCGCATCTTCAACACCAATACACAGAAAATCCTCATTGCCCATGTTCCGGTGCGTGGCGGACGAGCAAGAGTCATTGGCGATTTTTCGATTCCTGGTGTTCCCGGCAGCGGCGCCGAGATCTTCATGGATTACCGGCATACCGAAGGCGCCAAGACAGGCCGGCTGATGCCCACGGGAAATGTGGTGGACCAGCTATTGCTTGATGATGGCACGACACTAGAGGTAACGCTGGGCGACCTAGCCAACACCTGTGTATTCATGCGTGCCGCGGACATCGGCCTGACCGGCAGCGAAATGCCGGTACAAATAAATGAAGATCAGGGCCTTATAAACAGGCTGAAAGAGATAAGGGGAAAAGCCGCTGTTCTGGCTGGGTTCTGCTCTTCGTGGGAGGAAGCAGAGGCCAAGACCCCCAGCCTGCCATTGGTAGTAATGGTCGCAGCGCCCGAGGACTACCAGGACATGAATAGAGAGCGGGTCAGCGCCGCCGAGATGGATCTGCGCGCACGTCTGGTCTTTTATAACAAGTGCCACGAAAGCATGGCGGGAACCGGGTCCATGTGTACCGCCGCCATGTCCAGGGTGCCAGGCAGCATCGTCAATCAGGTGGCGCAAGGCATGGCCAGCAAGGTGCTGCGCATAGGCCATCCACTGGGCGTCATGCATGTAACGGTTGACGCAACCCCGGATCCTTCCGGAGTCGCCTTGCAACTGAAACGGCTTGGATTCAGCCGAACTGCGCGCCGCATCATGAGCGGCGAAATGTATATCGTAAATAGTGCGGCCGGTGGGAAATCAAGCGCCGAGGAATCGAATACTGGGGATAAAAATGGCAACAGCATCTGAGCAATTGCGAGCGCTCTTGAGCAAGGGAGAGATGATCGTAGCCCCAGGTGCGTACGATGGGCTGACGGCACGCCTGGTCGAGCAAGCAGGGTTTCCCGCTGTCTACATGACGGGGTCGGGCACGTCGGCCGCTCGCGGTTATCCGGATTATGGCTTGCTGACAATGACTGAAATGGTGGAGGCGGCTGGCGTCCTTGCCAGGACCGTGGATATCCCGGTCATTGCTGATGCTGACACGGGATACGGAAATGAGCTGAATGTGACACGTACGATACGCGAATACGAAATGCGTGGCGTTGCGGGCATTCATATAGAGGATCAGGTGTTCCCCAAGCGTTGCGGTCATCTGGATGGGAAAGAGGTAATCCCCGCGGATGAGTTCATTGCAAAGATACGTGCTGCCGTCGCCGCGCGCCGTAGCGACAGTTTTTGCGTCATAGCGCGCACTGATGCGCGATCCGTGACGACTTTCGAAGAGGCAATCGAGAGGGCGAACAGGGCGGCCGAAGCGGGTGCCGACATCATTTTCGTTGAAGCGGCGCAATCACTGCATGAGTTTGCGTCTGTGCCGAAACTGGTCAAGAGGCCGTGCCTGATCAATATTGTCAAAGGCGGCAAGACGCCCGACATTACGCTTGCTGACGCCGCGGAGGCAGGCTACAGGCTCGCCATCTTGCCTAGCCTGCTGTCCGTCGCGGTCATCGATTCTTGCGAGGCGGCACTGGCCGAGCTTAAAAGGACCGGGCGTCCTCCTTTATCGACGCAGGGCGCCTCATTGAGGGACCGGTTTCGCAGGTTCCGCGCGGATGAGTGGGACGCCTTGCGCACCCGGTTCCGCGATGAGCCAATTTCCGCTGTCGACGGCGATTTAAAGAAAGAGGCCTGACTATGTCGGGCAAGACACTACTCGATAAATTGTGGGACAGTCATTCGATCGCGCAATACGAAGACGGCTGGACGCTCCTGCACATTGACCGGCAGCTTTTGCATGACCTGTCAGGCACGGCCAGCCTGAATATGCTTTCGTCCAGAGGGCTGCGCGTATGCAATCCAGAGCTTGCCTTCGCCACGCCGGATCATGCCGTCTCCACGGCGCCGGGGCGCACTCCGTTTACGTATGCCGCTGGCGGCAAGCTTTGGCAGCGCCTTAAAGACCTAACGGGCAAGGAAGGGATCCGGCTGTTCGATATCGGGCAGGAAGGACACGGCATCGTTCATGTCATGGCGCCGGAGCTCGGGCTGGTCCTGCCGGGATTGACTGTCATATGCGGCGACAGTCATACGTGTACGAACGGTGCGCTTGGCGCCCTCGCATTCGGCGTGGGCACTTCCGAACTTGCGCATGCGCTCGCCACGCAGACGCTTGTACAGCGGAAACCAAAAGCGATGCGTATACGGTTCAGCGGGGCGTTGGCGCCCGGCGTCAGCGCGAAGGATTTGATTCTCTATACGATAGGCAAGCTCGGTAGCGCTGCCGGGACGGGTTATGCCGTTGAATATGCCGGCGAACTGGTTGAGGCTTTCTCGATAGAGCAGCGTATGACTTTATGCAATCTCTCTATCGAGTTCGGCGCAAAAATGGGGTTCATCGCACCCGATGAAACAAGCTATCGCTACATCAAGGGGCGCAGCTATGCGCCTGGCGACGAGTTATGGGATCAAGCATGCGCATCATGGCGCCTTTTGCATTCCGACCCTGATGCTCGGTTTGACCGCGAAGAAACAATAGACGCAAGCCGGGTGGGTCAGATGATTACATGGGGCATCAGCCCGGAGCACGTCATTCCCGTGACCGGCACCGTCCCGGTGTTGGAAGACGCCAAAGAGGTCAGTGTGCGTAGCGCCTGGGTGAACGCATACGAATATATGGGGCTTGCGCCGGGCGCCAGCATTGCGGGTACAAGAATCGACCGCGTTTTCATAGGTTCCTGTACAAATGCGCGCCTGTCTGATCTTGCTCTGGCTGCGCAGGTCGTGCGTGGCCGGCATGTTGCCCCCCATGTCACAGCCTGGGTTGCGCCTGGATCAGAGATGGTGAAGCGGGAAGCTCAGTCATTAGGGCTGGATCGCATCTTCATCGATGCTGGCTTTGAATGGCGCGAGCCAGGCTGCGGCATGTGCGTTGCCGCGAATGGTGAAAGGGCGCTACCCGGTGAGCGGGTCGTTTCAACGACAAACAGGAATTTCGTCGGGCGCCAGGGGCCAGGGGTGCGCACCCATCTTGCCAGCCCTGCGGTGGCTGCCGCATCTGCATTGGCCGGAGTGATTTCTGGCGTATCGGAGGCCTGAAATGGACGCCGTGAAAGTAATCCAAGGAGCTGTGGCCAATCTACGCAGGGCCAATGTTGATACGGATGTGATCATCCGGATTGAACGCCTGGCCAATGCGGAAAGAAGCCAGCTTGGGCAGTTTGCATTCGAGTCGCTGCGATTCGCCGCGGATGGCTCGGCCGACCCGTCGTTCCCCTATAACCAAGAGGCCTTTACTCACGCTCCCATTCTGACGGCAGGCAGGAATTTTGGATGTGGCTCATCCCGTGAAGGTGCGGTGTGGGCGCTTGTCAGCCTTGGCGTGCGCTGCGTTATCGCCCCGAGTTTTGGCGAAATCTTCCACAACAACTGCTTTCAGAATGGCCTGCTTCCAATTGCCCTTGCCGAGCCGCTCGTGGACCAGATTGCAGCAGCAACCGATAGCGGGGCGGAGCTCGTGGTGGATCTCGAGCAGCGGAAGCTTCTGCTGCCCGATGGAAATCTTATTCCCTTCTCGATAGACGCGCGGCGTCGCGAGGCACTGCTTGAGGGCCGGGACGAGATATCCCAAACACTTACCGATCACCAGACGATACGGGCCTGGCAGGAGCAAGACAAACTGGCCAGGCCGTGGGTTTGGAAAGCAAAGACAAGCTGACTATTTACTATATCTACAGGAGACACCTGATGCACGCACGATTTGCCACAGCCATTGTTGCGCTGATGCCCTTGGCTGGAATCCAGACCGCTTCGGCGGAGGCTGCCTATCCGGCCCAAGCAATCAAACTTGTCGTTCCATACTCTCCAGGCGCAAGCACAGATACGCTCTCTCGAATAGTGGGTGATTCTGTTTCCAAGCAGTTGAAGCAGCCGGTTGTCGTTGAGAACAAGCCAGGGGCTGCTGGCATTATTGCGACCAAATACGTGGCGCAGCAGAAAGCCGATGGCTATACCATGATGCTGTCCACGGATGGCATCATGTCGGTCAATCCGTCGTTATATAAAGATTTGTCTTACGATTCATTAAAGGACTTTACTTCACTGAGCAAGGCAGTGGCCGTCACGAACACGCTGGTTGTAAAGACAGATTCGCCATTCAAGAATGTGCGCGATGTCGTGGAATATGCCAAGGCCAACCCCGGCAAGCTTTCCTATGGCTCCGCCGGAGTCGGCAGCTCGCTGCATATTGCCGGTGAGCTGCTCAATGAGACTGCGGGCATCAACATATTGCATGTTCCCTACAAAGGCGGGGCTGCGGAAATGAATGCCCTGCTGGGCGATCAGGTTTCGATGATCTACATTCCCATGGTCACGGCGCTGAATATGAAGGAGTCCGGCAAGATTCGTATCCTGGGTATTGGCAGCGCGCAGCGCAATCCTGGGCTTCCGGATGTTGAAACTTTCATTGAGCAGGGCTTGGATTATGACTCGGATACCTGGTATGGGTTCAGTGCTCCCGCCGGGCTTGAATCAGGCAGGGTGAGTGTATTGAGCAAGGCAATCAGGCAGGCCCTACTCGACAACAAAGATCGTCTGCAGAAAATGGGCTTCACGGTTGTAGCCAGCAGCCCCGAAGAAATGGATAAAGCCGTTCGGGACGGCCTGAAGCGCTGGCGGCCACTTATTGAGAAGGCTGGGCTTTATCAAGCTCAGTAGCGCGTAGTGCAGGAGCTGGGCCGATGATCGGCCCGTTCCGCTTTCTCAGCGTGGATCGAGCCTGCTGATTTCATTTAAAATATGCCCAACTTGACTCTGGGCCGATGCTGGCCTCCTCTGCAAGGCTTGATACATGGCTCTAGACTCGACAGCATCCGCCAAGCCCCACTTTCTGTGGCCTATCGTTATTGCCCAGTTTCTGGTTCAGGTGGGTGCTTTCAGCCTGCCCGCGCTGCTGCCTTTCTACATTGAAGGGTGGGATCTTTCGAAGACTGAAGGCGGCTGGCTGGTAGGCATTTTCTTCGCTGCCTATGTGCTTGCGGTGCCGGTGCTTGTGTCACTTACCGACCGGGTTCCCGCAAGGCGAATTTATGTGATCGGGGCAGGCCTGACAGCCGTCGCGCATCTTGGCTTCGCGCTGGTGGCGGACGGGTTCTGGTCTGGCTTGATCTTTCGCGCAATGGCCGGTGTCGGCTGGGCCGGCGCCTATATGCCCGGGCTGAAGGCGATCACGGATACCCTGGAAGGAGACCGCCAGTCGCGCGCCGTATCCATGCATGCCGCAAGTGTCGGTATCGCAGGTGCCAGCTCCTACGGAATCGCGGGTTTGCTGGGGGAATGGTTCGGACCGCCTTCCGCTTTTCTATTTGGTGGCGTCGCCGCTTCCATAGCGGTTCTGATCGCATGGAATGTGATGCCAAAGGCCTTGCTCCATCCCGACACCAAAGCGGCGCCGCGCGCACTCCTGGATTTTCGCCCGGTGTTTCGCAATAAAGCGGCGATGGGCTGGATTGCCGGCTACACCGTGCATACATGGGAGATGGCGGCGCTACGGGCGTGGGGCGTTACTTTTCTGGCGGCCACAAGCGCTAGCGTGGGTTCACCCAGTTGGCTGCCATTGCCATCGGTGCTGTTTACGATAGCGGGCTTTCTGGGGATAGCGGCTTCTATCTATGGCAACGAGCTGGCTCAGCGCTATGGCCGGGTGCGCATCGTCACATTCGCCTTTGTTGCGGCGGCAATACTTTCCATCGCTACAGGTTGGGCGGGCCAGTCATCCATGCTGCTTGCGACGGTTCTTGTCATGGTGTGGCTTGCCGCGATCTTTTTCGATAGCTCCGCGCTGACGGCGGGAACGGTACAGGCGGCTGACCCGAAGTTGCGTGGAGCGACGATGGGGCTGCATAGCATGTGCGGCTATACCGGTGGCTTTATCGGCCCCTTGGGCGTCGGGTTCATGCTTGATCTTGCGGGCGAGAACACCAGTCTGGGTTGGGGCCTGGGGTTCGGGCATCTTGCCATCGTCACCCTGGCCGGGTATGCGGCGCTACGCATGCTTCGTAAGCGTGTTAGCCAAGATTTATCGTAGCCCGGCCGGAATGAATCGGTTATGCGACGCTAAAATAAAAGTAAGAAATCGGCCGACACATATGTGTCGGCCGATTTCTTTTGATCATGACGCACTGCTAATCGGCCGCCGCCACCTGCGCATGCGTCATCGCTTCCTCCAGAAACTCCAGCCTGTCCTGGCCCCAGAACAATTCACCGTTGAATACATAGGTGGGTGAGCCGAAGACGCCGTGTGCCACGGCCTCGTCGGTGTATTGCCGGTACAGGGTATTGACCTCGTCCGTCAACGCGACTTGCATGACGCGCTCGGCCGGCAAGCCCAGCTTTGCCGCGACGGCCAGCAGGACCTTGGCGTCGGAGATGTCTTGCTCCTTGCACCATTCGGCTTCCAGGATGGCCTTGTACAGCGCGGCCACGTTCAAGCCCAGTTGGTCGGCGGCGATGGTAAAGCGCGAGGCCAGGTCGCCGTTGGGACACATGTGGCGGGGCGTGATGTTAAGGGGCATGTCCAGCCGCCGCATCCAGCGCCTCAGCTCCGCCTCGCGGTAGGCCTGCCGTTCGGCGGCGCGCTGGCCCAGCGGAATTCCGCCGGTGCGCGCATATACGTTCAGCAGGTCTACCGGCTTGTAGCGGATCGTTGCCTTGCGGCGGGCGGCGATCGCTTCCAGGCGGTCGGCCCCCAGGTAGGCCCAGTCCGAGTTGATCCAGAAGTAGTAGTCGATGCTGTTCATGCGCGTTGCCCAGCCAGCCCGGGCGCGTGGTGCAGCATGGGAGGGCTGCTGCGCATGCGCCATGCGCTCAGGAAGGCAATCACCCCCAGGCCGGTCAGGTACCAGACGATGTAGTGCGGGCTGCCATTGCCGGCGGCCAGCAGCCAGGTGGCGACGATGGGCGCCATGCCTCCGCCGACGGCGCCGGACACTTGCACGGCCAGCGAGATGCCGCTGTAGCGGACTTCGGAAGGGAACTGGTTCGAGAACAGGATGCCTTCAGGGCCGTACAGGCAGGCATAGACTACACCCACCGCCACGATCATGGCGACGGTGATCCAGGTTTCCTGGCGCGTGCCCAGCAGATCGAAGAAGTAGGTGCTGAACAGGCCGATGCCGATGGCGCCCAGCATGAAGACCCATTTGTGGCCTATGCGGTCGCCCAGCATGCCGAACAGGGGCATGGTAAAGAAGGCCAGCAGCGCGCCCCATATGATGGCGTCCAGCATGATGATTTTTTGAACGCCCAGCGTACCGGTGGCATAGGCCAGAGCGAAGGTTACGACGGTATAGAACCAGGTCACCTCGGCCAGGCGTGCGCCGACCACCAGCAAGACATCTTTCGGGTGTTCCTTCAGGACGGTCAGGATGGGTACGGCGGCCTTCTTGCCGGCTTGTTCCATGGCTTCGAAGTCGGGGGATTCGGCGACCTTGACGCGGATGAACCAGCCTATTGCAAGCAGGACGACACTGGCCAGGAAGGGAATGCGCCAGCCCCAAGCCAGCATGGCTTCGTCAGGCATGGTGGCGACGGCGGCCATGGCCAGCGACGAAAGAATCAGCCCGGGTGCGACGCCTGCCTGGGGCAGGCTGCCGAAGAACCCCTTCTTGCCTTCGGGGGCGTGTTCAACGGCCATCAGTACCGCGCCGCCCCATTCTCCGCCGACCGCAATGCCTTGCAGGAAGCGCATCAGGACCAACAGCACGGCGGCCCAATAGCCGATGGTGTCGTACGAGGGGATCAAGCCGATCAGGATGGTCGGCACCCCCATCATGACCAGCGTAATCAGCAGCATGGACTTGCGGCCCACCTTGTCGCCGAAATGGCCGAAGATGATGCCGCCCAGGGGGCGAGCGAAGAAGCCGACGGAATAGGTGGCAAAGGCCGCCAGCGTACCCATCAGCGGATCGAATGCGGGAAAGAATATCTTGTTGAAGATCAGCGCGGCGGCGGTGCCGTAAAGAAAAAAGTCGTACCACTCGATGGTGGTGCCCATCATGCTGGCCACGCCGGCGGTGACGTACTGCTGGCGCGAGCGCGTGCCTTGCGTGGCCGCAGGGGGCCGGTTGTGGGTAGAAGCCATGATCTCCTCCGGGAGCTGAATGTAATGGTTTTTATGTGTAAGGAATTAGCGGGTGGCGCTGTCCGCCATCGGCTTGCCGCTGTCGACTTGTCGGCACCAATAGTCGAAAGTGCCTTTGACGATGGATGGCTGCAGCAGATAGTCGTGGGCTTCTTTGGCCAGGTTGTCCGCCACCGGCGTCAAGGGGCCGTAGACGCGGGCGCGCGTTTGCATGCGCGCGGCGCGCTCCATGTATACGGACAAGTAGGTGGCCTCTTCGACCGTGCTGCCCGCGGTCAGGTAGCCATGGTGCGCCAGGATAATGGAGCGCTTGCCGCCCAGGGCTTCGGAAATCAGCACGCCCTCCTGGTCGGCGATGGGTACGCCGGGCCAGTCGGCCAGAAAAGCGCAATCGTCATGGAAAGGCGTCATGTCCATTTGCGAGATGACCAGGGGTTGCCTTGCCGCGGCCAGGGCCGAGACCCAGGGCGAATGCGCATGCACGATGGCGTTCACGTCCTGGCGTTCTTTGTATACCCACAAGTGAAAGCGGGTGGCGGGGTTGGCCATGCCTTGTCCGCTCAGGGTTTCCAGGTCGGGCCCCACTTCGATGAAATCATCGGGCGTGGCTTCGTCGAAGCCCAGGCCGAATCGTAGCGTCCAGTACGCGCCGGGCCGTTCGGATCGCGCGCTGATCTGTCCCGCCAGGCCGGCCTCCTGGCCTGTGGCGGCCAGGATGCGACAGGTGTACGCCAGGCTCTCCTGGACGCTGCGCCGCACGGGTTTGAAATGCTGCTTCATTTCAGACGTGGCGCGTTGGTCGAAATATTCTTTGGCTCGTAGTGGTGCATTCATCATGTATTCCTATGCTTGATACCATCCACTTGGCCTATATGGCCAAATATTGATATGGATCAATTCTAGGAATGCGGCCCGCAAAGAACCATGAAGCGGTGCTCATAACAGGTATGCGGCCAGGGTGTGAAGCCGAGTGTGAGAACTACTGGGGAAGACCCGCAGCCATTTCAAGCAGTTGCTGGGCCAGCGTTGGCACGGTGCCGGTATTGCGCACGATGGCCACCACCCGGCGTTGCAACAGGGGTTGGGCCAATGGCAGCTTGGTCAGGCCGTGATCGTCCAGCAGCCCCGAAGGGGTATGCTCCGGCAAGATGCAGCCGCCGATGCCCAGCGACACCAGTTGCAGCATGGCATCGATGGTATTGGCCTCGGCCACGACCACATCGTCCAGGTCGGCGCTTTTAAGCATGCGGCGCAAGGCATAGTCTTCAGGAAATCCGACCAATGCGATCTCGGCAGTATGCAGATCGATGTGTGCGTCGACGGGGTAGCGCCCCTTCTGCACAATGAAGCACATCTTGTCGTCGAACAAGGTGACCGAGGTGAGCGTATCGGACGCCACGGCCGAGTCATACACAAAGCCGATGTCGGCCTTGCCCTTTTCGACCAGTTCGACCACGCCGGGCGAGCTGCGCGCCATCACGGACAGATTGACGTGGCGGTGCTGGCTGACGAACTTGGTCAGCAGGTTGGCGAAATATTGGCTTAGTGTATGGATGGTTGCCACGCGCAAACTGCCTTCCTGCCCGCCTTCGGTGATCTTGGCGGCTTCCAGCGCGGCGTCGATCTGGGCATAGTGTTGTTCTGTGCCTTGCTGCAGTCGCTTGCCCGCGTCGGTCAGTGTCACGCCCCGGCCCGTGCGTGTAAACAAAGCCTGCCCCAGAAAGGCCTCCAGTCCGGCCAGTTGGCGGCTCAGGCCGGACTGGCTCACGTCAAGCTCCTCGGCCGCTTTGGAAAGGGACGAGAGCTCGGCGATTTTCAGAAAATAGCGTAGCTGACGATCGAGTGGGTCCATGAGGCAAGGGCGGGGGGTGGCGCGACTGCCTATGATACAGCCGTGTGCATTTGCCCGGTTTGAAGGTGTCGCCGTGGGTCGATAGGCAATCGCTAAGCCAAGACCAGGACCTCAATCAGGCAGCACAGGGTAGTCGGTGTAACCCTTGGCGCCGCCGCCATAAAAGGTGGAGGGGTCGGGCTGGTTGAGTGCTTGACCGGTGCGAAGGCGCTGCACCAGGTCCGGGTTGGCCAGGGCCCAGCGCCCCACCGGGGCGATATCGGCCAGCCCGGCGTCGATGTCGTGGCCCAGTTGCTCGAGGGGGCGGTTGACCCGGTTGACCAGCAGGGCTCCCGTCCACAGCTTGCGTATGTCGCGCAGCAAGGCATCGTCGCCGTTATGGGCTATGTGCAGATAGGCCAGCTTTCGCTGCGTCAACTCGGTTACCAGGGCAAGATACAGTTCCGCATAGTGTGGCCCTTCGTCGATTCCGCTCAGCGTGGAGCCGGGCGAAAGCCGTATGCCGGTGCGATCCGCGCCTATCTCTTTGCTTACCGCGTCGACGACCTCCAGTGCAAAACGCATGCGGTTGGCGACGGAGCCGCCGTAGGCATCGTTCCTATGGTTGGCGTTGGGCGACAGGAATTGCTGGATGAGATACCCGTTGGCGGCGTGAATCTCCACGCCATCGGCCCCGGCCTCGATGGCGCGGGCGGCGGCATGGCGATGGTCGCGCACGGTGGATTGAATCTCCTCGACGGACAACGCTCTTGGAACCGGAACTTGCTGCATGCCTTCGGGGGTGTATATCTGCGCATCGGGCGCGATGGCCGAAGGCGCGACCGCCTGCCTGCCGTGCGGCGTATTGGCCGGATGAGACATGCGGCCGGCATGCATGATCTGGATGTATAGATGGCCGCCCGCCGCGTGCACCGCGTCGCTTACCTTGCGCCAGCCCGCCACCTGCGAGTCGCTATGGATGCCGGGCGAGTTCGGAAACCCCTGGCCGTCCGCCGAAGGCTGAGTGCCCTCCGAGATCAACAGGCCCAGCGATGCGCGTTGGGAATAGTATTCGGCGGCCAGTTCGCCGGGCGTCCCGTCCGGCTTTGCCCGGCTGCGAGTCAAGGGCGACATAGCAAGGCGATGCTTGAGCGGCATACGGCCGATTTGAATGGGGTTCCACAGTTTGGTCATGACGTTCTCCATGCCGTTGTTTAAGTTGAAGCCATGGTATGTGGTTTGAAAATCGAGCGGAAGACCATAAAATATGGATACCTTGTTTCATAAATGGATCAAAAATGGATTTATCCGCGCTTGCCGATTTCAATCTTGTGGCCTTCCATGGCGGGTTCGGCAAGGCAAGCCGCAGCAGCGGTCGCCCCAAGGCCACCTTGTCGCGCCGTGTAAGAGACCTGGAACAAAGCCTGGGTGTACGCCTGCTTGACCGCGACGCGCGCGCGCTGCGCCTGACCGAGGAAGGGCAGGCGCTTTACGAGCGCACGCACACGCTGGTGGGGGAAATCAAAGAGGCCGGAGCCTCGGTTTCGGCGGGTCTGGCGATTCCGCGGGGCCGGCTGCGCGTCAGCGCGCCGGTCTTGTTCTCGCACACCATGCTGGGTCGCTTGGCCGCCGGCTTTGCGCGCATGTATCCGGAAGTGGTGCTGGACATCACGGCGGAAGACCGCAACGTCGATCTGATCGCCGATGGCTATGACGTCGCGATTCGCGTCAACCCCAGCCCCGATGAATTACTTGTGGGGCGCTGCTTTGCCAGGGACGACATGCTGCTGGTCGCTCCGCCGACACTGAGCCGGCCGCCTGCCAGCCCCGACGGAACGCCCGCCCACGTGCCCGCGGTGGCCCTGGCCAATGCCTTCGACAGCGGCCCTTGGCGTTATCAAGACGGCGATGCACTGGGCACCGTGATACCCGACGTCCGTCTGCGCCTGTCGTCCTTGATCATGATCCGCGACGCGGTGTTTGCCGGGGCCGGCGCGGCGCTGATTCCCCGTTCGCTGCTGTCGCAGGTCGATCCCGGCGCCGGGATTTCGATTTGGGGGCGCCTGACGGACCGTCCCATTGAGCTGTGGGTGCTGCATGCCTCGCGTCGGCTCGTCAGCACCAAGGTAACGGCGTTTGTCGATTACCTGTGTACGGCTTTTCCGGATCGGATTTTGATGGATGCGGCGCCCGGCCGGGCATGATGGACCGCCATGGCGGCGCCCCGCGATATCGCGGGGCATAGTCAGCGCAAAAAATCAGCCCTTCGCCGCCAGCACGGAATCGGGCACGCGCCTGAAGCTGATGGCGAGCCGGTTGTAGGCATTCATCAGGCAGATGGCCATCGTAAGATCGGCCAATTCCTTTTCGCTGAACTGCGCGGCGGCGGTGCTGAAGTCTTGGTCGGGCACGTGCGTGTCGGCGACGCGGGTGACCGATTCGGCCCACATCAGCGCGGCTTTCTCGCGGTCGGTGAACAATGGTCCGGCTTCATGCCAGGCTTGCAACAGGGCAAGCTTTTCGGGCGCCACGCCTTTCTTGATCAGGTCGCGGGTATGCATGTCCAGGCAATAGGCGCAGTTGTTGATTTGGCTAACGCGCAAATAGACCAGGTCGACAAGCACATCTTCAAGGCCCGATTGCATGATGTAGCCATACACGCCGCCAAAGGCCTTCACGCCGCCGGGCGATGCTTTGGTGTAATCCAGTCTCATTTTTTCTCCTGCTGATCGTTGGTGGTTAACTCTTTATCGTCGGAATCGACAACGAATACGGCAAGCAGCTTGGCCGGCTTGGTCTTGCTTGCGTTGCGGCTTACCGGGTGGCGCCAGCCGGGCTCCTCGAAGAAGCTCTCGCCTGCTTTGTACACCCGTTCGGGCTCGTCGTTCACCTTGCTGGCGATGCTGCCCGAGACGACGTAGGCGTAAATGAATGAGGACTTGGCATGCGTGTGGGGGTGCGACGCCCCTCCGGGCGGGTAAAGCACTTCCACGGCGATAAGCGATTTGCCAGGAATATTGGGAATCGCCCTTTCGAAATTCGGCTTGACGATATCGCCCTCGCCATGCGCGGCGGCAAGCGATGCAAGAGCCATGCCAGCCGCCGCTGCGAATGAAAGAAGAATGCGTTTGGGTTTCATGAATAGCTCCTTGATTGCTAGAATGATGAGCCATTCCAGGTTCATGGAAAAGAACCAAAAATATAAATTATCAATGTACCAACGCCATGGATAAGCTGAACCTCAAAATTGATCGTGGATCGGGCACGTCGCTCGTCGAGCAGATTCGCCTGGGCATAGCCGGGGCGATCGAGAGCGGCGTGCTGGTTCCCGGGGCGCGACTACCCTCATGGATGGATCTGGCCGCCCAGCTTGGGGTGGCTCGCGGCACGGTCAAGGCGGCGTACGAGCGGCTTGCCGATGCGCAGTTGCTGGTGGCGTCGCGTTCCAGCGGAACCCGGGTTTCAAACTATGCCGCCCCGGTGCGCCTCGCCAGGGAACAGGCGCGCTCCATCGAAACCGATTTGAGATCCGCCTTGTACCAGCATTTTTTGCCTGGTCCGGCGGTTTTTCAGATGGGGGTGCCGGCTTCGGACTGTTTCCCGGGCCCATTGTTTGCACGGCTCCGGTCGCGTGCGGCGCGAGACGAAGTCGAGGCGCCCGCCAGCTATCGCGACCCAAGAGGCGAGCACAGCCTTAGGCTGGAGATCGCCGCCCACCTGGCGTTGTCTCGAGGCATTAGATGCCAGCCGTCGCAGGTCTTCATTACCGCCGGCTTCACCGGGGCGCTGGGTGTCGCATTGCGGGTGATACAGGCCGAAGGCCGCAAGGCCTGGGTCGAGAACCCGGGCTTTCTTCCCAGCCGCATGGCGATGGACATTTGCCGGCTGACGGCGGTTCCCATTCCGGTCGACCAAGATGGCATGGACGTCGCTTATGGCGAAACCCATGCGCCGGATGCGGCGGTGGCCTTGGTTACCGCCGGGCAGCAAGCCCCCTTGGGGCCGACATTGTCCCTGGCCCGCCGCGTGCGGCTTCTTGAATGGGCAAAACGCGCCGATGCCTGGATTATCGAAGACGATTATCTGGGCGAACTTCAGTTGACCCGCCGGGCGGCGCCGGCACTTGCGTCGCTGGATGGCGAAGGGCGGGTGATTCATATCGGCACATTCAGCAAGACGATCAGCCCGACGCTACGGCTTGGATTCGCCATCGTCCCCGTCAGCCTTGTATCCAGGTTCGAAGAAGCCGTCGCCTGCCTGGCAACCGCGCCCGGCCCGGCAGTGCAAATGGCGACCGCCGAGTTCATGCGGGAAGGGCACTATATGCGGCATCTGCGTCGCATGAAACGCATCTATGCGGGCCGCAGCCAGGCGCTTTTGTCCGCCATGCAGGCGCATGGGTTCGACGCTTACCTCGCGGGCCTTGCCTTAGTGGTCAGGCTGCCCGACGGCGTCGATGACAAGGCGATCGCTCAAGAGGCCTATGCCTATGGACTTGCGCCGGCACCCTTGTCGATATGGTATTGCTCGCCATCCACTCAGCGATCGGGACTGTTGCTTGGGGTGGCGTCGTCGATCGAAACGCAGATTCCAAACGCCTGTGCCCGCTTGAAAAAAGTCATACAAGAGGCCGCTGGAATCAAAGCCAGGCCCGGGTTTTCTTGAGTCATTTCCCGCGTTGCAAGGTGACTTCCTTCTGGGCCTCCAGCACCTTGGGGGGCCAACTGCTTTTGATGTAGGCCAGCACGGCGATGATTTCTTGATCGTTTAGAACGTCGCGGTACGCCGGCATGTCGCTGACATAGCCAGGAGGGGCGGTCTTTCCGGGAACCAGGCCGTTCCTGACCATATCGATCAGCATGGCGTCGGGGTGGTGCCAGGTGTGGCCGGTCTTGTCGTGCGGCGGCGCGGGCAGTTTGCCGTCGGGCATACGGTCGCGCCAATTGGGCTGCCCTTGCAACTGCTGGCCGTGGCAGGCCGCGCAGTTGTTCGCATAGATCGCCTTGCCCCGCATGACGAGGGATGGGTCCGAGGGGTCGATGAAGGCCGGGCCTGCCTGGCGCGTCAGACTGTAAAGCATGGCACCGATGCCGATAACGGCCAGGCCGGCGGCCAGGAAAAGCGTGATTTTCTTTCGCGTCATTTTGGCGACCGATTAATTGACCGTTACTTTGCCTACCATTCCGGCTTCCATATGGCCGGGGATCAGGCAAGCAAAATCGACAGTGCCAGCCTGGTCAAATTGCCACACCAGGCCGCCTACCTTGCCCGGTCCCAGTGTGATCATATTGGGTTCGGCGTGCTGCATGCCCGGCATTTTTTTCATCTCGGCCGCGTGGGCCTTCAGGTCGGAAAGCGATCCTATCACCATTTCGTGGGGGATCTTGCCCGCGTTCTTGATGAAGAACCGGATGGTCTCGCCGGCCTTGACCCGGATGTCGCTGGGTGTAAAGCGCATGGTGTCGTCCATGGTAAGTTCTATCGTACGGCTGGCTTTGGACGGATCGCCTGGCTGGCCGGTGGGCGAAGCCTGTTTCGACATGGTCGACATGTCGTGGCCGGGCATGCCATGCGCCGGCGCGCCGTGCCCGCCGGCATGTTCGCCTGCGGCCGACGCGAAGGCCGGTAGTGCGCTCAAGGCCAGGATGCAGAGGATTTTCTTCATCGTGGAATACTCCCTTGTAAGGTATCGGGGGCGGCTGGTTCAAGCCGCCACTGGAAAAAGGTGCATCAAAAACGGAAGCTTAAACCCGCCACGTAACGGGTTTCCTGCTTGGGGTCGCCGGCCGCGCGTGCGTAGTCCGCCGTTTTACCGAACTTGCCGGACCATTCCACGCCAAGGTAGGGAACGAACTGGCGGTGTGACGATAGCGGCGACCGGTAAGTGTAAAGAATCCGGGGCCAGCCCGACGCGGGCTTCCGTCGACATTGTTGCTTTCATCAACTATTTAGTTGATAATCTCAACAGTTGACAATAACAACGGTTTTTAGGCTTGGCCAAACCCATTGCCGCCACCGACAGCCACATGAGCAAAACAAAATCTGACGACTCGCTTCCGCAGGAAGCCACCGACACGGGCACCGTGAAGATCACCGGGCTGCTTTCCTATCACCTGCAACTGGTTGCGAATCTGCTTTCCCGGGGTGCGGCCATGCACTACAGAAGGCGGTTCGACACCACCTTGTGGGAATGGCGGGTGACGGCTTTCATCGTTGCGCATCCGGGTCTTTCCCTTAACGAGTTGGCCAGGAAGGTCGGCTTGGACAAGGGGCTGGCCAGCCGTGTCGTGACCAGTTTGACCGAAAAGGGCATCGTGCTGCGCAGCGTCGACGAGCAGGATGCGCGCGCCGTGCGGCTGACGTTGACTCGGAATGGCGAGCACATGTACCGAGACCTGATCAAGGCTGCCAACGTCCGCAACAATATTTTTCTTGGCGTTCTGACTCAGGAAGAGTGGAGCGTGTTGCAGCGTGCGTTAGTGAAGCTGGAATCCGTGGGCCGAGACTATATCGAACAAGAGAAAAAACTGGCGGCGGAAGAACCCCAGACATTAAAGAAGCAGTCCTAGCATGATCAATCAAAGGAAGAGTCATGAATATTCATTTTTTCGGTAAAACCATCGCCGCGCTGACAATAGGCGCGCTGTCCGTATTGGGTGTCGCCCATGCCAGCTTCCCCCACGATAAGCCGATGACCGTCATTTCGCCGTACGCGGCGGGGGGCGCCAACGACTTCCTTACCCGGCTCATGGCCAAAGAGCTGGGCGAAAAGCTCGGGATCACCGCCGTGGCGGACAACAAGGCCGGCGCCAACGGCATCGTGGGCGCCAGCTTCGTGTTGAAGGCGCCGGCGGATGCCTACACCTTGCTGATGGGTAACAGCGCCACGCACGGCACCAATCCCACGCTGTATCCCGATGAGCCTTACGACCCCGTCAAGGATTTCGAGCCGGTGGGCATGGTGGGCGCCGTGCCCATCGTGCTGGCGGTTCATACGGGGCTGGGCCTGAACAGCGTCCAGGACCTGATCGCGTACGGCAAGAAGAACCCCGGCAAGCTCTCGTTCAGCAGCAGCGGCGTGGGCGGCACCGGGCACCTTGCGGGGGAAACCTTCAAGAGCAAGACCGGGCTGGACATCATCCACGTGCCTTACAAGGGGGATGCTCCCGCCACCACCGACGCGATGGGTGGCCAGGTTTCCATGGCTTTCGTCGGCGTGGCGTCGGCCGCACCGCAACTGGCTTCCGGCAAGATCAAGATACTGGCCGTCGCGCACCCCACGCGCCTTGCGTCCCTGCCGGACGTGCCCACGATGAAAGAGGCAGGGGTTGACGGCGTCGTCTTCTCGCAATGGTATGCCTTGGTGACTCGCGCCGGCGCCGACCCCGCCCGCATCCAGATGCTGAACAAGGCGGTGCGTGAAATCGTGGCCAGCGACCGGGTGAAGAAAAGCCTTGCAACCCTGGGGGCTGAAGCCATCGACATGACGCCCGCGCAACTGCGCGAATTCATCGAAAGCGAAATCAACCGGTTCCGCAAGATCATCCTGGACCTGAAGCTGGTCAAGGCTTCATAAGCGGAAATTTCCATACAGTAGCGTGTGAGGTACTAAATGTTGTTATCGAACAAGGTGGCGCTCGTCACGGGCTCGGGCCAGGGCATAGGAGAAGGGCTGGCCCGGGCATTGGCGGCATATGGGGCGAAAGTCGTCGTCAACGACGTGAATCAGGAAAAGGCGGATGCCGTGGCTCAGTCTATCCGGGAATCCGGCGGGACAGCCGTGGCCCAGCATTCCGACATCTCCACGTTCGCCGGCGCCGATACCGCGGTGCAGGCGGCGGTCCAGGCATACGGGCGCCTGGACATCCTGGTGAACAATGCCGGCATTCTGCGCGACCGGATGAGCTTCAACATGAATGAGGACGAGTGGGACGCCGTCATCGCGGTCTGCCTGAAAGGCACCTTTGCCTGCGCGCGCTATGCCATACAAGAGATGCGCCGCGCCGGCGAGGGCGGTCGCATCATCAACATAACGTCCCGATCCGGCTTGCGCGGCAGCGTGGGCCAGGCGAACTACGCGGCGGCGAAAGCGGGCGTGCTGGGGCTGACCCGCACGCTGTGCCAAGAGGTCTCCAAGTATGGAATAACCGTCAATGCCGTGTCCCCGCGGGCGGTCACCGATATGACCAACAGCGTTCCCGACGAAGTCAGGAAGAAGAAGGATGCGTCCTGGTCGGGAACATCGGTGGTACGCCGCGGGACGCCTGATCAGGTCGCGCCCGCCGTGGTCTACCTGGCCAGCGACGAGGCGGCGGGGATCACGGGCCAGGTTGTCGGCCTTGGGGGCGACAAGCTCTCTTTGTGGTCGCACCCCAAGGAAACTGTGGAGGCCTTCATATTCGGCGGATGGACGGTCGAAAACATGCAAGAGATGTTCCTGTCCTCGGTGGGGTCGGAGCTGCAATCGGTGGGCAACAAGGACTGAGCGCGGCCATGAACAATGTTAGTACACGGGCTGGCGCCCTTGATGGGCGCCGGATGGACCCGGCGCAGATTGCGCGCCTGTTCAAGCCCGCATCCATCGCGGTGGTGGGGGCTTCGGCGAATCCTGAGCGATTCAGCGGAAAAATCATTCCAACCTTGCGACGCCAAGGCTATGGCGGGGCGATCTATCCCATCAACCCGGGGCGCTCCAGCATCTCGGATCTTCCGTGCTACCCCGACCTTGCATCGGTGCCCGGAAATGTGGACTGCGTGCTCTATGCCCTGGCGGCGGAACATATCGAAGGCGTGCTGGGCCAGTGCCGGCAAAAAAACGTCAAGCTGATGGTGGTGTCCAGCGCGGGTTTCGCCGAGCGGGGCGATGAGCTTGGCCAGCAGCTTCAGGACCGCATGGTGGAACTTGCGTCCGACGCGGGCGTGCGCGTGCTTGGGCCCAACTGCATCGGTTTCATCAATATGGTGGATAGAGCCTGCGTTACGTCCGCGGCGGCGATGAGCTGGCCGGACGTGCCTGCCGGGCGCATCGGTCTGGTCTCGCAAAGCGGAGGGCTGGGCCTGGCGTCCATCTTGTACGGAGGCCTGGAAGACGGGGTCTCGTTCAGCCACATCATCACGACCGGAAACGAAGCGGATCTGGATACGATAGACATTGCCCGCTTCCTGGTCTTTGACCAGGATACCGATGTGCTCGCCATGACCGTCGAAGCTGTGCGCGACCGGGCGGGATTCTGCGAGGTGCTGGCATCGGCCAGGCGCGTCGGCAAGCCTGTGGTTATCCTGAAGTCGGGCCGTACCGATCTGGGCAAGACCATGGCGGCATCGCATACTGGCGCTTTGGCCGGATCGGCGCAGGTGTTCGAGTCGGTCTGCCGGCAGTACGGCGCGATCTGCGCGAATGACATTGATGACTTCTACCAGATTGCATCGATGTTTGCGAAGCTGCGCCGGGCGGGCAAGCTGGAAGGCTTGCGTACCCCCGCCGCCCAGTGCGCGGCGCTATCCATTTCGGGCGGCCATATCGGCCTGTTCGCCGACCATGCGTCGCTGGAGGGCCTGGGCTTTCCAGCTTTCTCGCAGGAAACCAAGTCGGCCATCGCCAAAGAGCTTGGGTTCGAAGGAAACTTCCAGAATCCGCTGGATACGACGGCACGCACCATAGGCGACGACGGTTTCTGGGGCCGCTGCACCCAGGTGCTGCTGGCCGATGATGGCATCCAGGTCGTCGTGCCCATCATTACGGTGGCGCGCAGCTACGAGCCGGCCATCCGCGACTTCATCCGGATCGCTGCAGAAACGCCCAAGGTCATCGTGGCCATCTGGGCGGGCGGCGATTTCGAGGGCCAGGGCCGCAAGCTGCTGGTGGAAAGCGACATCCCGGTTTTCAGGACGCCTGCAAGGGCGGCTGCGGCGATTCGGGCGCTGGATTCCTATTGCGCATTCAGCGCGCGGCATACCGACCAAGCCGCAGGCGCCGTCGACGGCGATGCCGACGTGCGTCGCGCGCTCGACCTGTTGGCGACATCGTCCGCCGGGAGCAAGTCGGCGTTGACCGAAAGGGCCAGCAAGCAGGTGCTTGCCGCCCTGGGGTTTCCCGTTACCCGGGAATCCGCTGCGCAAAGCGAAGACGAGGCCGTCAACGCCGCGCTGGATCTGGGCTTTCCCGTGGTGCTCAAGGGCGAGCACCCCGACATCATGCACAAGTCGGATCTTGGCTTGGTATTTCTTGGCTTGCGCAACGAAGATGATGTGCGCTCGGCATTCCGGTCCGCCATGGAACGCATGCGGGGGGCCGGGGTAAGCGGCGGGAAGGCCCTGGTCCAGCAAATGGTGGACGCCGGGACGGAACTGATCGTGGGCATGACCACCGACCCGGAATTCGGCCCCGTCGTGGTGCTGGGCCTGGGCGGAATTTTTGTGGAGGTGCTGAAAGACGTGTCGATGCGTGTAGCGCCTTTCGACCATCAAGAGGCGCTGGGCATGATAGAGGAACTGCGCGGCAAGGCCTTGCTGGATGGCGTGCGCGGACAGCAGCCGATAGACCGGGAAGCCTTGGCGAAGCTGCTTGCCAAGCTAAGCCGATTTGCAGACGCCGCAAGGGATAGGATCAGTGAAATCGATGTGAACCCCCTGGTTCTGGACCGCCTGACGGGCAGGCTTTGCGCCTTGGACGCGCTCATTGTGCTGCAGAAGCAGAAAACCGGGGAACTCATCGAGGCAGGAGCTTGAATATGGAAGTGGATCGTTCATTTGTAGGAACCGCGACGGAACCGTTCGTCATCGAAGTCGAGAAAGGCTCAATACGAGCTTTCTCGGAAGCGATAGGCGACCATAACCCGCTTTCGCGAGACGAAGCATACGCCAAGAGCCGTGGCTTTTCCGGGCTGGTGGCGCCCCTGACCTTTCCGGCCAGCTTCAGACCGCCCGAGCGCCAGCCCTGGATGCTCGGCCTGGATGAAAGCCGGGTGCTGGCGGGGGAGCAGTACTTCAAGTATGTGCGCAGGATCGTGTCCGGCGACATCCTGACGTGCCAGTTGCATCTTGTGCGTATCGACGAAAAGGCCGGACGCAGCGGAACCATGGAAATCCTGACCCAGGAACTACGGGCTATGGATCAGCACGGCAAGCTGGTTGTCACCAACGGGCGCATTGCGGTGTATCGCGCGCCTGGCGCATTGCAGCGCGCATAGCCGGACCCAGAGCAAGGAGCAATCATGAAAGACAAAGCAACGCTGGCCGTGGGCGATACGCATAGTGCAAGCCACGGCCCGATTTCCACGACGCAGTTGGTGAAGTATGCCGGCGCATCCGGCGACTTCAGTCGCTTGCATTACGACTACCCCTTTGTGCGAGAAGCCGGGCTTGAAGGCGTGCTGGTGCATGGCATGTTGACCATGGCGTTCGCCGCGCATTGCCTGTCGGAGCATATGGGAGAACAAGCCACGGTGACGGAGCTGTCGGCCCGCTTCCTGGCCCCCGTGTTCGCGGGGCAAACCGTCGATACCCGTTCGTCGATCATCGACCGCGATGGCGATGCGCTGCGGATCGAGCTTGAAGCCCATGTCGGCGACAAGGTGGTCCTGCGCGGCAAGGCGTCCGCGCTGCTGGACCCTGTCGCGGCCCGGATTGAATAGTGAGCGGATCATGAGCATCAACGGCAAGGCTTATATCGTCGGCGCATTCGAGCACCCGACCCGGCATGCACCGGACAAATCATTGGCGCAGCTGCACGCCGAGATCGCCATGGGGGCCCTGGAAGATGCCGGGCTTACGCGCGATGACGTGGATGGTTACTTCTGCTCCGGCGACGCGCCCGGCATGGGGCCTACCTCCATGGCTGAATATTTGAACCTGCGCGTGCGCCACGCCGATTCCACAGACATTGGCGGAGCATCCTACCTGTCGCTCGTCAGCCATGCGGCGCAGGCCATTGCCGGGGGCAAATGCGATGTGGCACTGGTGACGCTGGCGGGCCGGCCGCGCAGCGAAGGGGTTGCCACGGGCTTGCAGCCCAAGATGCGCAGCGCTTCGCAGCCGGACGCCCAATTCGAGTTCCCCTACGGCATGAGCAATGTGAACGGCTATGCCATGTGTGCCTTACGGCATATGTACGAGTACGGCACCACCAGCGCGCAGCTTGCGTGGATCAAGGTGGCGGCCTCGCACCATGCCAGCCATAACCCCAACGCCATGTTGCGTGATGTGCTGACGGTGGAAGACGTGCTGGCCTCGCCCGTCGTGGCCGACCCTTTGCACCGTCTTGACTGTTGCGTGATCACCGACGGGGGCGGCGCCGTCATCGTGGCGCGCCCCGAGATTGCACGGCGATTGAAGCGGCCTTTGGTGAAGGTCCGTGGCAGCGGCGAGACCGTCAAGCATCTTTCGGGAGGGTACTTCGACCTTACCTATTCCGGTGCGCGTTATTCCGGAGCCCAGGCGTTCGCCGAAGCCGGGGTCAAGCCCGGCGATATCCAGTATGCGTCCATCTACGACAGCTTCACCATTACCGTGCTGATGCAGTTGGAGGACCTTGGGTTTTGCGAGAAAGGTAAAGGAGGCCGGTTCGTGCAGGATGGCAACCTGATATCGGGTGTGGGAAAGCTGCCCTTCAATACGGACGGCGGCGGGCTGTGCAGCAACCACCCCGGCAATCGCGGCGGCATGACGAAAATCATCGAAGCGGTCAGACAGTTGCGTGGCGAGGCGAACCCGGCGGTCCAGGTTCCCAACTGCCGGCTTGCGCTGGCCCATGGCACGGGCGGGCAATTGGCGGCTCGCCATGGCAGCGCCACCTTAATCCTGGAGCGTGAATAATATGCAGCCGATTTCAGCAAGAGAATTTCCCGCACCTATCCCCAACGTGGAGACACAGCACTTCTGGGACGCGGCAAAGGAAGGGCGCCTTCTTATCAAGCATTGCATAGGTTGCGACAAGGCGCACTGGTATCCCCGCGAAGTATGCCCTTTTTGCCAGGGCGGAAAGACGCTGTGGCGGCAGGCTAGCGGCAAGGGAACCATCTACAGCTACAGCGTGATGCGCCGCGCCGCCGTGCCTTTTGCGACCGCGTACGTAACGCTGGAAGAAGGGCCGACCATGCTTAGCAACATCGTCGATTGCGACTTCGATGCGCTTGCCATCGGCATGCCGGTCGAAGTGTGTTTCGCACCCACGCAATCCTCGGATTTGTGCGTGCCGGTCTTTCGGCCCTTACCCAATAAATAAGTCATTCCTTCCGGCGCGAGCAAGCGGCGGAAGGTGCAAGGAGACATCATGGATTTGAATCTGTCGGACAAGGTGGTCTGCATCACGGGCGGAAGCCGCGGCATCGGGCTGGCGACGGCCTGCGCTTATGCGCGGGAAGGGTCACGGGTCGTCATTTGCGGACGGGATCAGGGGCGGCTGGATCAGGCAGTGGAGCATGTACGCGGCATCACGGGGGCCACCATTGACGCCGTGCAGGCGGACATCACCAAGCCGGCGGATATCGGCCGCCTGGTGGATCATCTGGATCGTGAATACGGCCGGTTGGATGTCCTTGTCAACAATGCCGGCACGGGCATCTACAAGCCTTTCGCCGACGTCACGGACGAAGACCTGCTGGAAGGCATGTCCATGAATTTCTTTGCGCAGTTTCGCGTCACGCAGCGTTCGCTGGGTCTGTTGAAGAAGGCGGACGGCAGCGTTGTCATCAACGTGTCGGGCCGCACGGCGATACGCGGCAATTTTCCGCCCGGTTCCAGTTGCACCGGGCCGGCCAAGGCCGCCGAGGTCCGCTTTTCAATCGACCTGGCGACCGAGCTTGCCGAGCATGGCGTGCGGGTCAATTGCGTAATTCCCGGCGTCGTAAAGTCGGAAGACCGTTTCAAGCTGTGGGAGTCGCAGGCCATCGGCGGCGACCTAGGCGCCGAGACCACGCAAAGCGTACGCCAGGGGCTGGAAGCGATATCGGTGCCCGTGGGGCAGCGCTGGGGCATGCCGGAAGAGATCGCCGATGTGATCGTGTTCCTGTCGTCGTCGCGTGCCGCCTATGTGAACGGCGCCGCCCTGACCGTGGACGGCGGCCCACACAATAAATCGTATGTCACGCAGTTGTATGCGAACAAGCCTGTGATAGCCGAGCAATCTACTTAGCCCTTTTTACTTGGCTGCGGCCATTGAAGACGCAACGCCGCCACCACCTAAATCACCTTCTTGCGCAGCCATGCGGCGATGGCTTCGCCTGCGACGACCAGCCCGATGATGGCCAGCAAAATGGTGGCTACTGTGCGCCAGTCCAGGGTATCGATGGAGCTTTGCAGGATTACGCCTATGCCGCCGGCGCCCACCAGGCCCAGTACGGTCGATTCGCGCAGATTGATGTCCCAGCGCAATATGCTGACGGCAAAGAACGTGGGTACGACCTGCGGGACTATCGCATACAGAATGACTTTGGCGCGCGAGGCGCCGGTGGCTTCCAGCGCTTCGACTGGCCGCCGGTCGATTTCTTCGATGGCTTCGCCCAGAAGTTTGCCCAGAAAGCCCAGCGACCGGAACATGATGGCAATGATGCCCGCCATCACGCCTGGGCCGAAAATGGCTACGAACAAAAGAGCCCAGATGAGCGTGTTGACCGAGCGGCTCGATACCAGTATGAAGCGGCCCAGCCATAAGGTTGCCTGGTTCGGCGTGGTGTTTTGCGCCGAAATATAGGCTACCGGCAGCGAGACGAAGATCGAAATGAACGTTGCGATGGTGGCAATGTTCAGGGTCTCTATCAGTGCCCACATGATGGCGTGGATGCTGGAGAAATCGGGCGGCACCATGCGGGCCGCCAGGTCGCTGATTTGGGCGGGGGCGTCCCATACCCAGGGCCAGATGATATTGATGGAGGCCAGAGACCAACTGACGATCAATGCCGTGATGGCGAAGATACCCAGGCGCGTCCAGCGTTCGCGCCCCGTATAGCGGGCCCAGGCCCGGTCGGCGATGGACTGGGTCACCAGATGGCCCTCCTGATGCGGCCGCTGACGGCTTCGCTAACTAAAATGACAGCAATGATGATCATGGTTATGGCCAGGGCGAAGTCGTAGTCATAGCGGCCAAAGGCGTTCATGAGCGTTGAGCCTATGCCACCGGCGCCCACGATGCCGACCACGGCCGATGCGCGCAGGTTGCTGTCCAGCTGATACATGGACAGGCCGATCTGGCGGGGCATGATCTGCGGCAACACGGCGAACTGCAGCACAGTGAAGAAGCGTGTGCCGGTGCTGCGCAAGGCCTCGACCTGGCCCCAGTCGATTTCTTCGATTCGTTCGGCCAGCATTTTGGCCACGAACCCGATCGAGTAAATGGTCAGGGTCAGGATGCCGGCCACGGGCCCAAAGCCCACCGCCTTGACGAATATGATGGCGACGATCACGGGGTGGAAGCTGCGCGCCAGAATGATCAGGCCGCGTCCCAACAGATAAACCGGCTTGGCGGCAATATTGCGCGCCGCCATGAATGCGATGGGGATGCTGAGCCCCACGCCCAGCAGTGTCGACAGGATGGCGATCTGCATGCTTTCCAGGAAGCCGTCGATCAATAATTCATGGCGCGCAAAGCTGGGGGGGATGGCGCCGGAGAAAATGCGGGCGGCCCGCGTCATGCCTTCGCTGATGCGAGCCCAGTTGAAGGGCAGCGTGTAGGCGACCCAGACCACGTAGATAATGGTTGCGGCGATCAGCCCCCAGCGCAGCAGCGGGTTGGCGATGAAGGGCGGCTTGCGCCAGGCTCGCGGCGACGAGGATGGCTGGCTGCTCATGAGGCTGCGGCTTCCAGTGTGCCGAGCTCGGCATTGGCTCTTTCGGCGGCGGGTGTGCCGCTGTATACGCGGTGCATGGCATCCGCATCGAGTTCGGCGGGTGCGCCGTCGAAAATCAGGCGGCCGAAGCGCATGCCGACGATGCGGCGTGTGAATTCCTTGGCTTCGGCCACGTTGTGGATGTTGATCAGCACCGGCAGCTTGAACTCGTCCGCCAGTTTTTGCAGCAGCTCCATGATCTGGCGCGATGTCACCGGGTCGAGCGAAGCCGTTGGTTCGTCGGCCAGCAG
Organism: Burkholderiaceae bacterium; assembly: GCA_049646585.1. GTDB lineage: Bacteria > Pseudomonadota > Gammaproteobacteria > Burkholderiales > Burkholderiaceae_B. Next base: position 10,858 of record JBARWC010000093.1, on the reverse strand, counting down.
GATTTGCGGTTCTTGCATCAGCGCGCGCACGACGCCGACGCGCTGGCGCTCGCCTCCGGAAAGTTCATCCGCACGCTTGTTGGCGTAGTGTGCGATGCCCACGCGCTCCATAAGATGAAATGCGCGTTCGATGTCCTCGGCCGGATAGCGCCTTAGGGCGGCACGCCAGTAGGGGATGTAGCCCAGGCGGCCGCATTGCACGTTTTCCATGACGGTCAGTCGGTCGACCAGGTTGAAGCCTTGAAAGATCATGCCGATATGCCGGCGAGAGCGGCGCAGCCCCTCGGCTTTGAGCGAGGTCAGTTCGACGCCGTTCAGTTCGATGCTGCCCGATGTGGGTTCGACCAAGCGGTTGATGCAGCGCAGAAGTGTACTTTTTCCTGCTCCGGATGCGCCGATGATGGATACGATGGACTCGTCGGGAACTTCCAGATCCAGGCCTTGCAGGACGGGATTCCCATTGCCGTAGCGTTTGACCAGGCGGCTGATACGAAGCATAGGTGGCTCTTTTGTATTTCTTGCGGCGTTGCCGGCATGCCTCCCGCTATTGGGGGCATGCCGGGTACTGATGCCGATGAAGGTTATTTCAGGTTTTTCGTCGTGTAGGTAACGCCGTTGGCTTCCTGAATGTCTCGTATGACCGACCAGTCTTCCTTATAGGTGATAGGAACGAATTTGGTGACGCCGGTGAACTCCTTGCCCAGCGCCGTGCCCTTCATGTCGAAGCTGAAGAAAGCCTCTTTGATTTTCTCGACCAGTTTTGGGTCAAGGTTGTGGGCATAGGTATACGAGGTGGTGGGGAAGCGCTTGGACTCGTAGATGATCTTGACGTCGTCCGGGTTGTAAAGCTTGCGCTCGGCCATGCGCTCGACGACTTCCGACGCTACCGGAGCGGCATCGTAATCGCCGGCGACCACGCCCAGCATGGACTGATCGTGCGAGCCCGAATACACGACCTTATAGTCTTTCTCGGGTGTGATTCCCTGTTTGGGGAATAGCGCGCGCGGAGCCAGGTTGCCGGAATTGGACGTTGGCGATGTATGGGCGACGCGCTTGCCTTTCAGGTCGGCCATGGTGTTGATGCCGCTGTCTTTGCGCACATAGACCTGCAGCGTGTAGCCGAAGTTGCCGTTTTCCGAACCCATGAGTGCGAACGGCACCGCGCCCGCCAGGTTGACGGCAAACGGAGTCGGGCCGGTGGAATAGCCGGCGATATGAAGCCTGTTGCTGCGCATGGCTTCGATTTCGGCGGCATTGGACTGAACGGCGAAGAAGCGCACGTCTTTGCCCGTGACTTTTTTAAGGTGTTCGATAAAAGGCTTCCAGATGTCGGCGTAGATAGCGGGATCTTCGACCGGCGTATAGGCGAACACCAGCGTATCGGGGTTCAGCAGTTTTTTCGGATCGGTGGGGGTGTCGGCAACCATGTCGCCGTTTGTGTCGCAATAGATGCTGGCTAGCGCACCGCGATTACTGCATTCGGCTGCAACGGCGCTTGTGGCGGGAAGCATCATGGCGGCAAGCGCTGCGGCGCAGGTAAGCCCCCAGATGGGCCGAGTCATACTGGCTAAAGATAATTTCATGGCTCCTCTCTTTTTTGATTTTTACGTCTAATCAACTGAAATGTTGTTGTCTGCCAACGTAGATTACTCATAAAAGTTGTTTATTACAATAATTGTTGGCAAAAAATGTTGCTATCATCACACTTTCGATGTGGCTGGCATCTCTGAGGCAGCCGCGAATTTATCTGCGAAGGCGACGTAGCAGCCCAGCCAACCCCTTATCAGGCCTCTCACGTCATGATCCGTAAACCACGCAAGGATGAACGGCAAGCCCGGATACTTGAAGCGCTGCGCCACACGCCTCATATTCGCATCGCGTTGCTGGCCGAGCGTTTCAAGGTTACGACCGAGACCATACGCCGCGATCTTGAATCCTTGAGCCAGCGCGGCCTGGTCAATCGTGCGCACGGCGGGGTGGTTGCCCAGCCTATGGGGGTGCAGCCGTCGATATTCGAGCGTGAGCAATCGACCGTGGATGAGCGTTCCCGCATTGCGATGTTGGCAGCCTCGTTCGTGTCCAGCGGCCAGGTGCTGATGATGGATGCCGGCTCGACCACCACGCAATTGGCCTGGCAACTGGCGCGCGGCAGCGAAGCATTGACGGTGATCACGAACAGCTACCCGGTGGCCTCGGCATTGACCCCATCACAGTGCACCACCATAGTCTGTCCGGGCGAATTCAATGGGCACGAAGGCGGCGTGTTCGGGCAGGACACCACCGAGTTCCTGGGGCGTTTTCACGCCAACATTGCGTTCATCGGCGCCAGCGGCCTGGGGGCCGGCGGCGTCATGGACGTAAACCGCCAGGCCGCCTGGGTCAAGCGAACCATGATCGAGCGCTGCGAACACATTTACTTGCTGGCGGACCACACGAAATTCGATCTGCATGTGCTTGAGGTCGTGGCTCCCCTGGATGCGTTAAGCGGGGTGATCACCGACCGGGCGCCTCCCGATCCCTTGGCGCATGCCCTGCGCGAGGCCGGCGTTGCCTGCCATATTGCGTCGAACACCGAGGCGCCAGATTCTGTTTTACCCGATTTTCAGGAGAAGAAATGACCCGTTACGCCGATGCGGATCTGCAATTGCTTGCCCAGGTCGACGTTATCTTGACGGACGTGGACGATACCTTGACGCGGGGCGGCAAGTTGTCGGCCTCGACGCTGGATGCGATAGAGAGATTGGCGCGCGGCGGGCTGCGGGTGATACCGGTTACGGGTGGCTGCGCGGGCTGGTGCGATCACATTGTGCGTGCCTGGCCGGTGGCGGCCGTTATCGGGGAAAGCGGCGCATTCAGCTTTCAGATGCGGCCCAACGGCGGGCTCAGGCGGCATTTCGTACGGCCATTGGAACAATTGCGGGCCGACCAGCAGCGGCTGCTGGAAATTGCGCAGCAGGCGCTGGCCGCGGTGCCCGAGGCTCGCATGGCGGCCGACCAGGCATACCGGCTTGCCGATGTGGCCATTGACCATTCGCAGGATGTGGGCCCCTTGCCCGCATCCAGCATAGCCACCATCATCAAGATATTCGAGGATGCCGGCGCCCGTGCGCGCGCCAGCTCCATACACGTCAATGCCTGGTTTGGCGACTACGACAAAGCCACCATGGCGGCGCAGTTGCTGGCCGACGACCTGGCTATTGACCCCGATGAGCAATCGCGGCGGGTATTGTTTATTGGCGACGCGCCCAACGATGAATCGCTTTTTCGGGCTTATGCATTAAGCGTGGGCGTTGCGAACATAAAGCATCATTTGAGCAAGCTGGCTCATCCGCCCCGTTGGATTTGTGATGCCGGCCACGGCGCCGGCTTTGTTGAAATGGCGGACCGTGTCCTGCAGGCCCGCCAACTGGTTGGGAAGTCCGTAGCGCCGGCAAGGCTTGAGCCGGCAAGGCCGGCTGCGGACTAGCCACAAGCGCCGGTGGGCGCACACGCCTGACGGCGCCTGCGCCCTTGCAACGGTGACTTATTGCGCGCCGATGGCCTTCAGGCCGGCAGCGGCGCAGCCAGCGTCGATGTCACCCGAGGGTGCGCCGCCGACGCCGATACCACCAACCAATGCCTTGTCGAACTTTATCGGCAGGCCGCCGGCCTGGATGACCATGCGGGGATCCATGTCGCGCAGGCCTTCGTTGGCCGGCTTGCTGGCGATGAAGTCGGCCAGGCCGGCGGTGTCGCGGCCCATGCCGGCGGAAGTGAAGGCTTTGCCTTGCGCGCTGGTCGCGGTGTGTGGGCCGGAGTTGTCGGCCTTCAGCAGCACCTTGGTGGAACCGTCGCGGGCGACGATGGCGACGCTGACGTTGTGGCCTTGATCGCCGCAGGTTTTCAGGGCGACCTGGGCGGCCTGGGTTGCCAGCGTCAGCGGCAGGTAAGGCGCGCTGGGCAGTTGGGTGGCGGCGGAGGCCAGGACGGGTGCGAACAAGAGGGCGGCAACAGAGAGTTTGCGGAGCATTTTTTGCTTCCTTTCCAAGGTGAACAGTGAACATGGAAAGAATACTGCGCGTGCCGTTCGGGGGTTATTCGTAGCTTTCTCAGTGAACTACGTAGTTCTACTGAGCATTTTCAGGCGTTGTCGTTCCCTTCCAGCCACAGGCGCGTGAGTTCGGCTTGCGATGTGGTGCCCAATTTGGTGCCGATGGCGGCCCTGTGCGTGTCGACGGTGCGCGGAGAAAGGCTTAGCGCGTCCGCGATCTGGCGGGTGGTGTAGCCTTGGGCGACGCGGTCCAGCACCTGGCGCTCGCGCGGCGTAAGCGCTGCCAGCAGGTTCAAGGTTTCCGCCTGCTGCGCCTGATGGCGCAGATTGTGATCGAGCGCATTCTGGCCTTTTTGTATGGCATCGATAAGGTCTTGCTCGTCGATGGGTTTCGACAGGAAGTCCACCGCGCCGTTGCGGAAGGCGCGCCGGCAGGCTTCGATGTCGCCGTGGCCAGAGATGACGATGGTCGGCCAGTCGACGCCGCTTTCGGCCAGTCGCTCCTGGAGCTTCAATCCTGAAATAACAGGCATGCGGATATCTAGGATCAGGCAGCCGGGCTTGAGCGTGGCGATCTGGGCCAGGAATGCTTGAGGGTCGGTGAAGGCGCTTGCCTGGATTCCTACGGTGGACAGCAGCAGGGTCAGGGCGCGGCATACGGCTTCGTCGTCGTCGACCAGATAAACCGGATATGTCATGCCGCGGGCTCCACTGGAGGATTGTTGGATGGCAGCGTGATCCGGAACGTTGCGCCTGGGCCATCCTGGGCCAGGAAGATTTCCCCGCCGGCGCGCTCGACCAGACGCTGGCTTAGCGCCAGGCCCAGGCCTGTTCCGCCGGGCCGGGTCGTGGTGAACGGCGTGAACAGCCTGTCCCTGAGTTGCGGGGCGATGCCGGGGCCATTGTCGCTGACATCCAGGATGACTTTGGAAGCCGTTGGCTTCAGCGTGACGGTTACCCGGGCGGGATCCTGCTTGTCTACCGCTTCGAGGGCGTTGCGCACAAGGTTGAAGACGACTTGTTCCATTTCGACCGGGTCCGCCTTGACCAATACCGCCGTGTCGGGAACATTAAAGGTCAGCATGGCATGGCACGAGGCGGCCTGGGGCGCCAGCAGGGCCTGCACATTCTTCAGGGCGTCGCGCAGGTCGAAGGCGGATACGGATTCGGGTTGGGGCCGTGACCAGTTGCGGAACCGCTCCAGAATGGCGGATGCCCGTTTTGCTTGCGTAATGGTGTCTTCAATTACCGGGGCAAGTATGGGATTGCCGTCTTGTCCCAGCATCCTGCGGCAAGCTTGCGCCTGAGCCAGAATCGCCGTCAGCGGCTGGGTCAGCTCGTGCGCCAGGCCGCTAGCCATCTCGCCCAGCGCGTTTACCCGCGAGGCATGGGCCAGGCGAGATTCCAGCGCGCTAAGGCGCGCCTGCTCAACCGCCACGCGGGTACGCAGGCGCTGGCGCCGGGCGGCCAGCAGGGCGAAATAGGCGGCGCTGACCAACAGCAGCGTCAACACCGTCGGCAGTGGGGGAAAGAGGTCGGCCGGCCCTATCGTCATGCCTGTTTCAAGGACCAGGGGTTGGGACGCGCTGGCCAGCACCTTGGAATAACGGATCGTGCCTGCCGAGGCGGAACTGCGTTGCAGCAGCGCCTGGCCGTCAGGCATGGATAGCTGCAGCAGGACGCCGGGTTTGGACCAGAATGAGCTGGCCTCGCCGATGAGCTGGCGCGCATCGATGCCGAGCATCAGACCATAGCGCGCCTCGGCCGAATTGGGGCTGCGCTTGACCAGGATGTAGTGCTCGGCGCGGCCGGGGAAGACTTGCATGGCGAGCTGCCCGTCGGACCCCTTGGCCGCGACGCGTATGCTTTGGGCCAGCTCGGGCGTCAGCGGCCCTATCCCCACCGGTGACAGCTTGGCGTCGAACGGGACAAGCTGGATGTCGTCGATGCGTGGGTAGAAGCGGGCAATGGTTTCAGCCACATCCAGAAAAAGGCGGTGCTGCGCATCGCCGGAAGCGGTGGCGATGGCCGATAGCGCCGTCAAGTGCGCATCGTGCTGGCCCGCTCGTTGCGAGGCCAGCCTGTGCAAGACGTCGCTTTCATTGTCCAGCGTAATCATGAGCGACCGATACTGCCAGGCCGCCAGCGCGGCTCCCGCAAGCAGCAGAAGCAGGCACCAGGCCAGGGCCTGACGGGTCAGGCTTCGAAGGAGGAAGGGGCGGCGAGACGCCATGGTTAGTTGCAGGGCGCGCCGGCAGGCGTCATTCCGCCCATAAATTGGGTGTCAGTGCGTTGGAATAGCCCGAGACGAATCCCTTGGGCTCGGCGCTTTGCGGGTCGTACACCGAGCGATGTATGCGCCCGATGTTGCCGCCATATAGATGGATGCTGATGGAGACTTTATCCGCATAAGCATTGCTGACCCGGTGGATGTCGCCAATAACCGGCGAGACGCAGGAGACCTCGCCTTCGTTCAGGCGAGCTTCCGCGCCGACCGCCATCATGCCGCCGTCGGCGCGGCGATAACGCTGCTCCAGTTCGGCGCCTCGCAGCATGGCAATGACGCCCCAGACAGTATGGTCGTGAATAGGCGTTTTCTGCCCCGGCCCCCAGACGAAGCTGACGAGCGAAAATCGGTCCAGCGGATCGCCGTACAGCAAGTATTGTCGGTAGAACTCCGGATGCGGCTGTGCAAAGGTGTCTTCCAGCCAGTCGTCTTGAGCGACCAGGCCGCTCATCAACCCTCGGGCTTGGTCCAGGACTGCATCATCCCCGGGGGCGCGGCCCTCCACCAAGCGCGTCAGGCTTGCCACCGTGTCCAATAATCGTTTGTTGTTCATGTTGAGGCCTTTCTTGCTTGACCGGGATGCGCGCCTGCCAGGGCGCGCTGAAGTTCCTTTGGGTAGCTATAGGATACAACGAGCTTTTCACCTTAATTCAACCGCAAGGAGCGGAGTGTTCCTTGCCATCGGTTTCCCTACACTTGGTATTCTTTCACGATGATTACGAGTGTCGACCATGGAAACGATCAATACCCCTGCTTTCACACTGCATTTTCGTGCTCCCGGTTCGCGTCCGGCCGGCCCGATCCAGTATGCCATCGGCCATTGCGAACAAGGGGCTATTCTTGTTGCCCGTAGTACACGTGGCATTTGCGCGATATTCCTGGGTGATGATGCCGCAGGCCTGGGCGATCAACTGCGCGATGCCTTTCCGCATAGCGAGCGGGTGGAACTTGCCCGCCTTCCCGGCAACGATCTGGATCGTGTGATCCGATACATTGATCAACGGGCGGTCGACGAGCCCATGGATCTGGATATTGGCGGGACGCCATTTCAGCAGCGAGTCTGGTCCGCACTTTGCAACATTCCCGTGGGCGAGACGCTCAGTTATACCCAGTTGGCCCAGTTCCTGGGCCTGCCCAAGGCAGTGCGTGCCGTCGCCAGCGCCTGCGCGGCCAATACGTTGGCCATTGTAGTGCCCTGCCACCGGATAGTGCGCAGCGATGGCTCGATTACGGGCTATCGCTGGGGGCCCGAGCGCAAGCGCGATCTTTTGCGTTGGGAACGGACGCAATGCAATCAATGAGCATCCAGCCGGAATGAATGGCGAACTGTTTCCTCCTGTAGTGGGCGAGCGCGAATCGATTGGCGGCGACGCGTTCGTGTTGCGCGGCTTTGCGCTGCCCTATGTGGATGAGTTGCTGCCCGCCATTCTGGCTGTGGAACAGGCGGCGCCATTCAGGCATATGGTCACGCCGGGCGGTTTTTCGATGTCGGTGGCCTTGACCAACTGCGGCGCATTGGGGTGGACGACGGACAGGCGCGGCTATCGCTACACGAAAATCGATCCCAGCAGCGGCCGGCCCTGGCCGGCCATGCCCGCGATATTCCGTCGCCTGGCCTGCGAGGCGGCCGTGGCGACGGGCTTCCCCGGTTTCGAACCGGATGCATGCCTGGTGAACCGCTATGTGGTGGGCGCGCGGATGTCGCTGCATCAGGATAAGAACGAACGCGATTACGGCGCGCCCATTGTGTCGGTGTCGCTGGGCATGAGCGCGGTTTTCCTGTTTGGCGGGCATGAACGCGCCGACAAGGCTGTGAAGATTCCGCTGCAGCATGGCGATGTGGTGGTGTGGGGCGGCAAGGACAGGCTGCGCTATCACGGCGTGATGCCGCTTAAAGATTGCCCACATCCCTTGCTGGGGAGCGAGCGCATCAATTTCACCTTCCGCAAGGCAGGCTGAGCAGCCAAAAACTCAAGCGCCGGAAATGGAACTGTTGGCCTTGAATGTATTACGGGGCCTGCTCCCTCGGCGGCGGACGGCCGGGGTCCGGCCATCCGCGCGGACTCCTGCCTGGGTTTATTCGGGTTTCATATCAAGCAGCTTGATGAGCCGACCCCATTGTTTGTCCTCCCTGGCCACGAATTCGGCAAACTGTCCTGCCGTATACGTGCTGGATTCGGCGCCTATGTCTTCAATGCGTTTGGCCATGGTGGGCGTTGCCATGATTTTCAGTATTTCTGTATTCATGCGGTCTACTATTTTTTGCGGCGTTCCGGCGGGGAAGAAGAGGCCGTACCATTCATAGAGCTCGAAATCGGGGAATCCGGATTCGGCAATCGTTGGAATGTCGGCCAATGCGGGCGGGCGTGTTGCGCCGGTTGTCGCTATGGCTTTAACCCGGCCGTCGCGTACAAATGGCAGGGTAGACGTGGGACTGTTGATCAGGGCTTGGATATGCCCCGCCGCCAGGTCGACGATGGCCGGCCCGCCGCCTTTATACGGAACACTTAAAACATCGATACCAGCAACTTTCTTCAGGTATTCCATGGACAGGTGCCCGGAAGACAGCCCGCCAGGCTGTCCATACGCTAATTTACCGGGCTTGGCTTTGGCAAGCGCTATAAATTCTTGCAGCGTTTTTGCCGGCACACTGGGATTGATAGTCATGAGCCCGGGCATCTTGGCAATGAGCGCCACGGGGATGAAGTCCTTGCGGGAATCGTAGGGAAGGGATTTGGCGATATGCGGATTGATCGTGTGGGTACTGATCAGCATTCCCATCGTGTAGCCGTCGCCCGGCGCGGAGGCCAGGGCTTGCGTGCCAATGATGTTGTTTGCGCCCGGCTTGTTTTCGACTATGACCGGCACCCCCAGATTGGCGTGCAGTTCCTGCGCCAGGTAGCGCGAAAGAATGTCTGTCGTGCCACCGGGTGCCAAGGGCACGATAATCTTCAAGGGCTTGTCGGGGTAGGCGTCGGCGGACGAAGCAAGCTGAGGCGCCAAGAGGGAAAGGGATGCGGCAAGAATAGTTGAAAGTAATTTCATGATGTCTCCACTGTTTTAATAAGCAAATAAAACCCCGCCGTCTTGCTTTCGAGAAAGCGACGGTACAAATCCACACGAAAAAATTCGATTCTTAGCGCCTGTTCCTGTTAGGCAAGGTCAAGTGCGAAAGCGGGAACCTGCGTCAACGGACAGCACCTCGCCGCTTATGTACTTTGCCGAATCCGAGGCCAGGAACAGAGCAGCATCCGCTACCTCCGATGGCTCGCCCATGCGGCCGTAGGGAAGGTTCTTCACTAGCGCTGCGTAGGCGGTACGGTCCGCCTCGGTGGTGGGCGTGAGCAGGCCCGCCGTCCGGTCGGTACGTATCAGCCCGGGGTTGATGCCTACCACGCGTACCCCGTGGTCCACGCTTTCCGCTCCCAGCGCTTTGGTGAACGCAATCAATGCCGCATTTGCCGTGGTGGTGCCGATGGATTTGGGATTGAGCCTTTCTCCGGCGATCCCGATGATGTTGATGATTACGCCGGACTTGCGATTGCACATATGAGGATAAATCGCATGCGTCAGCGTAATGGTGGACATGACCTTTCCATCGAACGCTGTACGGAATGCCTCCAGGTCCAGATCCGTAAGACCGCCGCGTTTGATCGCCCCGGCGCAATTCACCAAGATGTCGGTCTCTGGAAAGGCCGCGCCAACAGCGGAGGCGCTGTCCGGTTTCGACAGGTCTTCGGCTCGCACGACCACATCCACCGGATACGCCTTCTGGATCTCTTGCTTTGCCTTCTCCAGGCCCGCGGCATCTCTTGCAAGCAGGCGTAAAGAGCATCCTTTGGATGCCAGCGCTTGAGCGATGGCAAAGCCGATTCCTTTTGACCCCCCTGTGATCAAGGCGTTTTTTCCTTTCAGGCTATCCATTCAAGTCTCCGAGGATGTGTGTGCAGGGTGTGTTGAATAAATTGAGATCTATAGCGGCATGTCTTTGGTGAGTGACTATAGATTGAATGAAGCAATAAGGGTGCCAGTATTTTCGGTGGAGGGAATTGAGTATGTGCCATAGCTTTGCAAGCGCCGGCCCTTCTTGGATCTTTTTTGTGTCGTCATGGATGTAGTTTTTCAGTCCATTGGTGTCCATGGCGAATGCAGTTGCAGTTCCCCAAGTCAGGGTATGGATGCCTTGCCTCAAGCGGAGTAATCAACAATTCAAGCGCAAGAAACAAGATGCTTGCGCTTGAATTCCGGCATATGCTGAATGCCTTCTCACTCAGTTGACACTCCATGAAGGCGACTCTTGATTCACACGCGATGGCGGCTTCCGCCTACCTGACGGACGATCAGCGCTGGGCGGCGTTGCTGGACCGCGACCCGGCGGCGGACGGCCATTTCGTCTATGCGGTCAAGACGACCGGGGTCTATTGCCGGCCCAGCTCTTCAGCACGCTTGCCCAAGCGGGAGAATGTGGAGTTTTTCCCGAACGGCCCGGCGGCCGAGGCAGCCGGCTACCGGCCCAGCAGGCGGGCGTCTGGCGACCGAAC
>JBARWC010000092.1:0-9701 GCA_049646585.1 Burkholderiaceae bacterium | reverse complement strand
GCCCCAGGCACCGGCGTGCCGGATTGCACGGAGGCGGTTTCCCCTTGGGTCAGCACCTCGGGCGGCAGATCCTTGGCTTCGATGACGTGGCTGGACGACATGACCGTCAGCCACTGGCAAAAATTTTCCAGTTGCCGGATATTGCCGGGATAGTCGAACGCGCCCAGCAAGCGCATGGCCTCGGGCGCGACCCGGCGCACCGGCACCCCCAGATCGTCGGCGCTGTTCTGCATGAAGCGCTGCACCAGCGCCGGTATGTCTTCCCTGCGCTCGCGCAGGGGCGGCAGGCGCAGGCGTATGACGTTCAGGCGATGGAAAAGGTCTTCGCGGAAGCGGCCTTCGGCCACCCGCTGTTCCAGCGGCTGGTGCGTGGCGGCGACGATGCGCACGTCGGCATGGATTGCCTGCGAGCCGCCTACGCGATAGAAGCTGCCATCGGCCAGCACGCGCAGCAGCCGCGTCTGCAGCTCGAAAGGCATGTCGCCGATCTCGTCCAGGAACAAGGTGCCCTTGCGCGCCTCTTCGAAGCGCCCCTGGCGCTGCTGCGTGGCGCCGGTGAAGGCGCCGCGCTCGTGGCCGAACAGCTCGGCCTCCAGCAAATCCTTGGGAATGGCCGCAGCGTTCAAGGCGACGAAGGGGCCGCCGGCCCGCGTGCTGTGCTCGTGCAAGGCGCGGGCGATAAGCTCCTTGCCGGTGCCCGATTCCCCGGTGATCAATACCGTTACGCTGGATGCGGCCAAACGGCCAATGGCGCGAAAGACTTCCTGCATGGCCGGCGAGGACGACTGCACCATGATGCGGCCGGCGCCGGCCGGCTCGTCGATGCGGGCCTCGCCAGCCGCTGCTTCTTGCGGCCCCGCTTGCGCGGCGCGCTGCACCAGGGCCACGGCGGCATTCACGTCGAACGGCTTGGGCAGATAATCGAAAGCGCCCTTCTGGAAGGCCTCGACCGTGCTGTTCAAGTCGGTAAAGGCCGTCATGATGATGACGGGCAGGTCGGGATGATCCTGCTTGACGCGGCGCAACAGCCCCAGGCCGTCCTGCCCGGGCATGCGCACATCGGTCAGCAGCACCGAGGGCAGCCCATCCTCCAGGGCGTCCAGGGCCTCGGCGGCCGAGGCGAAGCTGCGAGCCGGAATCGAAACCCGCGCCAGCGCCTTTTCAAGCACCCATCGTATGCTTTGATCGTCGTCGACTATCCATACCGGTTTCATCATTGCTCCAGAGGCAGGATCATGCGGAACTCGGTCCGCCCCGCCTGCGTATCGAACTCCACGACTCCGCCGTGCTGTTCGACGAAGTCTTGCGCCAGGCTCAGGCCCAGGCCGGTTCCGCTGGCACGGCCGGTAACCAGGGGGTGGAAAATCTTGTCATGCAGATGCGCCGGCACGCCCGGCCCGTTGTCGATGACGGAGACGATAACGCCCAGCCTGGCCTGGCCGGCCGCCAGCATCAATCGCCGCCCTATCCGCGTGCGCAATACCAGGCGGGGGTGCTGCTCCGAAGGAGACTCCGACAACGCCTGGGCGGCGTTGCGCGCCATGTTCAGCAAGGCCTGCAACAGACGTTCGACGTCGCCATTCAGGTCCGGCACGGAAGCATCGTAATCGCGTATGAGCTCGATGGCGGGGAATTCCATTCCCACCAGGCGGTACACCCGTTCGCAGATTTCATGGATGTTGAAGCTGGCCTTGCGCAGGCTTGCGCCTTGCGGCGCGATCAGCCGGTCGACCAGGCCGGCCAGGCGGTCGGCCTCGGCGATGATGACCTGAGTGTACTCGTGCAAGGCGCCAGGGCCCAGCTCGGCATCCAGCAACTGGGCGGCGCCGCGTATGCCGCCCAGGGGGTTCTTGACCTCGTGGGCGAGATTGCGCAGCGACTCGCGCTGCGCGGTCAGCTCCTTGCCCAGCTGCTGATGGCGGTCCAGCAGGACGTGGTGCTCGATAAGCCGGGCTTCCAGCAAGGCGGCCCAGGGCTGCCCATGCAAGGGCACGATGGCCAGGCTGACCGCTAGCGGCTCGCCCCGGCGGTCGACGGCCAGGTCCTGGCGCAGTATTCCGAATTCGCCGTCGATGGCGCCGGGCAGGCGTTCGGCCAAAGCGGCATCCTCACCAAACAAGGCATGGACAGGCAGCCCGGCCAACTGCCTGCGCGAAATGCCGAACAGCTCTTCGGCCGCGGCATTCGCGTGTTCCACCCTGGCCTGGCCATCCAGCAGCAGGACGGCGGTCGACAGCAGATCGTAGCCGGCTACATCCATGGCTCTTCCGGGTTGCGCCAAGGGCGGCCGCAAGGCCGCCCCGGGCCCATTACAAGCTGTAGTACATATCGAACTCGACCGGATGCGTGGTCATGCGCAGGCGCGTGATTTCCGCCATCTTCAGTTCGATATAGGCATCCAGCATGTCATTGCTGAATACGCCGCCGCGGGTCAGGAACTCGCGATCGGCATCCAGCGCGGCAACGGCCTCTTCCAGCGAAGCGCAAACCGTGGGGATCTTCGCGTCTTCTTCGGGAGGCAGGTCGTACAGATTCTTGTCGGCGGGGTCGCCGGGGTGAATCTTGTTTTGCACGCCGTCCAGGCCCGCCATCATCAAGGCCGAGAAAGCCAGGTAGGGGTTGGCCAGGGGATCGGGGAAGCGGGCCTCGACCCGGCGCCCCTTGGGGCTGCCGACGTAGGGGATGCGTATGGAGGCCGAACGGTTGCGGGCCGAATAAGCCAGCTTCACCGGCGCTTCGTAGTGCGGCACCAGGCGCTTGTACGAGTTGGTGCCCGGGTTGGTGATGGCGTTCAGCGCCTTGGCATGCTTGATGATGCCGCCGATGTAGTACAGGGCGAACTCGGACAGGCCGGCATAGCCGTTCCCTGAAAACAGGTTCTGGCCGTCTTTCCAGATGGACTGGTGCACGTGCATGCCAGAGCCGTTGTCGCCGACGACGGGCTTGGGCATGAAGGTGGCCGTCTTGCCATACACGTGGGCCACGTTGCGTATGGTGTACTTCATGATCTGGTTCCAGTCGGCGCGCTCGACCAGGGTGCTGAACTTGGTGCCGATTTCAAGCTGGCCCTGGGCCGCCACTTCGTGGTGGTGGATTTCCACGGGAACGCCCTGCTGCTCCAGCAACAAACACATTTCCGAGCGCATGTCGTGGAAGCCGTCGACGGGCGATACGGGCACATAGCCGCCCTTCAGGCCGGGACGATGTCCCATATTGCCGCCTTCCAGCTCCAGGCCGCGCGACCAGGGCGCCTCTTCGGACTTGATCTTCACGAAGCAGCCCGACATGTCGTCGTTCCAGGTGATGCCGTCGAAGACGAAGAATTCGGGCTCGGGGCCGAAGTAGGCGGTATCGCCCAGGCCGCTGGACTTCAGGTAGGCTTCAGCGCGCTTGGCCAACGAACGCGGGTCGCGATCGTAGCCCTTCAAGTCGGAAGGCTCGACCACGTCGCAGGTGATGTTCAGGGTGGTCTCTTCGCGGAAAGGATCCATGCGCACAGTGCCCGCGTCGGGGATCAGGACCATGTCCGAGGCTTCGATGCCCTTCCAGCCCGCGATCGAAGAACCGTCGAATGCGACGCCGGTTTCCAGCTTTTCCTCGTCGACCGTATGGGCGGGAACGGTCAGGTGATGCTCTTTGCCCAGGGTATCGGTAAAGCGGAAATCCACAAAAGCGACTTCGCGTTCGGCAATGAGTTTGACTACGTCTTCGGGGGTGGGCATAAGGATGGCTCCTGGACCAATGAAATCAGAAATAGGATAAGACAGTACAAGCTTACGCAATCGGCGTGCCAGGTTTCAATGCCGTGGAAACAAGGCAAACTGCTAAGTAAGCAATGCTGCGGTGATGGATATTCCCCATTATGGGGCAATATGCACCTTTATGGTGCATATTTTAGTGCAAAGCGGCGCCATGACGATCAATCCAGGAACTCGGCCAACAAGTCGTTCAGGAACTCCCAGCCCCGCTCGGTGGCTTTCAAACGTGAACGATCGTCTTCCAGCAGGCCTTTGGCGACCGCCCGCTCGATGGCCGGTTCGACCACCAATATGGACTGGCCGGTGCGCTCGATGAAGCTGCTGCGCTCCACGCCCTGCTTCAGCCGCAAGGCATTGAGCATGAACTCGAAGCCCAGTTCTTTCCAGGGAACTTCGCGGTCTTCGGCCAGGTGGCTGCCGTCGCGCCGCAAGGCCTTTTCCATCCAGGACACCGGGTTCTTCAGGCGGGCCTGGCGGATGATGCGGTCGTGGAAGGACAGCTTGCCGTGCGCACCCGGACCTATGCCCAGGTAGTCGCCGAATTCCCAGTAGTTCAGATTGTGGCGGCAGCGCTCGCCCGGCCGCGCATAGGCCGATACTTCGTAGCGCTCCCAGCCCGCCGCCGCGGTTTCCCGGGCGATCAGGTCCTGCATGGCGGCGCTCAGGTCGTCGTCGGGCAGCGTCGGCGGATACTTGGCGAAAACCGTGTTGGGTTCCAGCGTCAGATGGTAAAGGGAAAGATGGCCGGTGCCGAAGGCCATGGCCTGGCGCAGATCGTCGGCGCAGGCTTGCAGCGATTGGCCGGGCAAGGCGTACATCAGGTCCAGGTTGACGCGCGGAACCGCTTTCTGCGCAAACTCGATGGCGGCGCGCGCCTGGCTGGCATCGTGGATGCGGCCCAGGGCTTTCAAGGCGCGATCGTCGAAGCTTTGTATGCCCAAGGACATGCGATTGACGCCGCTGGCCCCGTAGTCGGCAAAGCGCCCCGCCTCGGCCGTTCCCGGGTTGGCCTCCATGGTGATCTCGGCGTCTGGCAGAAGATTCAGATAGGCGCGGAACATGGCCAGCATCCGGTCCAGCGCCGCGGCCGACAGCAGGCTGGGCGTGCCGCCGCCGATGAACACCGAAATCACCTGCCGTCCCCAGATCAGCGGCAGCGATTGCTCCAGATCCGCCTGCAAGGCGTCGAGGTATTCCTGCTCGGGCAGTTCCTTGCCCAGCTCGTGCGAATTGAAGTCGCAATAAGGGCATTTGCGCACGCACCAGGGCACATGCACGTACAGGGACAGCGGCGGCAGGCTGGTAAATATGGTCCGGCCCCCGGGGCCCGTCGGGATCACACTGGGTTTGCGGGTCGCGGCGGGCGGCGCGGAAGGTGGAATGGGCTGCACGGAATGAATCCTGAAAAATCAGGCGGCCGCTTGCAAGCTGGCAAGCGGGCCGCGTACGGCCGGCTTCAAGGCCGGCGGCTGCGCAAGGCCGAAAGCAAGGCTTTGAGGGCTTGTGCGCGATGGCTAAGGGCGTTTTTCTGGTCGGGCGGCAGCTCGGCGGCCGTCTTGCCCAGATCGGGCAGGTAAAAGTGCGGATCGTAGCCGAAGCCGTTGGCCCCGCGCGCCGGCTCGACGATGGCCCCGTTCCAGACGCCCTCGGCAATGATGGGCCGCGGATCGTCGGCCGATTCCAGGTAGACCAGCACGGCCACATAACAGGCCGACTTGTCCTGGATCGAAGCCAACTGGGTCAACAAATGGCGGTTGTTGGCCGCATCGGATTTTTCGCCTCCGGCCCGCGCCGCATAGCGCGCGGAATATACGCCGGGCGCACCGCCCAGCGCCTGGACGCACAGGCCGGAGTCGTCGGCCAGCGCCGGCAGACCGGTCTCGCGGCTGGCATGCCTGGCCTTGGCCAGCGCATTTTCCACAAAGGTGCCGTAGGGCTCTTCGGCCTCGGCCACGCCCAGTTCCCCCTGGGCCACCATGCTGATGCCGGCTTGCCCCAATATGGCGGAAAATTCCGCGAGCTTGCCCGCATTGTTGGAGGCCAGTACGACTTTATTCATGTTCATGTCCTTTGGCGGCGTCCTGTACCAGCAAGGAAACCAATTCCTTGGCGAACACCGGCAGTTTGTCGAATTGCCGCACGCAGATGTGCAATTGCCTTAACGCCCAGGCATCGTTCAGGGCGACGATCTTCAGCGGCATTTCCTTGACGTAGCGGCGCGCGGCCGACTCGGGTATGACCCCGATACCCACGTGGGCGGCGATCATGCGGCAAGCGGCCTCGAAGTTGCTGACCTCGACCCGGAAGCGCAACACCCGTCCCAGGTCATCGGCCGCCTGCAACAAAAAGGCGTGGATTGCGCTGGTCTCGTGCAGGCCGACGTAATCGCAGGAAAGCGTGTCGTCGAAGTCGACGGCCTGGCTTTCGGCCAGGTAATGGTCTTCATGCGTGACCAGCACCAGGCGGTCGCTGCGGTAGGGAAGGAATTCGATGTTTTCACCACCGCCGGCCTGCGCGGTGATGCCGATGTCGGCCGACCCGTCGGCCACCGCCTTGACCACCAGATAGCTCAGCCTTTCGCGCAGCTCCACGTTCACGTCGCGGTGGGCCCCCAAGTAGGCGGCCAGGATATTGGGCATGAATTCATTCATGGCGGTGGTGTTGGCATACACCCTGACCCGCCCCTTGACCCCGCTGGCGTATTCCTGGATATCGCCGCGCAGGTGTTCAAGCTGGCGCAAAACGATGCGGGCATGCCGTATGAAGGCCTCGCCCGACGGCGTCAGGGTCACCCCCTGGCTGTTGCGATAGAACAGCGCGGTGCCCAGATGGGCCTCCAGGTTCTTGACGCGGTTGCTGGCGGCCGGCAAAGACAGAAAGGAGCGCTCCGCCCCGCGCGTCATGCTTTGCGCGGTGGCGACATTCACCATCAACTGCATGTCCGTCAGATCAAAATGCATCGCCATGCGAACATTCTCTTCAAAATTGGCAAACCCTCGCTTAAGCAAGCAATAATTGGCAAGCCTGCGGCGTTCAGGCAAAGTAAGCCTTATTGTAATAAACCCGGACGCCCATACCATGACGCAGGACACACCCGCCTTCCAGGACATACGCGATGCCATCCGCGATCTTTGCGCCCAGTTTCCCCCGGAATACTTCCGCAAGCTGGACGAAGAACGCGCCTACCCCGAAGAATTCGTCGACACCCTCACCAAAGCGGGGTGGCTGGCCGCCCTGATACCTGAAGAATACGGCGGCTCGGGCCTGAGCCTGGCGGCGGCGTCCGTCATCATGGAGGAAATCAACCGCAACGGCGGCAACTCCGGAGTATGCCACGGCCAGATGTACAACATGGGCACCCTGCTGCGCCACGGCTCGGCCGAGCAGAAAAAAACCTACCTGCCCCGCATCGCCAGCGGCGAGCTGCGGCTGCAATCCATGGGCGTCACCGAGCCCACCACCGGCACGGACACCACCAAGATCAAGACCACGGCCGTCAAGAAAGGCGACCGCTACGTCGTCAATGGCCAGAAAGTCTGGATTTCGCGCATCCAGCACTCGGACCTAATGATATTGCTGGCACGCACCACGCCGCTGGATCAGGTCAAGAAGAAGTCCGAGGGCATGTCCATCTTCCTGGTCGACCTGCATCAGGCCATCGGGCACGGCATGCAGGTGCGCCCCATCCCCAATATGGTCAACCATGAAACCAACGAGCTCTTCTTCGACAACCTGGAAATCCCGGCCGAGAACCTGATCGGCGAGGAAGGCAAAGGCTTCAAGTACATACTGGACGGCCTGAACGCCGAGCGCACACTGATCGCCGCCGAATGCATAGGCGACGGCCATTGGTTCATCGACAAGGTCACGGCCTACACCAAGGAACGCGTGGTGTTCAACCGCCCCATAGGCCAGAACCAGGGCGTGCAGTTCCCCATCGCCCGCGCGCACATCAACGTCGAAGCCGCCAGCCTGATGCGTTTCGAGGCCTGCCGCCTGTACGACGCCCACCAGCCCTGCGGCGCCCAGGCCAATATGGCCAAGCTGCTGGCGGCCGATGCCTCCTGGGAGGCCGCCAACGCCTGCCTGCAATTCCATGGCGGCTTCGGCTTTGCCAACGAATACGACATCGAGCGCAAGTTCCGCGAAACCCGGCTTTATCAGGTCGCGCCGATTTCCACCAACCTGATTCTTTCCTATGTGGCCGAGCACGTGCTCGGGATGCCACGTTCCTTCTAACGACGACCCCATACGATACGCACACCGCCATGCCGGAGACGACCATGAACCACCCCAGCGCGGAACTTGCCCAGTTCGCCGCCCAACTGACTTACGACGACATACCCGACGACGTCCTGCGTCGCACGGAAGACCTGATGCTGGACTACCTGGCTTCGGTGCTGGCCGGTTCCAGCGCCCGCCCGGTGCAGACCATCGCCAAGTTCGCCGACGCCATGGGCCCCACCAGCGGCCCCTCTGAAAACCTGGTCACCCGCAAAACCACCAGCCCCATGTTCGCCGCCATGGTCAATGCGGCGGCGGCCCATATGGTGGAACAGGACGACGTCCACAACGGGTCGGTGTTCCACCCGGCCACCGTGGTCTTCCCGCCGGCCATCGCCGTGGCGCAAGCCTTGGGGCGATCCGGCCGCGATCTGCTGGTCGCCGCCGTGGCGGGCTACGAGACGGGCATACGCGTGGGCGAATTCCTGGGCCGCTCGCACTACAAGATCTTCCACACCACCGGCACCGCCGGCCCGCTGGCCGCGGCCGCCGCGGTGGGCCGCCTGTTGAACCTGGACAAGCAGCAGATGCTGCACGCTTTCGGCTCGGCCGGCACGCAGTCGGCCGGCCTGTGGGAATTCCTGCGCGATGCGGCGGACTCCAAGCAGTTGCACACCTCGAAGGCCGCGGTCAACGGGCTGATAGCCGCCTATCTGGCGCAAGACGGCTTCACCGGCGCCCAGCACATACTGGAAGGCCCGCAGGGGATGGCCGCCGGCATGTCCACCGACGCCGATCCTGCCAAGCTGACCGACAGGCTGGGCTCGCGCTGGGCCGTACTGGAAACCTCGTTCAAATACCATGCCTCCTGCCGCCACACGCATCCGGCGGCCGATGCGCTGCAAAAAGCCATCCATTCCAATCACCTCGCCGTCGACGACATTGCATCGGTCGTCGCCCACGTTCACCAGGGCGCCATCGATGTCCTGGGCCCCGTCGTCAACCCGGCCACGGTGCACCAGTCCAAGTTCTCCATGGGAACGGTGCTGGGCCTGATCGCGCTGCACGATCGCGCCGGCCTGCCCGAGTTCGATGCGGCGCTGAACGATCCCGCCGTCGCGCAGTTCCGTGGCCGGGTCGACATGAAATTGGACAGCGAGGTCGACACGGCCTATCCCGCGCAATGGATAGGCAAGGTAACCGTGCAAACCCGCGACGGACGCAGCTTCTTCGCCCGCGTCGACGAACCCAAGGGCGATCCGGGCAATACGCTTACACGTGAAGAATTGGAAGACAAGGCCTTGCGGCTGGGGGTCTATCGCAATGCGGCCAGCAAGGGCGAAGTCCAGGCGCTGATCGAACGCGTCTGGACTATGTCCGATACGGAAATGGTGGGCCGCATGCTGGCCTAAGGCCAAGGCCCTCGGGCGGCCTTATGCGTCCAGGGCCTGCTTTTGCAGCCGAACCAGTTCGGCTATGCCGTTCTCGGCCAGGCCCAGCAGGACGTCCAGTTCGCTGCGACGGAATGTCTGGCCTTCGGCCGTGCCCTGCACCTCGACGAAGTCGCCGGCCCCCGTCATGACGATGTTCATATCGGCGCCGCAACCCGAATCCTCGATGTAATCCAGGTCCAGCACCGCATGCCCGTCGACCAGCCCCACCGACACGGCGGCGACATGATCCAGCAAGGGGTTGGCGGTGACCAGGCCTTGCTGGAGC
>JBARWC010000091.1:0-11072 GCA_049646585.1 Burkholderiaceae bacterium | reverse complement strand
GTCAGCGCCTGGTCGCGCCGCTCGAACTCGCCCAGATGATGCGAGGCGCGCGCCGAGGCCAGGCCGGCCAGCACCTTGCGGCCGCTGGATCGGGTCTTGTCCAGGACCCGGGACAAGTCTTTTTCAGCGTCGGTATAGCGGCCTTCCAGCACATTGATCCAGCCGCTTTCCAGCAGCTCGTGCTCGCGCTTTTCGGAACGCAGGCTGCGCCAGGAGCGGAAGCGCTCCGGGCCGCCACCCACCCAGGCCAGCACGCGCAGCACGATGTACAAGATGACGAAGCAGGCGATGACCAGAAGCACCGCCAGGGTCAGTGAAAGCTCGATGCGCCACGGCTGGGCGATGATGAGCACGTTGCCGCTGTGATCGCGCAACACCAGCGCCAGCGCGACCGCGGCGATGAATACCAGCAGGGTCCAGAACCAGGTTCTCATGGCTTACCCTCGCGGCTGGCCGGCGGCGCCGGCGGGCGCGTCGGGCGCGGGCTCCGCCTTGACGGCGGCCGGATCGGTCTGCGGGCTTGCGGCTTCAGGCTCGGCTTGCGGGGCGGCCGGCTGGCCGGGCACGGCCATGGCGCCCTCTTCGGCCTGCTTGACGCTGGCCTCGCGCAAGGTGGCGATGGCCTGCAGGCTGTTGTCCACCGTGGGCAACTTGACGTCTATGGGCGTATCGGCCAGCTGCCGAGCTATTTTCAGGGCTTGGCGCGCCTGCTGCGAACGCGAGTCGTAACGGGTTTCCAGAGCCTTGACCAGCGCGGCGGTTTCAGAGCGCCAGACATTGGGCTGATGCATCAGCAGCGCCAGTTGCGCCGTCATGACGCGCAGGCGCAGGGTTTCACGCAAGCGCGTGGCCTGGTCGGGCGACATCAGCAGCGCAGTGGCGTCGTCGACGCGGCGTACCGTGATGAACTGCCCCAGGTCCTGGCTGATGGCGTCCCAGGCCGAACGCGACCATTGCTCGGCGGTCGCCATGCCCTGCTTCCACCAAGGCGCATCGGGATCGGCGTAGCCGCTATCGGCCGCGGTAACGCCGCCAGTTGCCGCCGCGGGCGCCGGCACGGGCTCAGGCGCGGCATCGTCGGGAACCAGCAAGGCCGCCGCACCCAAAAGATTGCCGAGCTCTTCAAGCTGGGTGGACAGCATGGCGGTATCTATGGTGGAGGCGGCCCGCAGCCGGTCCAGATCGCCGTTGACCGTTTGCTGCAGGGACGCCAGCGTCGGGCGGTTGGCCCGGGCAAGCTGCGCCTGCGCCGTTTCAAGCGAGATGATTGCATTGGCGACATTGCCGCTAAGCTGCAACTGCTGCTGCGCAATCGTTACCAGGTGGTCGACGTCGTTGATCAGGACCAGATCGGAACCGCTGTCGGTCAGGGTCTGGAAGGCTTGCTCCAGACCGTCGGCCTGTTCACGGGATTCGCGCAGCGAACTTTCCAGGGAGCTTATTTTTCGGGATTGTTCTTGCGCCAGCGACAAGGCCTGCTGGGCTTGCTCGACCGCCTGATTGACCGCGCTGGCGCTGCTTTGCGCCTGGCTGGCCAGGTTCTGGCGGGTTTCGTCGAACAGCTGTTTCTGATTCCATGCGAAGGCCGCCAAAGCCACCACGATAAGCAGCAGCACGACAAAGGCGGGCAGAAGCATGGAGCGCTGCCTGGGCGCCGCCGCCGTGCTTTTCTTGGGCGCCGCGGTGGACGTTGCTGGCCCCGGGGACGAAGTAGCGGCGGGCGCGGCGGTCTGCGCTGCCTGGGTGATCTCGGGTTTTTTATCAGTCATGGCGAGATTGTAATCCTAGTGTGCTGTTTGACTAATTCAAATTTAAAATCGTCAAAGCGGGACGCGCGAACCAGGCAGACGGCACACTTGTCGTTCAAGGTGATATCGTCTGAACCAAGGCCTGGAAAATTGCATCGTCGTCGGGCTGGCATAGTTTTACCATCGGGGGTTCCACCTTACCAGAAGCCTGGACGGCGGATTGTAAGCGGCTTGCAACACGTTCGTGTACGGCCACGAAACGCGATCGCCCCCATTCATCCTGCAAGCCCAGCCGCAGCACATTCGCCTGCACGGCATCCACGCCTTCACCGCTGGTCAGCAGGAATACACAGGGACCCGCCCTCAGCGCCGCCGTCAGCGCCCCGCCCTGCTCCGCATCCCACACCGCAGCCCGACGCTCATACAGCGCCAGCCGCTCGACCTCGATGCCCGCCTGCAGGAAACGTTCGCCCAGCCACTCGCGGCCCGACTGCCCGCGCACGATCAGTACGCGCCTCAAGCCGGGCAACAAGGGTTGCAGCACCGCCCAAAGGCCTTCGGAATCCTGCGTGCCGCGCCGCGCATCGGGTTGCACTATGCGGCCGGCCGGGATGCCGCCGTAGTCTTGCAGGAAACGGGCGCTGGGCGCGCCGACGGCGGCCGCCCACGTGGCGGCGGGCCATGGCAAAGGCTGCCGCTGCGCGGCCAGCTCGTCCATGTAGAAACGCGCGGCATTGCTGCTTACGAAAACGATGAGGTCGTAGTGTTCGGGCGGCGGTACCGGGCCATGCAACGGCAATATCCGCAAGGCCGGCAAGAGCAGCGCGTTCAAGCCCGCCCGACTCAGGCGGGCGGCCAAGGCTTCGTTCTTGCCATGGGGCCGCGTCAGGACGACGCTGGCTTTGGCGGCCGCCTCAAGCACGATTGCGCCTCAGGAGGCCGCGTTCGACGCCAACAGCCTGGCCAGGATGGCGCTGGCGCCCTGGTCAAGCAAGTCTTGCGCCGCCTGCTCGCCCAGGCTCTCGGCCTGCGATGCCGGACCTTGGGTCTGCGTGCGCAAGACGCGCGTACCATCGGGCTCGGCGACCAGCGCCTGAACGGCGATGGTATCGCCGTCGAGCTGGGCATAGGCGGCCAGCGGCACCTGGCAGGAGCCGCCCAGAACCCGCGACACCGCCCTTTCGGCCAGGGTACAGGCCGTGGCGGCGGCATCGCCCAAGGGGGCAAGCCAGGCCCGCATGTCGCTGCGGGATTCAAGGATTTCTATGCCTAAAGCGCCTTGCCCCGCCGCCGGCAGGCTTTGCTGAGGCGAGAGATGGCTGCGTATGCGCGAGGCCAGGCCCAGGCGGCGCAAGCCAGCGGCGGCCAGGATGATGGCCGCATAGTCGCCGCGATCGAGCTTGCCCAGGCGGGTGTCCAGATTGCCGCGCAAAGGCTGTACCTGCAAATGCGGATAGCGTTCGCGCAACTGCGCTTCGCGGCGCAAGCTGGACGTGCCCACGACGGCGCCGTGGGGCAGCTCGTCGAGGCTGGCGTAATCGTTGGAGACGAAGGCGTCGCGCGGGTCGTCGCGATCCAGGATGACCGACAGCGCAAAGGGGCTTTGCATGTCGACCGGCACGTCTTTAAGGGAATGCACGGCCAGATCGGCCCGTCCGTCAAGCAGCGCCGTCTCCAGCTCTTTGACGAACAGTCCTTTGCCGCCCACTTTGGACAAGGAGCGGTCAAGTATCTGATCGCCCCTCGTCGTCATGGTCAGCAGGCTTACCTGGCACTGGGGATACAAGGATTGCAGCCTATCCCGCACATGCTCGGCCTGCCACAAGGCAAGCCGGCTGGCGCGGGTTGCAATCACCAGCTTTGCGGGGGTGTCGGGCATGCCGGCCTACGCAAAGTAATTGAGCAGCACCGCCGCAACGATGCCGATCAGGGCCAGGATGCCCAGGCCCTGCAGCAAGGACATGCCCGAATCGCTGGACTTGTTGCTGCCCGACTTAAACAGACTCATTCGCTTGACCTTTGGAAGAATTGCGGCTGGCGATCCATTTGCCGATAGCTACGACGAGAACGGCGCCGATCACTTCCGCAGCGATCTTGATGGTGGGGGTGATGGGGCCGAATTTCTCGACCACGAACACATCGGTGACCAGCATGCCGCCGGCAATCCAGCCCAGCAGCGCTGCGCCCAGCGTAACGACCACGGGGAAGCGGTCGATCAGTTTCAGGACGATGGTGCTGCCCCAGACGATGATGGGCACGCTGACCACCAGGCCGAAGATCACATAATACAGCTGATGATCCATGATGGTGTTCTGCGCCGCGCCGGCAATGGCGATGACGTTGTCCAGGCTCATGACGAAGTCGGCGATGATGATGGTCTTGACCGCGCTGAACACCGAACTGCTGCCCTTGATGTTGCCGTGCTCGTCTTCCTCGGGTACCAGCAGCTTGATGCCTATCCACACCAGCAGCAAGGCGCCGACGACTTTAAGGAAGGGAATGCCCAGCAGCGTCAACGCGAAGGCGATCAGCAGCACGCGCAGGATGATGGCGCCGGCCGTGCCCCACAAAATGCCCTGCATGCGCTGCTTGTGCTGCAAATTGCGGCAAGCCAAGGCAATGACCACGGCGTTGTCGCCGCCCAGCAGGATGTCGATCACGATGATCTGGAATACGGCTCCCCAATGGAGCGTTTGAAAAAACTCAATCATTTTTAGTCCGTTTCAGGCTGGCGTTCGGTTTGCTTACTCGTCAACATGAATCAATCAAACAGCACACCAGCGGCGAGATTAAACAATATGCCCGGCTGCGCGAACGCACCGGGGTCAGAAAAAACGGGCCATTATAATTCAGCTTATTGTAAGGTTTGCCGCAAGGCCCTGCGTGCGCCGCCGGTCCTTAAACCCTAAAACCGACGTCGCAGTATGAAAGGGCCCGCTTGTGGCGAGCCCCGTCAATACTTACAGTACCGACTTGAGCAGCTTGCCCATTTCGGATGGATCGCGAGTGGTGCGGATACCGCAAGCTTCCATGATTTCGAGCTTGGCATCGGCCGTGTCGGCGCCGCCGGAAATCAGCGCGCCGGCGTGACCCATGCGTTTGCCGGCCGGAGCCGTGACGCCCGCGATGAAGCCGACGACCGGCTTCTTCATGTTGTCTTTGGCCCACTCAGCCGCATTGACTTCATCGGGACCGCCGATTTCGCCGATCATGACCACGGCATCGGTATCGGGATCGTCGTTGAACATACGCAGCACGTCGACGTGCTTGAGCCCGTTGATGGGGTCGCCGCCGATGCCGACCGCCGAGGACTGACCCAGGCCAAGCTCGGTCAATTGAGCCACGGCTTCGTAGGTCAGCGTACCGGAGCGGCTGACCACGCCGATGCGGCCCTTGCGGGAAATGTGGCCCGGCATGATGCCGATCTTGATCTCGTCGGGCGTGATCAGGCCCGGGCAGTTGGGGCCCAGCAGCAGGGTTTTCTTGTTCTGGTCGCGCATGCGGTTGCGCACTTCCAGCATGTCGCGCACAGGAATGCCTTCAGTGATGCAGATGACCAGGTCCAGGTCGGCCTCGACCGCTTCCCAGATGGCGGCCGCCGCGCCCGCGGGCGGAACATAGATCACCGATACGGTGGCGCCGGTTTGTGCCTTGGCATCTTTGACGGAACCGAAGATGGGCACACCCTCGAAGTTCTCGCCCGCTTTCTTGGGATGCACACCCGCCACGAAGGCATTCTTGCCGTTCGCGTATTCGCGGCACCAATGGGTGTGGAATTGGCCGGTCTTGCCGGTGATCCCCTGGGTAATGACTTTAGTGTCTTTGTTGATCAGAATCGACATTTACAAATCCTTCGCAATATTCTTATTTCGCGGCGGCAACGACTTTGGTCGCGGCTTCGGCCATGGTGTTGGCGCTGATGATGGGCAGGCCCGACTCGGCCAGCAGCTTCTTGCCGAGCTCTTCGTTGGTGCCCTTCATGCGCACGACCAGCGGCACGCTGAGATTCACGGCCTTGCACGCGGCGATCACGCCTTCGGCAATGATGTCGCAACGCATGATGCCGCCGAAGATGTTGACCAGAATGGCCTTGACGCCTTCGTTCTTGAGCATGATCTTGAAGGCTTCGGTGACCTTCTCGGCCGTGGCGCCGCCGCCAACGTCCAGGAAGTTGGCCGGCTCGCCGCCGAACAGCTTGATGGTGTCCATGGTGGCCATGGCCAGGCCGGCGCCGTTGACCAGGCAGCCGATGTTGCCGTCCAGCTGGATGTAGGCCAGGTCGAATTTGCTGGCTTCGATTTCGGCGGGATCTTCTTCGTCCAGATCGCGGTATTCGACGATCTCGGGATGACGGAACAGCGCGTTGGAGTCGAAGTTGAACTTAGCGTCCAGGGCAATGATATTGCCCTTGCTGTCACGGTTCAAGGGGTTGATTTCGACCAGCGAGGCATCGGTTTCCATGTAGCAGGTATAGAGCTTCTGGCATACGTCGATGAACTGGGCCACGGAATCGGCCGGCATGCTCACGCCCTTGGCAAGGGTCTCGCCGTCGGCCTTGGTAAAGCCCTTCAACGGGTCGATCATGACGGTGATGATCTTCTCGGGGGTGGAATGGGCAACTTCTTCGATGTCCATGCCGCCTTCGCTGGAAGCGATGAAAGCCACTTTTTGCGTGGCGCGATCGGTCACGGCGGACAGGTAGTATTCCTTCTGGATGTCGGCGCCTTCTTCGATGTACAGGCGACGCACCTTCTGGCCTTCAGGCCCCGTTTGATGGGTAACCAGTTGCATGCCCAGGATTTCCGAAGACAGCTTGCGGACATCGTCCAGGGAACGGCCCAGCTTGACGCCGCCGCCCTTGCCTCGGCCGCCCGCATGAATTTGCGCCTTCACAACCCACACCGGCCCGCCCAGCTTTTCCGCCGCAGCCACGGCTTCATCGACCGAGAAGGCGGGAATCCCGCGGGGCACAGTCACGCCAAACTTCTTCAGCAGTTCCTTGCCTTGATACTCGTGAATTTTCATTTGTTACCTCAGAACGTAAAGATAAGAAAAAGAACGCGCGCGTCGGTGTCCTGGAACACCATTGCCCGCCGATGAGGTTTGCCTATTCGCATTTCGCATCCACCTTGGGAGCCGTGTACCACTTCGGGTAGAACTCCTGCACCACCGGGCCGTCCAGCCGCAAGGCATGGCAGCCCTCGAGCTGAAAGGGCCGCTTCTGGCTTTGCCCGGACTGCTGTTCCCTGCGGCGCTGCTTGGCCATGGTCTGGACAGCCACTGTGGGCAGCACATAGGAAAGCTCGGTCATGTGGGTACAGCCCGCCGTCCTGCCGAATCGGTCCTTGACGGTTTGCCGGAAATTGCGCAGCAGATTCATGCCGACCAGCGCCTGGTAATCGGGCGTGATGGCCATGCAGTGCTGACCGTAGGGAGCGGCGTCGTAATCGGCCGCGGCGGCCGTTATGGTGAACTGGTCGTCGATGGTGACGCGCAGGTGCATGTGATGCACCGGGTCGCCGGCGCGATGAATGCCGCCGTCCCTATCGGGAAAATCGTAGCCCTTGACGTCGATGAGCTCGGCGTCGAGGTCCCACTGCCCGTCCTCCCGGGCAAACGAGTCCACACGTATGGAACGTGTGTGCACGGGCTCGCGAGCGACATCGGGAGGAGGCAGGGCCATTTACGATAGTTGGGAATATTGCGATAAACCTGCTAAGTATAGCGCAGTGTCCGGGCGGCCTTGACCATGGCGACGAGGGCCGCTTCCGTTTCAGGCCAACCGCGCGTCTTCAGGCCGCAATCGGGGTTCACCCAGAGCCGTTCCGACGGCAGGCGGGCCGCCGCCTTCTTCATCAGGTCCACCATCCAGTCCAGCTTGGGTATGTTGGGCGAGTGGATGTCGTAGACCCCCGGGCCGATGTCGTTGGGGTATTGGAAATCCTCGAAAGCGCCGAGCAGTTCCATATTGGAGCGCGAGGTTTCTATGGTGATGACGTCGGCATCCATGGCGGCGATGGCTTCGATGATGTCGTTGAACTCGGAATAGCACATATGGGTGTGTATCTGCGTCTCGTCCCTGACCCCGCCCGTGGAAAGTCGGAAGCAGTCGACGGCCCAGTCCAGATAGGCCTGCCAGTCGGCGCGGCGCAGCGGCAGGCCTTCGCGAAAGGCGGGCTCGTCTATCTGGATGACGGTGATGCCGGCCGCTTCCAGGTCGGTGACTTCGTCGCGCAGCGCCAGGGCCAGTTGCCGGCAGGTGGTTTCGCGCGGCTGGTCGTCGCGCACGAAGGACCACTGCAACAGGGTGACCGGGCCGGTCAGCATGCCTTTGACGGGTTTTTCAGTAAGCGATTGCGCATAAGCCGACCAGGCCACCGTCATGGCCGCCGGTCGCGCCACGTCGCCGAAGATGATGGGCGGCTTGACGCAGCGCGAGCCGTAGCTCTGCACCCACCCGTTCCTGGTGAAGGCGAAGCCTCCCAGCAGTTCGCCGAAGTATTCCACCATGTCGTTACGCTCCGGCTCGCCGTGCACCAGCACGTCCAGCCCAACCTTTTCCTGGAAGCGGACGACCCGCTCGATCTCGGCGCGCATGGCTTGCTCGTAGGCCGCATCGCTCAGGGCCCCCGCCTTCCAATCGCGCCGCAACACCCGTATTTCGGGCGTTTGCGGAAAGGATCCTATGGTCGTGGTGGGATAGGCGGGCAGGCCCAGCTTCTCGTGCTGGCGCAGGATGCGCTGCGCGAAAGGCGTGCGATTGCGCGTCAGGCCGGCCGATTCGCCCAAGCGTTGCTGTACGCCCCGGTTATGGATGCGGGCCGAGTCCTTTCTGGCCCGCAGGGCATCGCGCTGCGCCTGCAAAGCCTCGCGGGCCGCCGGGTCGGCCGAGCCGTCCAAAGAGACCGCCAGCAGGCGCAATTCATCCAGTTTCTGGGTGGCGAAGGACAGCCAGCCCTTCAGTTCCGCGTCCAGCTCATGCTCGGCGTCCAGGTCCACCGGCACGTGCAGCAAAGAGCAGGAAGGCGCCAGCCAAAGCTTGTCGCCCCGCTGGCGCGCAAGCGCTTCCACCCTGGCGCTCGCGGCGTCCAGGTCGCTGCGCCATATATTGCGGCCGCTGATCAGGCCCGCAGACAGCACCTGATCAGGCGCCAGCGCCGCCGCGACGGCGTCCAACTGACCCGGCGCGCGCACCAGATCCACGTGCACGCCCTGCACGGGCAGGTCTTTCAGCACCTGGATGTTGTCGCCCAGCGCTTCAAAGTAGCTGGCCAGCAGCAGCGACACCCCGCTGCCCGCCAGCGTCTGGTAGACCCGCTTGAAGGCCTGCCGCCAGGCTTGCGGAAGATCCAGGCCCAGTATGGGTTCGTCGACCTGCACCCATTCCACGCCCAGCGCGCCGATGCGGCTCAACACTTCTTGATAGACGGGCAGCAAGGCGTCCAGCAAGGCAAGCTTGGCGGGGTCGCCGGCGCCCTGGGCAAAGGCATCGCCCTTGCCCAGCCATAGCCAGGTCAGAGGGCCGGGGATGACCGGCTTGGCGCGATGGCCCAGGACTTGCGCCTCGCGGATCTGATCGAACAGGCCGTTGCGGGCAATGCGGTAGGACTGCCCCGGCGCAAGCTCGGGGACGATGTAATGGTAGTTGGTGTCGAACCACTTGGTCATTTCGCAGGCGGCTGCGGGCGTGCCGCTGGGCGCGCGGCCGCGGGCCATGCGAAACAGGGTATCCAGTGAAACCTCTTCCCCTGCCGCCTGGGCGAAACGCGGCGGCACGGCGCCAAGCAGGCAGGTCCATTCCAGAATGTGGTCGTACCAGGCGAAATCCCCCACGGGCACGAAGGACAGGCCGGACTTGGCCTGCAAGGCCCAATGGCGGGCACGCAGCTCGCGGCCCGTTTCCTCCAGTTCCTGGGCGGTCCGCTTCCCGGCCCAATAGGCTTCCAGCGCGTGCTTGAGTTCGCGCTGCACCCCTATGCGCGGAAAACCTAAATTATGAGTAACAATCATGATAAATTTCCATTAAATGAGTATTTTTTGCCAACCCTGCTATTGTGCCAGCCGAAATACATGAGTCAAAATCAAATACACCATGTTTAAAATGAATTTATCTCAATCTATAAACCACGAAGGCCCACTGGCCTTCTTTGCAGCCGTCGCCTCGGCCGCCCGCGAGCCCGCTCATGCTTGAAATACGTCATCTGGAAACCCTATGCGCCATACGCGACGCGGGCAGCCTGCAGGAAGCCGCCGAGCGCCTGCACGTAACCCAGTCCGCCCTGTCGCATCAGTTACGCGACCTGGAAGTGCGGCTGAAGACGCCCTTGCTGAATCGCCGAACGCGGCCGGCCCGGCTGACCACGGCCGGGCTGCGCATCCTGGCCCTGGCCGATCAGGTGCTTCCCCAAGTCAAGGCCACCGAGCGCGAACTGCAGCGTCTGGCGGCGGGCCGTACCGGCCGGCTGCACGTGGCCATAGACTGCCATTCCTGCTTTCAGTGGCTGCTGCCGGCGCTGGACGCCTTTCGGCACAGTTGGCCCGACGTCGAGCTGGACCTGTCCGCCGCCTTTTCCTTCGCCCCCCTGCCCGCCCTGCTGCGCGGCGACCTGGACGTGGTCGTGACCTCGGACCCGCAAGCCATCGAAGCCATCGAATACCTGCCGCTATTCCGCTACGAGCTGATGCTGGCCGTGGCGGCCGCTAACCCCCTGGCACAGTACAAATACATAGAGCCCTACCAACTGGCCGACCAGGTTCTTATCACCTACCCCGTGGAGCGGCAGCGCCTGGATGTCTTCACTGTTTTCCTGGACCCGGCCGGCGTCGAGCCGGCGGCGCTGCGCAAGGCCGAGCTGACACCCATGATTGCGCAATTGGTCGCCAGCCAGCGCGGCGTGGCGGCGCTGCCCAACTGGGCGCTTACCGAATACCTGGACCAGGGCTGGCTGCGCTTGTGCCACCTGGGCGCACAAGGCGTATGGCGCACCCTGTATGCGGCGGTGCGAACGGAAGACTCGCAAGCCGACTACCTGCAAGCCTTCGTAAATCAGGCGCGGGATACCTGCTTCAAGACCCTTACGGGCATCAAGGCGGTGCGCTAGCGTATTTTCGGTTCAGGTTTACCGCTATAGGGCTTGTAAGCGTGTGGGCTTAGCCTGTACAACCGCTTATACAACCGGCGCAGCCGGTGGGCCGGGGCCGTGCTCGGATCGCTGCGCCCCTTCGGGGTTCCCTTGCAGCCGCTTTGCGCCGGGGGTCGGGCGCGAACTCGCCAGCCATCAGCCGCCTGTGGGCTGATGGCTGGCTCAAACATGCGCGCCCTCT
>JBARWC010000090.1:0-13474 GCA_049646585.1 Burkholderiaceae bacterium | reverse complement strand
GGGCGCCGGGACGATGTGGCTGATGGCCATGGCCGGGCTGGGCTTGTCCGCCGTCCTGCTGTTCGGCTGGTACCGGCACGTGGTAAGGGTACACGCGCGCCTGCTGAATTCCTAAGCCCCCTAGGCCGCGTCCCCGCCCTCGATGGCGGGAGCCACCAGCTCCACGACCTTGCTACGCGACAACATGCCGAGGAACTCGTCGTCTTCGCCGGTCACGGCCAGGGGCTCGGTGCTGCGCAGCATGCGCCCCAGCACTTCATCCAGGCCCGCCGTGGCCGGCACCGAAGCCACGTCCTCCACGTAGCGCGCCACGTCCCGGGCGCCCTCGCGCACCGCCCGTTCGGCCGCCTCGCGGCTAAGCGTGCCGGCCAGCCGCTTGCCGTCCAGCACCACCGTGTAGCGGTAGTCCATGGACATCATGCGTTCCAGCGCGTGCGCGGGGCGCGAGCGCATCGTCAGGGTCAGCGAGGGCTCGTTGCAGGCATGGGCCGCATTGAGCACCTTGCCCCGGTTGACGTCCTGCAGGAAGGCCTGGACGTAATCGTCGGCGGGGGCAAGCAGGATGTCTTCGGGCGTGCCCTCCTGCACCAGTTCGCCGTCCTTAAGGATGGCGATCCGGTTGCCCAGGCGCAGCGCCTCGTCCAGGTCGTGGGTAATGAATACTATGGTCTTGTTCAACTGCGCCTGCAACTGCAACAACTGGTCCTGCATTTCGCGGCGTATCAGGGGGTCCAGCGCCGAGAAGGCCTCGTCCATCAACAGGATCTCGGCATCGGTGGCCAGGGCGCGAGCCAGGCCCACCCGCTGCTGCATGCCGCCCGACAACTGGTGCGGATACTGGTTTTCGAAGCCGGCCAGGCCGACCTGCTCCAGCCAGTGACGGGCTTTTTCGCGCCGCTCTTGCTTGGCCATGCCCTGCACTTTCAGCCCATAGGCCGCATTCTCGATGACGCTGCGATGGGGAAACAACCCGAAGCGCTGGAACACCATGCTCATCTTCTGCTGGCGGAATTGCTCCAGCGCCGACTTGCCCAGCGTGACCACGTCCACCCCGTCGACCAGGATCTGGCCCGCGCTGGGTTCGATCAAGCGATTGAAATGGCGTATCAGGGTGGACTTGCCCGAACCGGACAGTCCCATGATGACGTAGATGCTGCCCGCCTCGATGGACAGGCTGATGTCGCGCAGGCCCAGGGTATGGCCGCTCTTGGCCAGCAGGTCTTCCTTGCTGATTCCGCTTTGGGCCGCCTCCAGCCAGCGCTCGGGCTGCGGGCCGAATATCTTGAAGATGTTTCGTACTTCGATCTTGCTCATGTCAGGCTCCCTTGCGCTGGCGCTGCCCGAACTGCTGCGTAATCCGGTCGAAAACAATGGCGATGATGACGATGCCCAGGCCGGCCAGCAGGCCGCGGCCGACCTGCAGGCGGTTGATGCCCTGCAGGACCTCGTAGCCCAGGCCGCGCACGCCTATCATGGAGGCGATGACCACCATGGCCAGCGCCATCATCGTGGTCTGGTTGATGCCGGCCATGATGTTGGGCATGGCCAGCGGCAGCTGCACGCCGAACAATTGCTTGACCCGGTTGGCCCCGAAGGCGCGCGAGGCCTCCAGCACTTCGGGATCGACCAGCCGTATGCCCAGGTCGGTCAGGCGTATGACGGGCGGCACCGCATAGATGATGGTGGCGAAGATGGCTGCGATCTTGCCCAGGTTGAACAGCATCACCACGGGAATCAGGTAGACGAAGCTGGGCATGGTCTGCATGACGTCCAGTATGGGCAGCATGATGGCGCGCAGCCATTTGAAGCTGGCCATCAGGATGCCCATCGGTATGCCTATGGCCACCGATATGGCCACGGCCACTATCATCAGGGACAAAGTCTGCATGGCCGCATCCCACAGGCCGATGAAGCCGATCAGGCACAACATGGCGCCTATGATCAGGGTAAAGCCCACGCGGCGGCTGGCAAGCCAGGCCAGCGCCATCACGGCCAGCACGACCGTCCACCACGGCGAATAGCGAACGACCTGGTCCATCCAGATCAGCACGTCCAGCAAAGGCTGCGTCAAGGCACGCAGCAACTCGGAATAATTGGAAACAATGCCGCCGACGAACTCGTCGATCGGCGCCCGCAATGCGCGCGGGGCTATGAATTCGGGAAACATAAAATCAACTCCGTAAAACTCGCGAAGGCGGCGGCCCGCAAAAGGTCCACCGCCCGGAAAAACGCCGGCTCACGGCCGGCAACCTCCGGCTGGAGGCTGGGTTCGCGAATGCTAAAGAGAGGCTTTTACGCGCTGCGCGGCATCCTCAGGCAGCCACTTGCTCCACACCTCGCCCTGGTTCTGAAGAAACCACTTGGCCACGTCGGCGGGCTCGGCCTCGTTCTCTTCCATGTAGGCCATGGCTTTGTCCATGACGGGCAGCGGCACCGCGACCTTGGACAGGAACTCGGTCAGCTTGGGCGCCTTCTGCGCGAAGGGAGTGCTGACCGCGGTGAAGACCGGGTTGTCGGGATAGGCGCTAGGCTCGGGCTTGGCGCAATTGGGGTCCGTCAGGCAAGTATGCTTGGCCTTGTCATAGGCCGGCAGTTCCAGCTTGACCAAATCCATGGATCCCACCAGCGGAGTCGGATACCAGTAATAGAAAACGATGTTTTCCTTGCGCTTGTAGGCGGCGGTCAGGGCCGCCTTCTGGGTGGCGCCGGTGCCGGGAGAAAACAGGGTGAAAGTGTCGCCCAGGCCCAGGGCCTTGAACAGATTGCCGCTGACCACCTCGCAGCCCCAACCCGCCGGACAGCCATAGAAGCGGCCCTTGGTCGGCTCTTCGGGGTCCTTGAATTCGTCCTTGAACTTGGGCAGGTCGGCGGCTTTTTTCAGCTCGGGCAGGCGTTCGGCCGTATAGCGCGGTATGAACCAGGCTTCACCGCCCATGTAGATGTCGCCGATGCGCTTGACCTTGCCGGAGGCTTCGGCCTTGGCCCAGGGCTCGGCCACGCTGTTCAGCCAGATTTCGGTGTTGATGTCCAGGTCGCCCCGCTCCAGGGCGGCGAGCGCCGGCAAGGTTTCGGTGGGCAGGACTTCGGACTTGCATCCATAGGCCTTGTCGGCGATATAGCGCTCGACCTCGACCAGGACCAGGTTGGATTCCCAGTTCATGCCGCCGAACTTCACGGGGCGGTCGATTTCGCATTTGGGGGTTTCGGCGGCATGGGCGGTGCCGCCCACTGCGTAAAGGCCGAGGATTGCCGCCAGGCCTAGGCCCAGGGCATGCCGCGAGAGGCGCGACAAGGCGTTCGGGGAGAACGCGTGATGTGTGGGATACACATTGAAAGACATGGCTGTTTGCCTCCTTAAGTGACGTGGACGCAGCTATACAGCACAGTGCGCCAAGGATAAGGGGGTGTGCGGAAGACGGAAAACCGCCGATACATACC
Organism: Burkholderiaceae bacterium; assembly: GCA_049646585.1. Classification (GTDB taxonomy): domain Bacteria; phylum Pseudomonadota; class Gammaproteobacteria; order Burkholderiales; family Burkholderiaceae_B. Next base: position 10,036 of record JBARWC010000090.1, on the reverse strand, counting down.
GACACTAGCGTGATGAGTACGTGGTACTCGTTGACAGGTTATGGGGCCGTGTAGCCCACCATACGCCAGATTGAAAAAACAAAGAAGTTTGCAGAAGTTTAAAGGAAATTACAGCAAGATGTAAACTCGACGGCCGCTCGCGCCAAAGAAGCACGGCGTCGAAGCCGGTTCAAAGCCGGTGCGTCGCCCCAAGGAAATGGGCCTGGAAACGCGCGGTTCGCCACGCATTTCCAGGCCGCAATGCCAGGCCTGCTGCTAGTTGTAGATGTAGTCCCGCCTCCAGGGATAGGACAAGTCGGCCGGGTAATCGAGTTCGTCGTGACGGCCGGGGCCGCGCGCTTGCGCCAGGATCTGATGCAGGGCGATCCAGCCGTGCTCGAACCCCATGGCGCAGCCGGCCAGGTACATGCGATAGGCTCGCAGCGAGCGCTCGCCCTGCTCGCCCGGCAGCGTCTTGCGCGCCTCGGGCAGGCAGGCTTCCAGGGCATCGCTCCAGGCCCAAAGCGTGCGCGCATAATGGGGACGGATGTTTTCAATGTCCAGGTCTTCAAGGCCGCCCTGGGCCAGGCTTTCAAGCACATGGCTGATATGCGTAAGCTCGCCGCCCGGGAAAATATACTTTTCGATGAATTCGCCCATGCCCGCGCCCAGTTCGGCGTTGTCCACGCCGCCGGCCGTGATGCCGTGGTTCATGATCAGGCCGCCCGGCCGCAGCAGGCGCCGGAGCTTGGAGAAATAGCCTTCGAGCTGGGCCCGGCCCACGTGCTCGAACATGCCCACAGAGGCGATCTTGTCGTAGGGATGGCTTTCGTCCAGCTTGCGGTAGTCGAGCAGCTCCATGCGTACCCGGCCTTGCAGGCCTTTTTCCTGGATAAGGCGGTTTACATAGGCGTGCTGGTTCTTGGACAGCGTGATTCCGGTGGCATCCACGCCGTAGTTCTCGGCGGCCCACAGCAACAGGCCGCCCCAGCCGGCGCCCACGTCCAGGAAGCGCTCGCCCTGGGCCAGCCGGAGCTTGCGGCAGATGTGATCGAGCTTGGCCTCCTGGGCCTGCGCCACGGTCATGTCGGGCCGCTTGAAATAGGCGCAGGAATAGACCCGGCGCGGATCCAGCCACAAGGCATAGAAATCGTCGGACAAATCGTAGTGGAACTGGATCTGGCGCTCGTCACGTTCGACGGAATGGCGCCATACCGATACCAGGCGACGAATGAGTTCAGTCAGCCGGCCCACGCGGGCCGCCTCGATGGGCGAACCCGGCAATATCGCCGCCGCCAGCCGCATGAGATCGCGCATGGACCCGTCGACGTCGAACTTGCCTTCGACGTAATCCTCGCCCAGCGCCCCCACCTGCCCCGCCGCCAGATGGGCCAGGGTGGAGTGATCCTTGACGGTGAGCATGATTTCCGCATCGGGCGCCCCCGCCTTCTGGCCGTCCGGCAGGACGATCTGAACGGACAGGGGCAGCGATGCCAACTTGGTTTCAACAGCAGACAAGACCGAACTCAAGGCCGACTCCTCTTGTGAAATTAGCGTGATGAAAATAGTGCCACATATTCCCCGGGAAGGGAATTCGCGCCACGGCCCCATGCTAAGATGACTGCTCGGCGCCCGCGGCGCCTCATCCAGCCCGGCCCCACGGCTTCTTTCTATTTGATGTCCCCAGCCCAAAGCTCCCTGTCCGTCATACCACGCTGGCTGATCCTGATGGGTCTGCTGACCGCCCTGGGGCCGCTGGCCATCGACATGTACCTGCCCGCCTTCCCGGCCATCGTCCGTGGCCTGGGCACCACACAAGGGCAAGTCGAACGCACGCTGGCCAGCTATCTGTTCGGCCTGGCCCTGGCGCAGATCTTCTACGGCCCGCTCGCGGACCGCTACGGCCGCAAGCCGCCGCTGATCCTCGGCCTGGTCATATTCCTGTCCGCCTCCATCGCCTGCGGCCTGACCGACGACATCCAGCACCTGACCTACTGGCGCATCGCCCAGGCTTTTGGAGGCGCGGCGGGCGTCGTCATCCCGCGCGCCGTCATACGCGACAACTTCGATACCCGGGACGCTTCCAAGGCGCTGTCCCTGCTGCTTCTGGTCATGGGCGTGACCCCCATACTCGCGCCCATCCTGGGCGGACAAGTGCTGGCTTTCGGCAGTTGGCGGGGCATTTTCGCCATCATGGCCGTCTGCGCGGCCCTGCTGCTCGCGGCGGTAATCCTGACCATGCGGGAAACGCTGAATCCCGCAAACGTCATTCCGCTGGGGCCGCTCATCATCGCCCGGAATTACCTGGGCCTGCTGCGCCACCGGCGCTTCATGTGCTATACGCTGGCGGGCGGCTTCGGCTCGGCCGGCATGTTCGCCTACATTTCGGGATCGCCGCGCGTATTCATCGAAATCTTCGACGTCGACCCTCGGTATTTCGGGCTGCTGTTCGCCATCAACGCCGCCTCGCTGATCGGCGCCTCGCAGGTCAGCGCCCGCCTGCTCAACCGGCACACGCCGGAAAAGCTGCTGCGGGTGGCGCAAATCACCCTGGTCGCCATGACGCTGCTGGGCCTGGCCCTGACCCTGGCGGGCGCCATCACGCTGACGCTGCTCATGATCTGCCTGGCCGGCTTCATGGCCAGCCAGGGTTTCGTGAACCCGAACGCGGCGGCGCTGGCCCTGCGGGAACAGGGCGACAGGCTGGGCGTCGCATCGGCCCTGATGGGCGCCTTGCAGATGCTTTGCGGGGCCTGCGCCGGCCTGGCCGTCAGCGCCTGGCAGTCGGATACCCCCCTGCCCCTGACCGGCCTGCTGGCGCTATGCGCCGGCCTTTCGTGGCTATTTGGACGCACGGCACTGCGGGCGGCTTGATACGACAAGCACTTTCGTATTAGAATGCTAGGCTTTACAGATTAGTGCAGGCGCATTTTTTGCGCGCCCGTGTTCGATGCGCCGCTACAGGCTACAAGCCTAATTAAGGCTTTAAGCCCAAGCAAAGGCTTTAAGCCAAGCAGGCGGGTTTAGATGGGGGCAGCATAGGCTGGGCTTGGGGCGAAAGCACCTTAGCCCGTGCAAAAGCCGGATGCCTTGCGGCAACTGACAAATTCTCAAGGGGTATTTATCATGGCACGCGTATGCCAAGTTACCGGAAAAGGCCCGATCGTGGGCAACAATGTTTCGCACGCAAACAACAAGACCAAGCGTCGTTTTTTGCCTAACCTGCAATCGCGCCGCTTCTGGGTCGAAAGCGAAAACCGCTGGGTTCGCCTGCGCGTCTCGACCAATGCGCTGCGCACCATCGACAAGAACGGCATCGAATCCGTGCTGGCCGACCTGCGCGCCCGCGGCGTAGCGGTCTGATAGCGATCTAACTTTCAGGAGCTCAACATGGCAAAAGGTATCCGCGAGAAAATCAAGCTCGAATCCACAGCCGGCACCGGTCATTTCTACACGACCACCAAGAACAAACGCAACATGCCCGAGAAAATGCTGATCAAGAAGTTTGATCCCGTTGCTCGCAAGCACGTCGACTACAAGGAAACCAAGCTCAAGTAAAGAGCTGGCCGATGGCGCTTGCGCACCGCGTACGCCGGTTCGCCCCAGCCGGTTCCCGCGCCCGGCGCAAAGCCGCCCGGATTCCTTCCAAACCCCGCCTCGGCGGGGTTTTTCGTTTTGGGGCGCCCCGTGCAAACCAGCCTCGGCTCGCCACGGATCATGGCGCGGCGAAGCATCTATAATGTGTGGTTTGCGCAACCACTTACCCACCTTCCGGATCCCATGCAGGAACGCTACAGCCCCAACGACGTCGAAAAAACCTCTCATCAGAATTGGGAGGCGCGCGACGCCTATCGTGTCACCGAAAATGCCAAGGCCGCCGACGGTTCGCCCAAGCCCAAGTTCTATGCATGCTCCATGCTGCCCTACCCCAGCGGCAAACTGCACATGGGGCACGTGCGCAACTACACCATCAACGACATGATGGCGCGCCAGCTGCGCATGCGCGGCTACAACGTGCTGATGCCCATGGGCTGGGACGCTTTCGGGATGCCGGCCGAGAACGCCGCCATCAAGTCGCAGGTGTCGCCCGCAAAATGGACCTACGACAACATCGCCTACATGAAGAAGCAAATGAAGGCGATGGGGCTGGCCATAGACTGGTCGCGCGAGATGTGCGCCTGCGATCCCAAATACTACAAATGGAATCAGTGGCTGTTCCTGAAGATGCTGGAAAAAGGCATCGCCTACCGCAAGACTCAGGTCGTCAATTGGGATCCGGTCGACCAGACCGTGCTGGCCAACGAGCAGGTCATCGACGGCCGCGGCTGGCGGTCCGGCGCGCTGGTCGAAAAACGCGAGATCCCCGGCTACTACCTGCGCATCACCGACTACGCGCAAGAGCTCATTGAACAGGTGCAAGACGGCCTGCCCGGCTGGCCCGAGCGCGTGCGCCTGATGCAGGAAAACTGGATAGGCAAGAGCCAGGGCGTACGCTTCGCCTTCACCCACGACATCAAGGACGACGCGGGCCGGCTCATCCAGGACGGCCGCATGTACGTCTTCACGACGCGCGCCGACACCATCATGGGCGTCACCTTTTGCGCCGTGGCGCCCGAGCACCCCCTGGCCGCGCTGGCCGCGGGCCGCAACCCGGCGCTGGCCGCCTTCATAGAGTCGTGCAAGCAAGGCGGCACCACCGAGGCCGAGATGGCCACGCGCGAAAAAGAAGGCATGCCCACCGGCCTGTCGGTCACCCATCCCCTTACCGGCCAGTCCATCCAGGTATGGGTGGGCAACTACGTGCTCATGAGCTACGGCGACGGCGCCGTCATGGGCGTGCCGGCCCACGACGAGCGCGACTTCGCCTTCGCCAAGAAATACTCGCTGCCCATCGAGCAGGTGGTCGCCGTCGAAGGCAAGACCTACTCCACCGACCAATGGCAGGATTGGTACGGCGACAAGCAGCAAGGCCGCTGCATCAACTCCGGCAAGTACGATGGCCTTGCCCAGGCTGAAGCCGTCGATGCCGTAGCCGCCGACCTTGCCCAGAAAGGCCTGGGCGAGAAGCAGACCACCTGGCGCCTGCGCGACTGGGGCATTTCCCGGCAGCGCTACTGGGGCACGCCCATCCCCATCATCCACTGCCCCGACTGCGGCCCCGTGCCCGTGCCCGAGCAAGACCTGCCCGTCGTGTTGCCCGACAACCTGATTCCCGACGGCAGCGGCAACCCGCTGGTCAAGCACGAAGCCTTCCTGTCCTGCCACTGCCCCAAGTGCGGAAAGGCGGCCCGGCGCGAAACCGACACCATGGACACCTTCGTGGACTCGTCCTGGTATTTCATGCGCTATACCTCGCCCGGCAACGACAATGCCATGGTCGACGAGCGCAATGATTACTGGATGCCCATGGACCAGTACATCGGCGGCATCGAGCATGCTGTGCTGCACCTGCTGTACGCACGCTTCTGGACACGCGTCATGCGCGACCTGGGCCTGCTCAAGTTCGACGAACCCTTCACCCGCCTGCTGTGCCAGGGCATGGTGCTCAACCACATCTATTCGCGCAAGACCGAGAACGGCGGCATCGAATACTTCTGGCCCGACGAGGTCGAAAACACCTACGACGCCAAAGGCGCCATAAGCGGTGCCAAACGTATTTCGGACGGCTCGCCGGTTCAGTACGGCGGCATAGGCACCATGTCGAAATCCAAGAACAACGGGGTCGATCCGCAATCGCTGATCGACTCCATGGGCGCCGATACGGCGCGCCTGTTCGTGATGTTCGCCAGCCCGCCCGAGCAGACCCTGGAATGGTCGGACTCGGGCGTCGAAGGCGCCAATCGCTACCTGCGCCGGCTTTGGGCCTTCTGCCACGCCCGGCAGGCCGACATCCGCGACGGCAACGCGGAGGCTGCCGATTGGTCTCAGGCCGACGAAGCCTCGAAAACGCTGCGCCGCGAAATCCATACCCTACTCAAGATCGCCGACTACGATTACCAGCGCATCCAGTACAACACCGTGGTGTCCACCAGCATGAAGATGCTCAATGCGCTGGAATCGGCGGTGCTACCCGATACCCCGGTGGCGCGGCGCGCCCTGGCCGAGACCGCATCCATCCTGCTGCGCGTGCTGTATCCGGTCGTCCCGCACATCACCTGGCAGCTATGGCGCGATCTGGGCTACGACCAGGCTTACGGCGATCTGCTGGACGCCCCCTGGCCCGTCGTCGACGACGCAGCGCTGATCGCCGACGAAATCGAGCTGATGCTACAAGTGAATGGCAAGCTGCGCGGCTCCATCAAAGTCGCCAACGGTGCCAGCAAGGACGACATCGAACAGGCCGCGCGCGGGCACGAAGCCGTCGACCGCTACCTGGAAGGCCGCCCGGCCAAACGGGTCATCGTCGTCCCGGGTAAACTCGTCAACATCGTCGGATAAAATCAGGCATGCACAGCCCTATGCTCACATCCCAGCATCTTGCCCCGACCCCGCAGCGGTACTTGCGGGGGCTGGCCTGCATGGCGCTCTGCCTGTTCCTGGCGGCTTGCGGCTTCCACCTCAAAGGCGTGTCGCCGCTGCCGTTCAACACGATCTACACCAATATCGACGAGAACTCCGAGTTCGGCTCCGGCCTGCGCCGGGCCATCATCGCCAGTTCGCCCGCCACGCGCTTCGTCTCCGACGTCACCCAGGCGCAAGCCCGCCTGACCCAGTTGGCCAACACGCAGTCCTTGCGCGAGGTATCCCTCGATGCCCAGGGGCGCGTTGAAGAATACGAATTGAACCTGGAATTCGTCTTCCAGCTTACCGACGATAAAGGGCATGTGATCCTGCCCTCGACTTCCCTGAGATCCACGCGCGAAATTCCCTATGACGACTCGGTCGTACAGGCCAAGCAGGGGGAAATCGCCACCGTATTCAAGGAAATGCAGAAATCCCTCATCGACCGCGTGGTGCGCAGGCTGTCCTCGCCCGACGTCACCCATGCGTTCACCAACGCCGAATCGATGCCCGTGGACGAAACCCCCGCGGCCCCACAAGCCGCGCCCGCGCCACAAGCCCCTTCGAACTGGGGTGCGCCCCGCGTGAATCCGGGCGCCGGCGCGTTCTAAAAGCCCGGACCATGGGACGCCGCCTCGATGCCGACAGTCTTTTAAACCAGCTAAAAAAGACGCCCGCGCCCAGCCTGGATACGATGTACGTCGTATCGGGCGACGAACCCTTGCTGGTCATCGAAGCCAGCGACGCTATCCGGGCCGCCGCCACGCAGGCCGGCTACCGCGAGCGCATCAGCCTGGTGCTGGATGCGCGCAGCGACTGGTCGGCGGCAATAGGCGCTACCCAGAACGTATCCCTGTTCGGCGACCGGCGCCTGGTCGACCTGGCCATCCCCACCGGCAAACCCGGCAAGACGGGCGGCGAGACCCTGCAAAAGCTTGCCGCCATGGTCGAGGGCGGCGCCCTCGCCGACACCTTGCTGCTGATCAACCTGCCGCGCCTGGACAAGGCCACGCGCAACGCCAAATGGGCGCTGGCGCTGTTCGACGCCGCCACCAGCATAGAGGTCGCCGCCATCGAACGCGCCGCGCTGCCGCGCTGGATCGCCCAGCGCCTGGCCCGCCAGGACCAGCAACTGGACACGGCGACGCTGGACTGGATGGCCGACAAGGTGGAAGGCAACCTGCTGGCCGCCTTCCAGGAAGTGCAGAAGCTGGCGCTGCTATACCCTCCCGGCAAGATCAGCGCGCAGGATGTCGAACGGGCGGTGCTGAACGTGGCGCGCTACGATGTGTTCGGCCTGCGCGACGCCATGCTGGCCGGCAATGCCGGCAAGGCGCTGGCCATGCTGGCCGGCCTGCGGGCCGAAGGCGAAGCCCTGCCCCTGGTCCTGTGGGCCGTGGGCGAAGAGGTCCGCGTGCTGGCAAGGTTGGCGGCCGCACAGGCCTCGGGCCAGGACTTCCAGGCGGAACTGCGCCGCCAAAGGGTCTTCGGATCGCGCGAACAATTGCTGCGCCAGGCCTTGTCCAGGGTACCGCGACGGGCCTGGCCGGCCGCCGTCCAGCACGCGCACGACATCGACCGCCTGATCAAGGGGCTGAAAGTCCCCGGCCGCCTGGACGATCCCTGGGAAGAGCTGGGGCGACTGGCCTTGCGCGTCGCCGTGGCCCGACCGTCACAGCCGCGCTGACATCGCCGGGCGCCATGCCCGCCGCCCAAAATACTGGGATAATTCCCTAAAGCCTACACACAGCACACAGCCATGACTCAAGATACCGACACCTCTCACGCCGCCGACGCCGCCATTACCGACATGAGCGTACTGGGCCGGCGGGCACGCCAGGCGGCCCGCTTGATGCGCAACGCCCCCGGGCACGCCAAGGCACAGGCGCTGCGCGCCATGGCCGCGCGCCTGCAACAAGACAGGGCCACCTTGCAGGCCGAGAACGCGCGCGACCTGGCGGCCGCTGAAAAGAATCAATTGGCGCCGGCCCTGCTCGACCGCCTCAAACTGTCGGACAAGGCCATAGACACCATGGCCGCCGGCCTGCTGCAGATCGCAGACATGCCCGACCCCATCGGCAGCCTGGGCGCCACCACCATACGGCCCAACGGCATGCGGGTAGCCCAGATGCGTGTGCCGCTGGGCGTCATCGGCATCATTTACGAATCCCGGCCCAACGTCACCATAGACGCCGCCGCCCTTTGCCTGAAGTCCGGCAACGCCACCATACTGCGTGGCGGCAGCGAGGCACTGCATTCCAACGTGGCGCTGGGCGCCATCATCGGCCAGGGCCTGGCCGATGCCGGCCTACCGTCCGACGCGGTTCAGGTCGTGGGCACCACCGATCGCGCCGCCGTGGGCCAACTGATCACCCTGACCGACTACATCGACGTCATCGTGCCGCGCGGCGGCAAGGGCTTGATCGCCCGACTGGCGGCCGACGCCAAGGTCCCCTTGCTCAAGCACCTGGACGGCAACTGCCACCTCTACATCGATGCCGCGGCCGACCTGGACAAGGCGCACGACATCGCCGTCAACGCAAAAACCTATCGCTACGGCATATGCGGCGCCATGGAAACCCTGCTGGTCCACGCGGGCATCGCGGCGCGCATCCTGCCGCGCCTGGGCCAGACCTTGTCCGACAAGGGCGTGGAGCTGCGCGGTTGCGAACGCACGCGCGCCCTGCTGCCGCAGGCCGCGGCGGCAAGCGAAGAAGACTGGCTTACCGAATACCTGGCACCCATCCTGGCCATACGCGTCGTCGACAGCCTGGACGAGGCCATGGACCACATTGCGCGCTACAGCTCCGAACACACCGAATCCATCGTCACCGAAGACCTGCAAGCGGCCACCCGCTTCCAGCACGAGGTCGATTCCAGCTCGGTCTACGTCAATCTGCCGACCTGTTTCGCCGACGGCTTCGAGTACGGCCTGGGCGCCGAGATCGGCATTTCGACCAACCGCCTTCATGCGCGCGGCCCGGTCGGGCTGGACGGCCTGACCACCCTGAAGTGGGTGCTGACCGGCGACGGCCAGTTGCGGGGGTAGACCGGCCGCCATGCTTTGGATAAAGACCCTGCATATCCTGTTCGTGACCTCGTGGTTCGCCGGCCTGTTCTACCTGCCCCGCATCTACGTGAACCTGGCGCAGGCCGAAGACGCGGCCGTGCAGGCCTGGCTGCTGGGCATGGCGCGGCGCCTGTACCGCTTCATGACCCCGCTGGCGGTGCTGGCGGTGGCATTCGGCCTGTGGCTGTTCATCGGCTACGGCCTGGGCATGGGACAAGGCTGGATGCATGCCAAGCTGACCGCCGTGGCCCTGCTGATCGCCTACCATTTGTGCTGCGGGCGTATGCTCAAGACCTTCGAGCGCGGGGCCAACGTGCGCAGCCACCGCTTCTACCGCTGGTTCAACGAGATTCCTGTTCTATTGCTGCTGATCGTCATCGCATTGGTAGTCGTGCGCCCTTTTTAAGTTACTGAACCATGACCGACGACAAGCCCGGCAAAACACTTACCTTGAAGAAAAAGCCCGCCTCTTCGGCTGACCAGAGC
>JBARWC010000089.1:0-5278 GCA_049646585.1 Burkholderiaceae bacterium | reverse complement strand
GCGCGCCGAACACCGCATCGCCTTGTTCGTCCGCCCGTTCGGGCTCCCTTCACAAGCGGCTCGCTCAGCCCCGAAAGTCGCCGCGTCCGGCCCCCGCCACCCGTCCCGCTACGGTGTTTTACGTTAGAGGCGCCGCTGGGACGGTTTCTGTGCTTGGCCTTTTTGTGTGGCGCCCTGTGCTGCTGGAACGGGTCTTGCGCCGTCCCGGCCTCGCGCGCCTGCCGCGCGGGCCAGGACATTCGAGCTTGACGGATGAGCCATCGTCAACGATGCCTATTGCCTTGACGATGCCTATTGCCTTGACAGTATCATTGCCTCGACGGTGTCGTTGCCTCAATGGTGTCGTTGCCTCAATGGTGTCATTGCCTGAACGGTGTCATCGCCCCAGCAGTATCACCACCCCACCAGTCCGTTGCCAGCCACGCTGCCAAGGCGTAGCCGGTGGGCGGGGGATGGGCGACGTTGAGCAAGCCGCCGCAGGTGCTTTGCGGCGGGGGCGTAAGAGGGCGCGCATGTTTGAGCAGAAAATCGGTCCGGGGGACCGATTTTTGCGAGTTCGCGCCCGACCCCGGCGCAAAGCGGCTGCAAGGGAACCCCGAAGGGGCGTAGCGATAGGAGCCCGGCCCCTGCCCACCGGCTGCGCCGGTTCAACAAGCTGACACCACACACTCACAGACGATGGCCATACGTTTACCGACCACAAAGCCTGTAAACACCCGAACCAAAAACACACAGGAAACGAAATCAGGCCGTCAAGACACCTGCATCCTGCAGGCAGTCGGACAGCGCGATGAACTGCGGAACCGAGAGTTCTTCGGCGCGAGCCGTAGCCGGAATCCCCAGGCCGTCCCAATCGATCAGCCCTGCCCAATCCGCCAAACCACGCCGCAGCATCTTCCGCCGCTGCGCAAACGCGCGCGCCACCACTTGCTCGAAAGCCTTCTCGCTTTTGGGCTTCAGGCGCGATTCGGGCAAAGGCACCATCCGCACCACGGCCGACACCACGCGCGGCGGCGGATCGAAAGCCTCGGGAGCCACGTCGAACAACTTGTGCATCCGGTAACGCGATTGCAGCATCACCGACAAACGACCATAGTCCCCGGTCGAAGGCTGGGCCACCATACGGTCGATGACCTCGCGCTGGAGCATGAAATGCTGGTCCACCACCTGCCCCGCGCAATCCATCAAATGAAACAACAAGGGGCTGGAAATGTTGTAGGGCAGGTTGCCGACAATGCGCAGGCCGCTGCCCAGCGCCGCAAAATCCACGCCCAACGCATCGCCCTCGATGACTTCCAGGCGATCCGCGGGGTATTGATGGCGCAGGCGCGCCGCCAGATCGCGGTCGATCTCGACAACGGTCAGGCGATCCAGGCTGTGCATCAAAGGCCCCGTCAGGGCGGACAGCCCGGGGCCTATCTCGACGATGCGGTCGCCTCGATTGGGCGCAATTCCCCGCACGATCGCATCGATGACGCCCTCGTCAACCAGGAAATGCTGTCCGAAACGCTTGCGTGCCTGATGGGCCATGGATCAGCGGCGGTTGCGGTTCGATTGCGGGTCCAGGCGGTTGTCGATGTAGGCCTGGCCGCGCAACTGGTTTTGCCAGTCCTCGAAAGCCGGTTCGACGCGGCGCTCGAACAATATCTGCCGCGCCTGCATGCGCTTGAATTCCTTTTCCATGTTCTTGGTCCGGCGCTCTTGCACCTGGATCAGGTGCCAGCCGAACTGCGACTTGACCGGCTCGCTGATCTGCCCCGGCTCCAGCGCATTCATGGCCTGCTCGAAAGGCGGCACCGTTTCTCCCGGAGTCAGCCAACCAAGGTCGCCGCCCTGCGGCGCCGTGGAATCTTCGGAGTTGCGCTTGGCCAGGTCCTCGAAGCTCTCGCCGTTAAGCAGGCGCTGGCGCAGCTGCTTGAGCCGCGCCTCGGCCTTGGCGTCGGACATGATCTTGCTGGTCTTGATCAGGATGTGACGGGCATGAGTCTGGGTAACCATCATAGGCCCCTGCTGCACCGGAGCCGCCTGCGGCGCCATCGATTGCAGTTGCGGATCGGCGGGGCGTTGGCCCTGCTGGCCTTGCTGGCCGCGCGTCAGGACCTTGAGTATGTGAAAGCCATTGCCGCTTTGCACGATGCCGCTGACCTCGCCGACCTTCAGGTTCTGGGTGGCGCTAATGAACAGGTCGGGCCAGCCGTCGACGGGACGCACCCCAAGCTCACCGCCCTTGAGCGCCTGCGGGCCGTCGGAGGACGCCGCCGCCACACCGCCGAAATCGGCGCCGCCGCGTACGCGGGCCAGCAAACCTTCGGCCTTCTTGCGCAGCTCTTGCACGCGTGCGGCGGGCGAACCTTCGGGCACGGCCACCAGTATCTGAGCCAGGCCGAGAACCTGCGGACCTTGCTGCTGCGGAGCGGGCGCCGACGGTTGCGCCGATTGCCGCTGCGGCGCAGCGATTGCATTGCCCTGGTTTTTCAGGAAAGCATCGATTTCGGCATCGGAGATATGGATCGTGCTGTCCACGGTGCGCTGGCGCAGCATGTCCAGGCGCACTTCCTGACGCAGATTGCTCCGATAGGTGTCCCAGGACACGCCCGATTTCTCGATCTCCTGCCGCAACTTGGCCGTACTGATGCGATTGCGCTGCGCGATGGTCTGAACCGCTTGGTCGACCTGGGCGTCCGATACGCGTATGCCCAAGCGCTCAGCCTCCTGGCGCTCCAGTTCTTCGGAAATCATGCGTTGCAGCACCTGCTTGCGCAGCACGGAAAGCTCCGGCGCCGGGATCTTCTGGCGCTTGAGTTGTTCCAGCGCCAACTGCGTCTGCGTATTGACTTGCTGCAAGGTGATGACGTTCTTGTTGACGATGGCCGCGATGCCGTCGACAAACTGCTCGGACGGCTGGGTCGCCGCGGGCTTGGGAGCCGGCTTGGCGGCCCATGCCGCGCCTGACAACAGAATGCCCGCCGCGGAAATCAGAATTGGCGCAAGCCAGCGCTTAGCATGCAGACTACGCATTATTCATACCTCTCGAAGGTGGTTTTTTCCGGTATGGGGGGAGTGATGGACCTATAGCCCGCAATCCTCTCGCCCAGTAATTTCATGGGATCGGTGCCCAGCGAACCCAGGCCCGAGAGTTCCAGCTGGAAGAACATGGCCGTATTGGCCTGCTCGCGCGATACGGCGTAGCGCTGCATCACGACCCGAGCGGCCCAGCAGCAATCACCTTTGTACTCCAGGCCCATGATTGACTGGGTGGAGCGCTTTTCCTGCAAGGAATAGTCGTAGCGGCCCAGCGCATACCATTTGCTGGTCAGCGGCCACTGCGCGGTCAAGGAAACCTGCTCCTTGCTATTGTCGATATAGCCGGGCTGATCGCTCACCAGGGGATCGGCCACCTGCCGGGGGTCGCGCTGATAGCGGTAGGCAACCGACAGGGTCGCCAGGCGCTTGGGTTCCCAGCGGAAGCCCGCCGTCATCCGGTTGCGGTCCTTGGACTCGGGGTTGTACTGGGCATCGAAGCGTATCGAAAATTTATCGGTCAGCGCGGCGGAGGCGCCGAACAGATAATCCGACTTGGTATTGGTGCGGCCCTTGTCGGTCGGATACAGGGTAACAAGCTGATCGCGGAAATAAATGCGCTGCGCCGCCGACAAGGACAGTCGCTCGAAACCGGAATCGGCATCCAGCCAGCGGGTGGTCAAGCCCACCGTAAGCTGATCGGCATCGGCGATGCGGTCCCAGCCGCCGCTGAATACGTTCTCATCGAAGGCCTGGGCGAAGTTGAAATCGGCGTAGTAGGTGTCAAATATCGGAATCTGCGACTGGTCGCGGTAGGGCACGCGCAAGTAATAAACACGCGGCTCCAGCGTCTGGATGGAGTCGTTGCCGAACAAAGTGGTATCGCGCTCGAAGACCATGCCCGAATCGACGGACATGATGGGCAATATCCGCGACTGGGTCTTGGGGTAGCCGAAATAGCTCGGGTTGTCGCGGGTATGCCATTCCGTATTGTATTGGCTCATGTGCAGGCCGACCTTGGGCGTCACGTACCAACCGGCCCGCACGATGGGGTAGGACACCGTCGTGTAGGACGAATAGCGTGTGCCATCCGGGCCGATATGCTTGCCCCACACATAGGGGAAGGACGAGCCGGAATAGACGGGCCGGACGAAACGCGTGGCGTAGTTGTCGGACTGGACATCGAAGCCCCCCCAGTTGTAGCGCGCGCCGCGCACGTACAGCTCGGGCAAACGGTCGTACTGGGGCACCAGGTAGCTGCCCGACGAGACGTCCTGCAGGGTCTGGTATTTATAGGCGGACAGCGAAGCACTGAAGTAGCGGTAGCCGCTCCAGCTCAGGCTGGCGGTGCTGGGCAGGTAGGTGTAGCTGGCCTCGTTCAGGCCAAAAGAAGAAAAATCACGGAAATAATCGTCGTCCGAAGCGCGCCGTATGTCGAACGACGCATTGAAGCCGCCGCCCAGGCTTTGGAGATGCTGGGCCGCATAGTACCAGCGCTTGCGATCGGCCACCTTGTCCTTGGCCAGGTAGGTGCCGTAGAACTGGCCGCTGTAACCCGCACCAAGATAACGGAACTCGCTGCCCAGTTGCAGGCCGCGCTTGGCCATATAGCGCGGCGTCACGGTCAAATCATAATTGGGCGCCAGATTGAAATAATAAGGCAGGGAAACCTCGAAGCCGCTCGTACTCGACGTGCCGTAGGTCGGAATCAAAAAACCCGACTTGCGCTCTTTCTTGATGGGAAAGCTTAAATAAGGCGAGTACAGGATGGGCACATCCTTGAAATACAGCACGCCGTGGCGCGCAATGCCTTCGTTTTCATCGAAGTGCAAGTCTACCTTGGGCGACTTTATGTACCATGCGGGGTCGGGGCAAGGGCAACCGGAATAGTTCACGTCGGCCAGCCGCATATGGCTGCGGCTGAAGATATCGGCTCGGGTGGCCGTACCGGCCCCGCCGGTGGCGCCCAGCCAGAAATTCGGGCTGTCGATTTCGCCCGTTTCGCTGTCGACGTTGTAGTCCAGCGACGGGCCGGTGATGATGCTGGCGTCGCGTATCATCAGGCCATTGCCGCGCACCCGGACCTGGCCGGTGGAGCGCTGGTAGTCGATGTAGTCGCCCTTGACGATAGAGTCGATGCGCCGCACCTCGGCCGAGCCGGTCAGGATCACCTTCCCGTCAGGGTCGCTTTCCATCTTGTCGCCCACCATGAAGGCGGTCATGTCGTTGTCGTCGACGTTTTTGTGCAGCTTCAGAT
>JBARWC010000088.1:0-9018 GCA_049646585.1 Burkholderiaceae bacterium | reverse complement strand
GCCGCGCCGCTGTCCGCGTCGGCCAGCAGGGCCGCCAGGACGTGGGCGGGCTCGATGTACTGATTATCATGCTTCACGGCCAGGCTTTGCGCATCGGCAAGAGCCTGCTGAAACTTGGTCGTCAATTTATCGTATCGCATAATATGGTTTTCACTGAAATGGAAGAGCAAGTGCTCGAATAGTGAATAAGTGCGGCCGGAACACGTATTTTCAAGGGCTTTCGGGCCGCCCGGCGCCAAAAGCGCCCTGCCGTACTGATACTATTGCATCTGGCCCGGCCTCACGGCGGCTGGCCGCCCACCCGACACGCCAGCATGGATAAATTCAAACAACTCGAAAGCTTTGTTGCCGTTGCAACACTGGGCAGCCTGTCGGCCGCCGCCCGCGCCGAGGGCATCGCCCCGACGATGATGGGCCGGCGCATCAGTTCGCTGGAAGCGCGTCTGGGCATCAAGCTGCTGGCGCGCTCCACTCGCCGCCTGTCCCTGACTTCGGAGGGCGCCGAGCTGTTCGAAGAAGCCCAGCGCATACTGCGTGAGCTGAACGACGCGGAATCGCGCATCTCCCAAGGCAGTGTACGACCCAGCGGGCAATTGCGCATCAGCGCGCCAGCCGGTTTCGGGCGGCGCCACGTGGCGCCCCTGATACCCGAATTCATCGCCGCCTACCCCGAGGTCACCGTCACCCTGGACCTGAGCGACCGTCTGGTCGACCTGATCGAGGAACGCTACGATTGCGCCATCCGCCTGGGCGAACTGAGCGATTCCCAAATTGTCGGCCTGCGCCTGGCGGACAACCACCGCGTCATCGTCGCCGCCCCCTCTTACCTGCAGCGGCACGGCCGCCCCAATACGCCCGACGATCTGGCGCAGCACAACTGCCTGTCTTTCGGCAACCAGGGCAATCAGGCCAGGGGCTGGCTACTCAAGCAGGACGGGGAACTGCGTGCCGTCCGCGTCAAAGGCAATATGGCCTGCAGCGACGGGTCGGTGCTGCACCAATGGACTCTAGCCGGCATCGGGCTGGCCTGGCGCTCGCTGTGGGAAGTCCAGGAAGATCTGGCCGAGGGACGTTTGATCAGCGTCCTGGACGACTACGCCGCCCCGGCCAACGGCATTTTCGCCATGCTGCCCGAACGCAAGCACCTCCCCCTGCGGGTGCGCCTGTTCATCGACATGGTAAAGGCCCGCTACGCATCGCCCGCCTACTGGAACCCGGCTGTGGAAAAACCACACTATCGGAACAAGTAAAGCTCGGGGCCGGGCGGGGACGGCCGCTAGCGTATACACTTGATACACATCACGATGGCAACTTTGCAAGCTTTGCTGACCTAAAGCTTACAATGACGAAGCGCGTCGCCCATTTGGCGCCCGCCAAACCTCACATCCTCGTCAACGAGGACGATTGAATGCAGAAAAAGATCCCTGTTACTTCCAATGCGACACGTTGCTCCACCTGCATGCTCAACGAAATATGCCTGCCCCTGGGCATGCCGCGCAACGATGTCAGCAAGCTGGACGAATTGGTCAAGGAACGCATCCGCATTCCCAAGGGCGGCGCCCTGTTCCGCCTGGGCGACAAGACCGAAGCCGTGTACGGCATTCGTTCCGGAT
This sequence comes from Burkholderiaceae bacterium, assembly GCA_049646585.1. Lineage (GTDB taxonomy): Bacteria > Pseudomonadota > Gammaproteobacteria > Burkholderiales > Burkholderiaceae_B. Next base: position 7,405 of record JBARWC010000088.1, on the reverse strand, counting down.
CCATAAAGACCCAGCTTGAAGACTCCCAGGGCCAGGTGCAGATCACCGGCTTCCTGCTGCCCGGCGAAATCCTGGGCATGGACGGCCTGCTGGACAACACCCATATATCCCACGCGATCGCGCTGGAAGACACCGAAGTCTGTGTCATACGCATAGACGAAATGGATCAACTGGCCCAGCACCTGCCCTCGCTGCAATTGCAGCTGCGCCGGCTCATGAGCAAGGAAATCAACCGCTCGCACCAGTTGATCATGGCCCTGGGCGCCCTGCGGTCCGAACAAAGGCTGGCCGCCTTCCTGGTCAACCTGTCGCAAAGGCTGGTCGCGCTGGGCTACTCGGCCAGCGAATTCATCCTGCGCATGAGCCGCGAGGAAATCGGCAACTACCTGGGTCTTACCCTGGAAACCGTCAGCCGCCTGTTTTCGCGCTTTGCGCGCGAAGGGCTGATTCGCGTCCAGCAGCGCGAAGTACATATCCTGGACATGCGCAATCTGCAGGCGCTGGCCGGCACCGACTGCGGCTAGAAGCCGCGGCCGTCGGCGCCAAGGCGGCCGGCGGCCAATGCACTATTCTTCCACATTACCTTATTCTTCTATGGGGTCGCCGAAGTCGTCGACCAGCTTGGCGCGGGGCGCCAGGTGAAGGCTCAGGGCGCTGGACAAGGCGGCCATCAGCCAGAACAAGAAGAACCCGCCCGCGTAGACTTGCTGGCGCGTGGCTTGCAAAAAGCCGAAGAAAGCGATGTCCAGGGGATCGACCATGGCGAAGACCGCCGCGCTGGTGGCTCCGGCCACCAGGAACGAAGGCCATAAAATCCACATCAATGAACGCCGCCGCATAGTAAAGAGTCTCCTTCGTATTATTTTGCCTAGGGTTTTGAAGGCGGCGAAGCCTGGACCTGCTTGCTGACGACCAAGCCGCGCTTGACGCCCCCATCGGTAATGGCCTGATCCCCGAAATTTTGCACCGCCAGCACGATCGTGATAATGCAGCCGACGACGGCCGCCGCTGGGCCGGCCATGAGTATCCAGGGCCAGGGTTCGCGCCACCAGGGCTTGCCGTCGTTTTCCGGCGTATGCGCGCCGGTGGGCTGGGTATCAGACATGAATGCCGCCTCCTGAGGTCATTTTGGCACAAAAAAGCTGGAACGCTCGACCACCTTGGCCTCGCCCTGCTCCTCGTAACGGCCCACCACGGTCAACTCGATGTCGTGCAGGCCCGGTGTCAGCTTGCTGGCCGGCGCGCGCACCACGACGGGCACCAGCCGGTTCGAGGCCGGGTCGACGTGAACAGTGCTCGCGCCATGATCGGCCGTCATGATGGAGAGCTCGGGCAGGCCATCCACACCCAGGGTAAGCTCGACCGGAGCTTCGGAAGTGTTGATGAACTGCAAGCGATACACGTTTTCTATCATGCCGCCCGCCACTTCGCGGCCCAACACCCCGCGATCGCGTATGACGTCCATGCGCAAGGTGGTGCGCGTAGCCAGCGAGACCACGAAGCCGATGATGATCAGCAGCAATATCAGGGAATAGGCCAGCACCCTGGGCCGCAGCACGCGTTTGCGCACCTGGCTTTGCGTCAGGCCGTCGGTAATGGCGCGGCCCGAGGTATAGCGGATCAGGCCTTTTTCGTAATCCATTTTTTCCATGACCTGGTCGCAGGCATCGACGCAGGCGCCGCAGCCTATGCACATGTATTGCAGGCCGTCGCGGATGTCGATGCCGGTGGGGCATACCTGCACGCACAAGCTGCAATCGACGCAGTCGCCCATGCCGGCTTCCTTGTGGTCGATGCGGCGCGAGCGCCCGCCCCGGGGTTCGCCGCGCACGTGGTCGTAGGTGACCACAAAGGTGTCGTCATCGACCATCACGCTCTGGAAGCGCGCATAGGGGCACATGTACTTGCAGACGGCTTCGCGCATGAAGCCCGCGTTGCCCCAGGTGGCGAAGGCGTAGAACACCATCCAGAACCACTGCCAGGGCCCCAGGGTCAGCGTCAGCAGGCCCATGCCCAGTTCTCGTATGGGCGCGAAATAGCCTATGAAGGTAGACCCGGTCCACCAGGCGATCAGCAGCCACACGATGTGCTTGGACGCCTTCAGGCGTATCTTGCGCCAGGTCCAGGGCTGCTCGTCCAGGCGGATGCGCGCCAGCCTGTCGCCCTCGATGCGCCGCTCCACCCACATGAAAATTTCCGTGTAGACCGTTTGCGGACAGGCGTAGCCGCAGAACAGCCGCCCCGCCATCGCCGTGAACAGAAACAGGGCGAAGGCCGACACCACCAGCAGGACGGCCAGGTAGATGACGTCCTGCGGCCACAGCACCATGCCGAAGATATAGAACTTGCGCGCGCCCAGGTCGAACAGCACCGCCTGGCGGCCATTCCACTGCAGCCAGGGCAGGCCGTAGAAGATAAGCTGGGTGACGAACACCATGATGATGCGCCAGCGCGCGAAGATGCCCGAGACTGAGCGCGGATGTATCTTGCTGCGGACGTCGGACAGCGCCTTCTCGACCTGCGGAGAAACCCCGCCGCCGACCTTGGACACGCGGGGCGGCTGCCAGGGAGGCGCCGCCGCGGATGTTTGCGTTCTAGGATCGACGGGTGGTTCGCTGCTCATGGATGGCCTTTTCGTTTATTTAGCTGCCGCGCTGCTTCCCTGGTTGGACAAGCCCCATACCCATGCGGTCAGCATGCGGATCTGGTCTTCGGTCAATATGCCCTCTTGAGCCGGCATGCGGTTCTCGCGCCCGTTCAGGATGGTCTCGACGATGGAGGCTTCGGAACTGCCGTAGAGCCAGACGTTGTCGGTCAGGTTGGGCGCGCCCATGGCGGTATTGCCCTTGCCGTCGACACCGTGGCAGGCGACGCAGAAGTTATCGAAGCCCCGCTTGCCCGGCACCACGCGCAGCGGATCGCTGGCCAGGCCGGACAGGGAACGCACGTACTGGGCGATGTCGGCGGCCTCGGCCGGCTTGATGGACGCCTTCCAGGCGGGCATCATGCCGTGCCGGCCCTTGGTGATGGTTTGCAGGATCTGCTCGGGCGAGCCCCCATACAGCCAGTCGCCGTCGGCCAGGTTGGGAAAGTTGCCGCTGCCCCGGGCATCGGAGCCATGGCATTGGGCGCAGTTGTTCAGGAACAAGCGCTGCCCGATCTCCCGGGCCTGCGCATCGCCGGCCACCTCAGGAATAGGCATCTCTTTGTAACGCGCGTACACCGGGCGGATCTGCTCGTTCAAGGCCTCTTGCTGCGCTTTCACCTGCTTGGCCGCGGTATAGCCCAGCGAGCCCTCGTAGCTGCCCAGGCCGGGGTATAGAAACAGTATGGCCAGCGCCACGACGCACAAGCCTATGTAGAAGACCGTCCACCAGCGCGGCACCGGCGTATTCAGCTCGGTCAGGTCGCCGTCCCAGACGTGTCCGGTGTTTTCGACCTGGGGCACGGTTTTCTTCAGCCAGGCGCGCTGGGTGAACAGCAGCCAAAGACAGAAGGCGATGCCGCCGATGGCGATGATGGCGATGAAGTAGCTCCAGAAGCCACTGACGAAATCACTCATGCGAGCCCCCTGCTTTTTTATCCGTCAAGCGTTCGTCGGGCACGGCGAAAGGCAGAAGCGATGCTTCGCGGTTCGCGTCGGCCCGGCCGCGTGAAAACGCCCACCATACGATGCCCAGAAAGGTCAGCATGGCGAGTATTGTTGCTATCCCATTGACGATGGCCATTACAGCGCTCCTTTGGAAACCGCCTCGGCGGCGGCCTCACGGCCGGCCACTCCCAGGCCTTGCAGATAGGCGACCAGGGCGTCCTCTTCCGTCTTACCCTTCAATTGCTCGGGGGCTTTCTGGATCTGTTCGTCGGTATAAGGCACGCCCAGCTTGCGCAACGCGCGCATGCGGTCCTGGACGTTTTCCTGGTCGACCCGGTTGCGTTGCAGCCAGGGGTAGGCGGGCATATTGGATTCCTTCACCACATCGCGCGGATTGCGCAGGTGCACGCGGTGCCAGTCGTCGGAATAGCGCTGGCCCACTCGCGCCAGATCGGGGCCGGTACGCTTGGAGCCCCACAGGAAGGGGTAGTCGTAGGTGGATTCGCCGGCCAGCGAATACGGGCCGTAGCGCAGCACCTCGGAGCTGAGCATGCGTATCTGCTGCGAATGGCAGCCCACGCAACCTTCGCGTATGTAGACGTCCCGGCCTATGAGGTTCAGCGCTTCGTAGGGCTTGACGCCGGGCGCCGGCGCCGTGGTCGAGTGCTGGAAAAACAGCGGAACGATCTGCACCAGCCCGGCGAAGGAAATCACCAGGATGCTCAGGACGATCAGCAGGCCGACGTTGGTTTCGATCAGCTTATGGGAAAAACCGGTGGTTTTCTTGGACATGCGGGTTCTCCTCAAGCCATGCCCGTCGTCGTCGCCGTGGCGGACGCGGGGCCAAGCAGCGCGGGATCGACCGGATCCGGACTGCGTTTATAGACAACTGGATTCACTTTGGGCTGCCCCTTGACGGTAAGCCAGGTATTCCAGGCCATCACGCCCATGCCGGACAGGAAGCACAGCCCGCCGAGCAGGCGAATGGCGTAGAAGGGATAAGTGGCTTTGACCGCCTCGACGAAGCTGTAGGTCAGCGTGCCGTCAGCGCCCGTCGCGCTCCACATCAGGCCCTGCATGACGCCGGCGATCCACATCGAGCTGATGTACAAGACCACACCCAGCGTCGCCATCCAGAAGTGCAGCTCTACCAGCTTCATGCTGGCCATGGCGCTGCGCCCGTATAGACGGGGAATCATGTAGTAGAAGGAACCGAAGGTGATCATGGCGACCCAGCCCAGGGCGCCCGAGTGCACGTGGCCCACCGTCCAGTCGGTGTAGTGCGACAGCGCATTGACGGTGCGGATGGACATCATCGAGCCCTCGAAGGTGGACATGCCGTAGAAGGACAGTGCCACGACCAGGAACTTCAGGATGGGGTCGGTGCGCAGCTTGTGCCAGGCGCCCGACAAGGTCATGATGCCGTTGATCATGCCGCCCCAGGAAGGCGCAAGCAGGATCAGGGACAGGGCCATCCCCAGGGACTGCGTCCAGTCCGGCAAAGAGGTATACAGCAGATGGTGCGGGCCCGCCCACATGTAAGTGAAGGCCAGCGCCCAGAAGTGGACGATGGACAGGCGGTAGGAATAGATGGGCCGTTCGGCCTGCTTGGGAACGAAGTAATACATCATGCCCAGGAAGCTGGTGGTCAGGAAGAAGCCCACGGCGTTATGGCCGTACCACCACTGCACCATGGCATCCTGCACGCCGCCGTAGACGGAATACGACTTCCACCACGAAACCGGCATTTCCAGGTTGTTGAAAATATGCAGGACGGCGATCGTCAGGATGTAAGAACCGAAAAACCAGTTCGCCACGTAAATGTGCCGGACGCGGCGCTTGGCGATGGTGCCGAAGAACACCACGGCGTAGGCGATCCAGACCAGGGCGATCAGGATGTCCAGCGGCCATTCGAGCTCGGCGTATTCCTTGGTGCTGGTAAAGCCCATGGGCAAGGTGATGACCGCCCCCGCCAGCACAACCTGCCAGCCCCAGAAGGTGAAGGCGGCCAGCTTGTCGCTGAACAGCCGGACCTGGCAGGTGCGCTGCACCACATAGTAGGACGTGGCGAACAGGGCGCTGCCGCCGAAGGCGAAAATCACCCCGTTGGTGTGCAATGGGCGCAGACGGCCGTAGCTTAGCCACGGCGTGTTGAAATTGAGTTCCGGCCAGATGAGTTGCGCCGCGATCAAGACCCCGACCGCCATGCCGATCACCCCCCAGACTATGGTGGCAATCGTGAATTGCCTGACGACACCATAGTTGAAGGTTTCAGCCTGATTTCCGATAGCATCGGAAGTGCCCATGAGCTTCCCCTAAACAAATAAACAATATGAGACGCCAGCATGATGGCGCAACAAACCCAAGCCCTCTTTGATTTGCATCAAGATGGACCCAGTCCCCGTCCCACTGACGTTTTCGCACCACACTTCACCGGCCAACCGCGTCCGGCATCGATGCGCCGATTCCCGTCAGTCGTTCTTCTCGTCGACCTGCCGTGCTTCGGGCCGGTCGTCGTCCTGCAAGATGGCTTGCGCCGCCTCGTTGGCGTCATCGAACTGGCCGGCGAAAATCGCCCACCAGAAAGCGGCCCCGATGGCGATCACCGCCAGCAGCGAAATCGGCAGCAGCAGGAATAAAGAGGCTTCCACGAATCAGCCTCCCGCCGCCGCGCCTTCCCAAGCCGCCACCGGCGCCCGGCGGGTATGCCGGCGGAACAAACGCCAGGAATTGGCCGCCACCGCCAGCGAGGACAGCAGCATGCTGATGGCCGCCAGCCAGGGGGCCACCCATCCTGCCGCCGCCAGGGGCGCCATCAGAAAATGCCAGGCCATGGAACCGTAGAGATTCTGCCGTGCCACGATGCCGGCGGCCTGGACCAGGCGCAGGGCCTCGTCGTCGCTGCGGGCGGGGACGGCGGAAAGGCTGGCATGCGCCGCCGCAACGGCCGTGGGCACGGACATCGCCATGGCGCAAGGGCAGCTCATGACCAGCAGGGCCACCATGACGCCGATGGCGTGCTGCGGCGCATAGACATACCAGGCGGCCCCGACCACGAAGGCCAGGGCAATCTGGACGGCCACGAACCAGAAAGCCAGTTGATTGGCGCGCCCGGTGACGGCGGTGCTGAATTGTTCGATATAGCGGTGGGCTCCGCCCCCGCCCACGGACTGGCGCGCGCAAAGCTCCAGGTAGCGGGCCGTCAGCAGAAAAGCCACGAACATCGTGACGGAATCGAAATAAACCTCGCCGTGACCGGCCCAGGTGGCGTAGGCGCTGGGAATGAAGGCGGCGATTATGCCCAGGGCGACCGGGACGTCCATGCCGACGCGGCCGCGCCGCAGCTGGCGGGCGGCACCGCCCCACACCGGCCAGGCGCAATACAGCATGACGGGCACCGTCAGCACCAGGCTGATCCAGTTCATCATGAATATGGCCCGGTCGAACAATTGCAGATTGTCCGGCGCCATGCTTTCCGAGCGCAGATAGCCCGGAAAGGCGAACATCATGACCTGCATCATGGCCAGCCACCCCAGACCCAGGCGCGCCAGCATATGGCGGCGCTTGCGCCTATCGTCGTCGGAAAGACCGTTGGGGGTGGAAAAGATGGAGTAGGCGCGCATAGGGCAAGACTATATCAAAACCCAAATCTACAATATTGATATTAATCAAGTTTTTCACCGTATTGCCATTGGTATCGCCCCTCTCGCTCTCTCCTTTTGCTTTCCCTGCTTACGATTTTTCCGCCCATCCGGGGGCCGGCAATGCGCCACGGCGCCCGAAGGCGCCGTGGAAACCCGCCGGTCTTGGCCC
>JBARWC010000087.1:0-12818 GCA_049646585.1 Burkholderiaceae bacterium | reverse complement strand
ATTGAAGGAAACCACGATGTTGTTGCTACTGTCGCCGGCGAAAAAGCTGGACTACGATACGCCTGTGCGCACCGCCTTGCATACCCAGCCCCTGTTCGCCGAGCAGGCCGCCGGCCTGATCAAGGTGCTGAAGAAAAAATCGGCCGACCAGGTGGCCGACTTGATGAAGCTCAGCCCAGCCTTGGCCAAGCTGAATGTGGATCGCTACGCCGCCTGGAAGCCGCAGTTCGACCAGAGCAATTCCCGCCAGGCCGTGCTGGCGTTCAACGGCGATGTCTACGAAGGCCTCGACGCGTCCAGCTTGTCCGATGCGCAACTGAAATGGGCGCAGGAACACCTGGCGCTGCTCAGCGGCTTGTACGGCGTGTTGCGGCCGCTGGACCTGATGCGCCCCTATCGGCTGGAAATGGGCACGCGGCTGGAAACCGCCAAGGGCGGCAATCTGTACGAATACTGGGGCAGCTCGATCGCCGCCCATCTGAATGAGCGCCTGGACGCGATGCCCGGGGGCAAGAAGGCGCCGCGCGTGGTGCTGAACCTTGCATCCGAAGAGTATTTCAAGTCGGTGGACCTGAAAACCCTGCAGGCCAGGGTGGTGCAATGCGTTTTCCAGGACTACAAGAACGGCGTCTGGAAGGTGATCAGCTTTCATGCCAAGCGGGCCAGGGGCCTGATGGCCCGTTACGTCATTGAAAACAAGATCGCGGCGGTCGACGCTCTGCAGGGCTTTGCCAGCGAAGGCTACGCCTATGCCGCCGCCGAATCCAGCGCCGATAAGCTGGTGTTCCGGCGCAAGCAGGGGTGAACGCGGAGGTGGCGGCGTGGGCGGGCCATGCCGCAAACGCGCAGGCCTGGCTTGTCGCCAACTGCGAAGCAGGCGATAGGAAAGGCGGCTTCTATGAACCGCTGCCGGCGGTTTCAAGCCCGCGCATTTCCTGCCGTATCAGCTGCGCGGCCTTGACCATCTGCCGTAAAGGGTAGGCCAGGGCCGCCAATTCGCCTTCGGTCTCTATCGAGGCGGGCGGGTCGGCGTCCTTGTCATCCAGGTACAGCGCCACGGCGTCCAGCGATTTTTGTATGCCTTCGGGCACGTGGTCCAGGCCTGCCAGAATAGGTATGGCCGATGTGATTTGCGATGCCAGGGCGTGATTCTGGATCATCAGGTTGTTCAGCTCCGGAACATTGTTCTGGCGTTTGACGGGTTCGTCCATCATCCGGTAGAAAGCCGAGGCGAAATTGCCGAAAGCGATATGCACGTTCTTGCGCGCCACGCGCCAGCGGACTTCGGCATCGTGCTGCCTGGCATCCAGCGTTTCAATATCTGCCGGTCCAGGGGCATGGCTCGCAGCCTCGCTGATGGGCATAGCCGCATCGCCTTCCCCATGCGTTTTCGTCTGCCCGGGCATACTTAGCGCCGCATGCGCCGCCGCCTGGGCGCGCGTCAGTTCGGCGTAACGCAGTCCGGCCTTGAGAAAGGCCTGGTTCGACTTCCTTGCTGCCCGAGCCAGCGATCCCATGAAGCCGTGCTCCCACCAGGGCAGAATGTAGCTGCACAACAGCGCCAGCCCGCAGCCTATGAAGGTGTCGGCCAGCCTTTCGCCTATGACCGCATTGGTCGTGGGGGACAAAAAGTGAAAGACCAGCAGCACGAACAGGGTATTGAATATGGCTGCGGCCATGTAATTCACTTGTATCAGGCTATAGCCCAGCACGCAGGTGACGACGAGGACGGCAAGATAGATGTCGGGGCTGTGCGTGACATTGAACAGCACCAGGGCCAGCGCGCAGCCTATCAGCGTTCCCACCAGACGCCAGCCGTTGCGCTGGCGCGTCAGGGCGAAGCCGGGCTTCATGATCACCAGAACCGTCAGGATAATCCAGTAACTATGGGCGCTAAGGCCGGCCCCCATATTCCCCAGGAAGGGGGTGTGCGACAGCGCCGCCGAAATGCTCATGGCCAGCAGCGCGGCGACCGCCACTCGGGAGGCATAGCGAAAGTGCGAGGAATCCATGCGCAGATTGCTGGTCAGCATGCCCAGGCGCCAGGTCTTGCGCGACAGGAAGCGGTCCAGCGATTTGTCCAGGCGCATGTCCACCAGCTCGGCGTTGCCGCCGCTGTTCAAGTGCTCGGCCATGCGGTCGACCAGGCGTGTCGCATTGCGCAGGCGCCGCAGCACCTGCACCAGCAGCGCATAGACCTCGGGGTCGTTCTCGGTCATGCCGTCCGCTCGGTACTTTTCCAGTTCGTATTCGATGGCCCGCAGTTCGGCCTTCACGCTGTTGCGCTCTTTTACCCGCCGGTTGCGGGCTATGTCGAAGGCGATGGCGGACACGTTGATCGAAAGCTTGCGCAGCGCATCCCGGCCGAAGATCAGCACGTCGCTGTTGGGCAGGGTGCGGCGCAGCGTGGCGTAATCGGTATGGGTGGCGACCAGGCTATCCAGCAGCGCGACCATGTCGATGAAAATATTCAGCGATGTCGTGCGCAGTCGGTCGGCCCGGCCCTTGCCCTTGGGCAGCTCGCGCAGCACGGTATCGCGCGCCGCCTGGTGCTTCTCGGTCATCGCCGATTGTGTGTGGATCAAAAGGCGATAGCTTTCGTCCAGGTCGTAGTTCACATCGTAGAAGCGCGACCTGGCGGCCATGTAGTCGGCGGTTGCGAACAAGGCCACCGAGAGGGCTTGCGATTCCTCCCGATGCCAAAGCAGCCGGTGCGCCGCGAAGCTGAACGCAAAATAGAAGAGGCCGCCCAGGAAGGTGTAGATCGTGTGCTGGAGCACTTCATGCGGGTCCAGCGGCACGCGCATGGTCAGGGTCATGAGCAGCAGGCAGGCAAAGCCCAGCAGGCCGCCTTGCTTGCCGAATACGGTGAACATGGAAAACAGGAAGCACAGGCAGGGCACCACCAGCCAGATGAGCAGACTGTGTGAAGACGCAAACCCGGTCGCGGCAGCCGTTACCGAACCCAGCAAGATGGCGGCCAGCATGCCGTTGGTGCCGTAGCGCCGCGGCCCGCCGGGCTGGTCGATGATGGCCACGCAGGCGGCGCCGATGGCGGCGACCATGCCCATGCTGTACATCTGGAACACGCCCATCAGGACCAGGGCGGGGAGCAGCACGCCTATGGCTTGCCGCAGGCCGCCAAAAAAATAGTGGCTGTAAAGAAAGCGCTGTAGCTGGGGTATGCGTGCAATCATGCAAACACCGGATGTCGGGAGCAGGAAAGTATAGAGGCAAAAGGCGCCGGCTTCCATGCTGCGCGGCGCGTTTCATTGACATTATCGAACGATCGTTCTAATCTTTGCTGAAACAAGAAGAGGAGGCTGAGATGGGTGTCGGATTCCGCTTGGATGGCAAGGTCGCGCTGGTGACAGGGGCGGCCGGTGCGCTGGGTTCGCACTTTGCCGACACCTTGGGCCGTGCCGGCGCCACCGTCGTCCTGGCCGGCCGCCGCCTGCCGCCTCTTGAACAATTGGCTGTCCGGCTTCAAAGCGACGGCATTAGCGCGCACCCGCTGCGCATGGACGTCAGCGATCCCGACAGTGTGGAGCAGGCCTTTGAGCAAGCCTGGTCGCTTTGCGGCAGCGTCGATGTGCTGGTTTGCAATGCGGGCGTGGCGGTCAACAAAAAGGCGTTCGATATTCCGCTGGACGAGTGGTCGCAGGTCGTCGACATCAACTTGAAAGGCAGTTGGCTGGTGTGCCGGCAAGCCGCCCGCCGCCTGGCGGATGCCGGCAAGCCGGGGTCCATCATCACGGTTACCTCCATACTGGGGCATCGCGTGGCCGCCGCCGTCCTGCCCTATGCCGCCTCCAAGGCGGGGCTGGAGCACATGACCCGCGCCATGGCGCTGGAATGGGCCCGCCACGGCATCCGGGTCAACGCATTGGCGCCGGGCTATATAGAAACCAATCTGAACAGCGATTTTTTTGCATCGGAAGCCGGCCAGGCGCTGATACGGCGCATTCCCCAGCGCCGCCTGGGGGCGCCGCAAGACCTGGATGGCGCCTTGTTGTTGCTCGCCTCCGACGCCTCTCTTTACATGACCGGCAGCTCCATCGTGGTGGATGGCGGTCACTTGCAGTCCACTCTTTGATAAGGCCCGCCATGGACTTTACCTTGTCGCCCAAGGGCGAAGATTACCGCAACCGCATCAAGGCCTTCGTCGACGGCGAGCTCATTCCCCTTGAGGGCCATGCCGATTCCTACGACGAGCATGAAAACATCCATGTCGACCTGCTGGAGCGCATGCGCGGCAAGGCCCGCCAGCAGGGCTTGTGGTGCCTGCAAATGCCCAAGGAGCTGGGCGGGCAGGGCCTGAGCATCGCCGAGATGGCGGCCTGCTACGAAGAAATGAACCGATCCATATTCGGGCCCGTCGTCTTCAATTCGGCCGCGCCCGATGACGGCAACATGATGGTGCTGGGCAAGGTCGCCACTGCGGCCCAGAAGGAACGCTGGCTGAGCCCCATTGTCGACGGCCGCGTGCGCTCGTCCTTCGTCATGACCGAGCCCGCGCCGGGCTCGGGGTCCGATCCGGCCATGATGCGGACCACCGCCGTGCGCCAGGGCGATCGCTGGATCGTCAACGGCGTCAAGCATTTCATTACCGGCGCGGCCGCCGCCACCCATTTCATACTCATTGCCCGCACCTCGGACGATGCCCGCAAAGGTTTGTCGGCTTTCATGTTCCATAAAGACGATCCGGGCTGGGAGATCGTCCGGCGCATACCCATCATGGGTCCTGAAGAACATGGCGGGCATTGCGAGCTGCGCTTCGACGGCCTGGCCATACCCGACGAAAACCGCTTGATGGAAGTCGGCGACGGGTTGAAGCTGACGCAAATTCGTCTTGGACCGGCGCGCCTGACCCATTGCATGCGCTGGCTGGGCCTGTCCAAGCGTTCGCTGGAGATCGCCGCCGACTATGTCGGTCACCGGGAAGCCTTCGGTTCCCGGCTTGCCGACCACGAAGGGGTGCAATGGATGCTGGGCGAGGCCGCCATGGCGATCCAGACGGGGCGGCTGCTGACCATGCATGCGGCCTGGAAGCTCGACCAGGGCGACTTCGCCCGCAAAGAGGTCTCCATGGCCAAGGTAGCGGTCGCCGATGTCCTGCAGCGGTCCGTCGACACCGCGATTCAATTGTGCGGCGCCCGGGGTTATTCGAAAGACACCCGGCTCGAATGGATATACCGCTATGCGCGCCAGGCGAGACTGGTGGACGGGGCTTCCGAGGTCCACAAAATGGTGTTGTCCGGCCAGTTGATGAAAGAAGGGAATTCGTTCTGGAAATGGGGCTAGGCGCGCGTTTGGGCGTGCCGGTTTTGACGATGACAGGAGGCTTGATGAGTCCGGACGACATACAGCGCGCATTGACGCTATATGTTCAACAGCAGACCGGCGCGCGCAGCGTCGAGCCGCAGGCCTTTTCGCGTTTGTCGGGCGGCGCCATACAAAGCAATTACGCGCTCTCGGTGCAATGCGATGGCGGCAGCCGGTCGGGCAGGCTGGATCTGGTCGTGCGCAGCGACTCGCCCTCCAAGGTCGACGCCAGCCTTAGCCGCGAACAGGAATTCCTGGTCCTGCGGGCGGCGCATCAGGCCGGGGTCATGGTGCCCGAGCCTCTATGGCTTTGCACCGATACCTCCGTTATCGGTGATGTGTTCTACATCATGACCCGTATACCGGGCTCGGCGCAAGGGCGCCAGTTGGTGCGCGCGCCGCGTGACGAGCGCCAGGCGGCAAGCATAGTAGGGCAGCTTGGCCGTCAACTGGCTCGGCTGCATACCTTGCGCCCGCCCGATGCGGGGCTGGACTTTCTTCCCTTGCCGCAAACGGCGCCGTCGCTCGCGCGCGTGCAGGCCTATCGCCAGGCGCTGGACCGCATCCCCGAACCGCATCCGGTTCTGGAGTGGTCTTTGAACTGGCTGGAGGACAAGGCGCCGCCAAGCACAGGCATCGTTCTGTGCCACGGTGATTTCCGTACCGGCAATTACATGGTCGAAGGGGAAAGCGTCACCGGAATTCTGGACTGGGAATTCGCCGCCTGGAGCGACCCTTACGAAGACCTGGGGTGGCTGTGCGCCAGAAGCTGGCGTTTCGGCGCCAACGACAAAGAGGTGGGCGGCGTCGGCCACAAGGCCGACTTGTTTGCGGCATATGGCCAGGCCAGCGGCCACCCGGTCGATGGCGATACGGTCTTCTATTGGGAAGCCATGGGCATGACGCGCTGGGCCATCATCGCCTTGCAACAGGCGCAGCGCCATATTTCAGGGGGCGAGGTTTCGCTGGAACTAGCCCTGACCGGACGGCTGGTGCCTGAAATCGAGTTCGACCTGCTCAACCATATTCACCGGCTGGAGACGGCATGAACAATCGGCCCCACGGAAACGAACTGCTCGAAGTCGCCCGGCGCAGCCTGCTCGACGACTTGCTGCCTTTGCTGCCCGGCGAGAAAGCCTACCAGGCGCTGATGATCGCCAACGCCATGGCCATCGCCTCGCGCGAGCTGGCGCCGCACGCGGCCGACGATGCGCTGGCCCGGGGCGAGATCGGGCGCTTTATGGCCGATGCGGGCCTGGACGATGCCGAGCCCACCGAGCAGGCGCTGACGGCGCTGATACGCAAGCGCGCCATCGCCTCGGCGGATTCGGACCGGCTGCACCGGCTGTTGCTGACGCTGACGCGCGACAAGCTGTTGCTGTGCAATCCCAAGCACCTGGATCGATAGGGGATACGATGGACGACAAATACCGTCAGGGGCTGGACAAGAACCCCGCCAACTATTCAAGCCTTACACCGGTAAGCTTCCTGCAGCGGTCGGCCCACATATTTCCCGAGAAAGTCGCCATCGTCGATGACGACATGACCTTGACCTACCGCCAGTTCTATCGTCGATGCCGCGGCATGGCATCTTCACTGGCGCACATGGGCATCAAGGCCGGCGACACCGTATCGGTGTTGTGCTTCAACACACATGAGCTGCTGGAATGCCATTACTCCATTCCCATGCTTGGGGCGGTGCTGAATGCCTTGAACACTCGTCTCGATGCAGCAACCCTGCGCTTCATACTGGAGCACGGCGAGTCGCGCCTGCTGTTCTATGACACCGAATTCGAACCGCTGCTCAAGCAGGCCTTGGAAGGCATGGCCGCGCCGCCCGCATGCGTCGCCATTGTTCGCCAGGCCGGCGCTTCGCAGGGTTTTTCCAGCCAGGATTACGAAAGCCTGCTGGCCCAGGGCGATCCCGATTTTGCATGGCGCAAGGTCGAGGACGAATGGGACGCCATCGCGCTGAACTACACCTCGGGCACCACCGGCAATCCCAAGGGCGTGGTCTACCACCATCGGGGTGCTTACCTGGCCGCCTTGAGCAATGCCATGGCGTTCAACATGACGGCCGACACCGTCTATCTGTGGACGCTGCCCATGTTCCATTGCAACGGCTGGGCCTATACCTGGGCCATCACGGCGGTGGGCGGCACGCATGTCTGCCTGCGCAGGGTCCAGTCGGATCAGGTTCTGGAGCGCATCGAGCGCTGCGGGGTCACGCATATGTGCGGCGCGCCCATCGTGCTCAACATGCTGCTCAACGACTTCCACAAGAACGGCCTGTCCCTGTCCAGCCCGGTGCAGTTCGCGCTGGGCGGGGCAGCGCCGCCCAGCCCCGTCATACACCGCGCCCAGGAGATCGGCTTCGGCATCACGCATCTGTATGGTCTTACCGAATCCTACGGGCCGTCCACCCTGTGCGTCTGGCAGAATGAATGGGCCTCGCTGTCCACCGACGAACTGGCGCGGAAAATGGCCAGGCAGGGCGTGGGCCTGTTCGCCATCGACGAGGTCGCCGTCGCCGGCCCGGACGGCGGCGAGATGGCGCCGTGGGACGGGCAGACCCTGGGCGAGCTGGCCATGCGCGGCAATACGCTCATGAAGGGCTACCTGAAGAACGAGGCGGCGACCCGGGAGGCTTTCCGGGGCGGCTGGTTCCGCAGCGGCGACCTGGCCGTGATGCATCCCGACGGCTATGCCGAAATCAAGGACAGGGCCAAGGACATCATCATCTCGGGTGGGGAGAACATCTCCAGCCAGGAAGTCGAAGAGGTCCTGTACCGCCATCCGCAGGTGCTGGAGGCCGCGGTGGTGGCCATGCCGGACGAGAAATGGGGCGAGACCCCCTGCGCCTTCGTCGCACTGAAGGACTCCGCACAAACGGACGAACAGGAACTCATCGCGTTTTGCAAAGCCAATATGGCTTCCTACAAAGCGCCTCGTAAAGTCGTCTTCGGCGAACTCCCCAAGACATCCACGGGGAAGATCCGTAAAAACCTTCTGCGCGAGCGGCTGGCGCGAGGCGGCGGGTCGGGTTCGCACGAAGACAGCACGCAAGGGAGGTAAATGCCATCGAATCTGCAAGCTTGGCAACAGATGTGAAACCAGGAATCAATCAATAAATAACCATCCAGGAGACATACGCATGTTCAAGTTTCTACCTCATCGGCCCCTTATCGCACTGGCGCTGGCCGGCGCGTTCGCGGCCATTCCGGCCCAGGCGGCCGAAGAGCCCATCAAGATAGGCGCCATCTACATTATGTCGGGCAGCGCCGCCACCTACGGGAAATTCGCCGAACAGGGCATCAAGCTGGCCATGGATGAAATCAACGCATCCGGCGGCGTGCTGGGACGCAAGCTTACGCTGCAGCTGGAAGACGGCCAGGGCAAGGCGGCCGTGGCCATCCAGGCGGCGCGCAAGCTGGTCTATCAGGACAAGGCCGACGTCCTGATGGGGCTGGACAGCTCCGGCGTCGCGCAGGGCCTGGCGCCTGTGCTGCCCGAGCTGGGCAAGCCTTTCATCATCACGCACGCGGCGACCCCGGACGTCACCGGCAAGCTGTGCAATGCCTACACCTATCGCATCAGCGTCAACGTTCACCAGAATATGTCGGGCGCGGCGGCCATCGCGGCCAAGACGGGCGCCAAGAAGTGGACCACCATAGGTCCCGACTACGCCTTCGGCCATCAGTCCTGGGAGTTTTTCGGCAAGTATTTGAAAGAGAAAGTGCCCGATGCCCAGCTCATGAGCGAAACGGCCTTTCCGAGGTTCGGCGCCGAGGACTTCACGCCCTTCATCAATGGCGTCATGGAAAACAAGCCCGAGGGCGTGCTGATCTCGCTTTGGGGCGGGGACCTGGTCAACTTCGTTCGCCAGGCCAATAACCGGGGCTTCTTCAAGCAGGGCTTCCAGGTGCTGATGACCGTGGGCGCCGCGACGGAAGTGCTGGCGGCGCTGGGCGATCAGATGCCCGAGGGCGTATGGCTGGGCACGCGTTATTGGTATGGCGCCCACGACAACGAGCTGAACAAGAAGTTTGTCGCCGCCTATCAAAAGAACTACGGCACGCCGCCCAGCTATAACGCGGAAGGCGCTTACGTGGCGGTGCATGCCTACAAGGCGGCCATCGAAAAAGCCGGCAAGGTCGACGGCAAGGCGATTGCCCAGGCGCTGTCGGGCTTGAGCATACCCGCTCCGACCGGCACCCTTACCTTGCGCAAGGGCGACAACCAGGCGCTTATCGGGCCCACCTGGGGGCGCACCGGGGCCATGAACACCAAGGACAAGATCCGTTCCTTGAATGAGGTGCAGTTCTTCGACGGCGAGAAGATCACGCCGCCCGTCGACCCCGCCTGCAAGCTGTAATCCATACGATATATCGCGGGAAGCCGGCGCCGTCCCCCGCCCGAAAGGGGGAGGGCGGCGCCATCACGGAAGAGGGGGCACCATGAGCAGTATCGGTTTGGCTTTGCTCAATAGTCTGGATATCGGTTTGCTGTTGTTCGTCATCGCCATCGGACTGAATATTATTTTCGGCGTCCTGAACGTCATCAACTTCGCCCATGGGGCGCTGTACATGCTGGGGGCCTACCTGGCCTATTCGTGCATCATCCTGTGGGGCATGCCGTTTTGGCTGACGCTGCTGCTGGCGCCGCTGGGGGTGGCCGCGCTGGCCGTGCTTATCGACAGGCTGATGCTGCGCTTCATCTACCAGCGCGACGTCTCCGACAGTCTGCTGCTGACCTTCGCCCTGTTGCTGATCCTTAACGAATCGGTGCGGCTGGTGTGGGGCACGGGCATACACGTCATCGACCCGCCTGCCTTGCTGCAGGGCACGGTGTCCTTGCCGGGCGGAATCACTTACCCCCTCTACAGCCTGTTCGTGGTGACCGTGGGCCTGATCATCGTTTGCGGCCTGTGGTTTTTGTTCAATCGCACGCGGGCGGGAAAAATCATGCGGGCGGCCGCGTTGGATCGGGAAATGGCCCAGGCGCTATGCATCAACACCAAGCTGGTCATCACCGCCGTGTTCGCCTTCGGGGCCTGGCTGGCGGCGGTGGGCGGCGTGGTTGCGGCGCCCATGCGCGCCATCGATCCGGGCATGGGCGACAAGGTCATCATCGAAAGCTTCATCGTCGTCGTCATCGGCGGGTTGGGCAGTTTTCCGGGCGCTTTGCTGGGGGCCATCGTGCTCGGTCTCATCCACGGCCTGGGCGGGCGCTACCTGCCTGAAATCAACCTGATCCTGCCTTTCGTGGGCATGGCCGTGGTCCTGCTGCTCAAGCCGCATGGCCTGATGGGCAAGAGGGCTGCGTCATGAAAAACATATTTATCCCGCTGGTGCTCGCCATTGTTCTCGCCCTGCTTGTGGCCTTGCCCTGGATCGCGCCGTATTTTTATATCTTCATCGCCACCGAGATCCTGATCCTCGGGCTGTTCGCAGCCAGTTTCAACCTGATCTTCGGCTACACCGGCATGCTCAGTTTCGGCCATGCCGCCTTCTTCGGCGTCGGTGCCTACGCCACGGCGCTGCTGCTGCAAGGCATGCAATGGCCCTTGCTGGCCTGCCTGCTGGTGGCCATTGCGGCGGGCGCCGTCCTGGCGCTGGTCATAGGCTTTTTCAGCGTGCGCCTGGACGAAGTGTATTTCTCCATGCTTACTCTGGCCTTCGGCATGATGGTGTTCGCCGTGGTGCATCAGTGGCGTTCTGTGACCAACGGCAGCGATGGCATCGCAGGCTTCAGCGTGACCTCTTTCGGGCTGGGTTTGGATCTGACTTTGGGCAATCCCAGCGTCTACTATCACGTGGTCCTGGTCTTGGTCGTGCTGGCCACGGCGCTGCTGTATCTGATCTGCCGTTCATCCTTCGGGCTGATACTGCGCGCCATACGCCAGAACCCCGAGCGTGTGGCTTTCTGCGGCCTGAACGTGCGCAGCTACCGCCTGGCGGCCTTTACGCTGGCGGGGGCTTTTGCCGGGCTGGCGGGCGGGTTGATGGCGCCCTTTTTGCGCATCGCCAGCCCCGAGCTCGTGCATTGGTCCATGTCGGCCGAACCAGTGCTGATGTCCATACTGGGCGGCACGGGCTATTTCCTTGGCCCCTTCTTCGGGGCGGGCGTGTTCGTCTTGCTGGAAACCTGGATCACCAGCATGACGCAAGCCTGGATGCTGGTGCTGGGCATCATTCTGGCCCTTATGGTGATGTTCTTCCGGCGCGGCCTGCTGGGCACTTTCCTTGACTGGTGGCAGGAGCGAAAATGACGGAACCCATCTTGCGGATCAGCAATCTGACCAAACGCTTTGGCGGCGTCGCCGCGGTATCCGATGTATCGCTGCAGGTCTATCCCCGCGAAACGCTGGCCATCATCGGCCCGAACGGGGCGGGCAAGACCACCTTCTACAACATGCTGTCCGGGCGCATGCATCCCACCGCGGGCACCATCGTGTTCAAGGGAAGCGACATCACCGGCTTGCCCGCGCATCGCATCAGCCGCATGGGCGTATCCCGCTCCTTCCAGATCAACAACATCTTCGGCGAGATGACCGTGCGCGAGAACGTGGAGGTCGCCCTGACGGCCTATCACGGCGACAGCCGGCGGTGGATGAACATCGCCTCGCGCAACAAGCCCATACAGCAAGAAGCCGACGCCTTGCTGGAGCGCCTGTCCCTGACGGATATCGCCGGCAAGCGGGCGGGCTTCATCAGCTACGGCGACAAGCGGTTGGTCGAGATCGCGGTGGTCCTGGCGACCCGGCCGACTCTGGTGCTGCTGGATGAGCCCACGGCCGGCATGACGCCCGATGAAACCCAGCGCGTCACGGCCCTGGTCAAATCCCTGGCCAAGACGGGCGACTACACCTTCCTGATCACCGAGCACGACATGGGCGTGGTCTTCGATGTGGCGGACCGGATACTGGTCATGCATCGCGGCCAGAACCTGGTGCTCGGCACGCCGCAGGAAGTCAAGGCACACCCCGAGGTCAGGCGCGCCTACCTGGGCGATGCGGAAGAGGAGCTGGCATCATGATTCTGGAAGTCGACGATATTCATACCTATTACGGCGACAGCCACGCCTTGCAGGGCATCTCGCTCAAGCTCGACGAAGGCGAAACCGTGTGCCTGCTGGGGCGCAACGGGGCGGGCAAAAGCACCACGCTGCGCAGCATCATCGGCTTGTCGGCGCCGCGCTCGGGCCGCGTGGTTTTCCAAGGCCAGGACATCACCGGCCGGCCGGCTTACCGCATTGCCCGCATGGGCGTGGGCCTGGTGCCCGAAGACCGTCGCATCTTTCCGGGCCTGAGCGTGCGCGAGAACCTTGAAGTCGCACAATACAGGCGCCCCGGCGCGCCGGGGCGCTGGACCGTGAAGCGCATCCTTGACGAGTACCCCATGCTGGGCGAGCTGGCGGGGCAGGATGGCGCGACGCTTTCGGGCGGGCAGCAGCAGATGCTGGCGGTGGCGCGCTCGCTCATGAGCGAGCCC
>JBARWC010000086.1:0-22167 GCA_049646585.1 Burkholderiaceae bacterium | reverse complement strand
GCCGCTCACCGCCAACAAAAAAGCCAAGCAATTCAAGGCCTTAAACTGTCTGCGTCGCTAGGGAAAACCCTAGTGCGTGTGCTGCGAAGAACAGAACTATAGCACCGCTTTTTAGCCCGTGCAAATCGAAACCCGGCCAAATCCACCAGAAACCCCTTCCCTTGCCCGCCCACCCGCGCCAAGCCATTGAAATATCACTGCAATCTTTTTTTAAAGAAAATTTAATTATTTCTCGCGCCGGCGCGAAAATGCCGGGGAATAAAGAAACCGGGCCATCCAGCCTCTTCACAAGAGTAGATGGATGCCTTTGAAAGATGGATGGCCGCCTTTTATGCCTTGTGGCCATGCCAACCGCATTTATCTCGGCCATCGGGCACACAGCGCCCGCCGAATCCGCCATACTCTCTACTCTATGCATACAAGACTAACCGCCCCCAGCATCATGACCGAAGACATACTGATCAACGTCACCCCCTTTGAAACACGCGTCGCACTGGTAGAGCAAGGCGCGGTGCAAGAGCTCCATATGGAGCGCAGCATACAGCGGGGCCACGTGGGCAATCTGTATCTGGGCAAGGTAGTGCGCGTCCTGCCGGGCATGCAAAGCGCCTTTGTCGACATAGGGCTGGACCGGGCCGCTTTCATTCATGTCGCCGACCTTAGACAGAACCGCAACGAGCGCAGTGCCGGCAGCGCCGTCACGCCCATAGAGAAGCTGTTGTTCGAAGGCCAGTCGCTGATGGTGCAGGTCATCAAGGACCCTCTGGGCACCAAAGGCGCCCGGCTGTCCACGCAGATCAGCATCGCCGGGCGCATGCTGGTCTATCTGCCCTACGATCCGCATATAGGCATTTCGCAGAAAATCGAGTCGGAAGAAGACAGGAACTCGCTACGCGAAAGAGTCCTGCAATTCCGGGGAGACGACAAGGGCGGCTTCATCGTGCGCACCCAGGCCGAAGGCGCGACCGACGACGAACTGCAGGCGGATCACTCTTATTTGCGCACCTTGTGGAACAGCATCCAGGAAAAGGCCAAGAGCCAGCCCACGCCTTCCATGCTCTACAACGACCTGACCCTGGCCCAGCGCGTGCTGCGCGACATGGTGGGCCCGCACACCGGAACGATATTGGTGGATTCGCGCAGCACCACGCAGCAGTTGCTGGACTGGGCCAAGGTATATACGCCTTCGGTGCTGGACCGCATCAAGCACTACAGCGGCGAGCGGCCCTTGTTCGACACCGCCAACGTCGACGAGGAGATCGCGCGCGCGCTGTCGCGCCGGGTCGACCTGAAATCGGGCGGCTACCTCATCATCGACCAGACCGAAGCGCTGACCACGGTCGATGTGAATACCGGCGGCTTTGTGGGCGGGCGCAGTTTCGACGACACCATATTCAAGACCAACCTGGAGGCCGCCGTGGCGCTGGCGCGCCAATTGCGCCTGCGCAACCTAGGCGGCATCATCATTCTTGACTTCATCGACATGGATGACGCGGAGCACCGCAATTCGGTGCTGGCCGAACTGAACAAGGCGCTAAGCAAAGACCGCACCCGCATGACGGTCAGCGGTTTCAGCCAATTGGGCCTGGTCGAAATGACCCGTAAGCGCACACGCGATTCTCTGGCGCACCAGTTGTGCGAGCCCTGCCCCACCTGCCAGTCGCGCGGCAACGTTCGAACGCCGCGCACCCTGTGCTATGAAATACTGCGCGAAATACTGCGCGAGTCGCGCCAGTTCAATCCCAAGGAATTCCGCATCCTGGCCTCGCAGGCCGTGGTGGACCTGTTCCTTGAAGAAGAAAGTGCTCACCTGGCCATGCTGGGCGACTTCATAGGCAAACCCGTCTCGTTGGAGGTGGAAAGCCAGTATTCCCAAGAGCAGTACGACATCGTCCTGATCTGATCGGTCCCGCTTGCCCGGCGACGTGCCGCGGCAAGCGAAAAACAAGGGCGGAAAAGTTCGCACATGCCGGAAACCAGTATTTCTTTGTTGTTCGCATCGGCCTTCGGAGCCAGCGCGCTGGGCGGCGTGTTGGGCATGGCAAGCGGGATATTCATCGTCCCCATTCTTACGCTGTTCTTCGGCCTGGACATCCGCATTGCCATCGGTGCGAGCATCGTATCGGTGATCGCCTGCTCTTGCGCCAGCGCCCAGCCCTTTTTGAAAGCGGGGCTGACGAATATCCGCCTGGCCGTTGTCCTGGAGGTCGCCACCGTGCTGGGCGCGCTTACGGGCGTCTTTTTCATGGGGCTGATACCCGAACCCTATCTTTATGGCCTGTTCGCCCTCATCCTGGCCGTATCGGCCAGGCAGATGCTGGCCCGGCGGCGCGAGCGGCCGATGGCGGGCCTGCCCGACCCGAACAGTTGGGCCAGCATGCTGAGGCTGCATGCGGACTATCCGGTAGGTGAAGGCCGCGTGGCCGCCTACCAGGTCGGCCATCTACCCTTGGGCCTGTTCCTGATGTACGGCGCCGGGCTGCTTTCGGCGCTGCTGGGCATAGGCTCGGGTGTACTGAAGATACCCGCCATGGACGCCGCGCTGCGCCTGCCCATCAAAGTGTCGTCGGCCACCTCGAACTTCATGATAGGCGTTACCGCCTCGGCCAGCGCCGTGGCCTATTTCATCAGCGGCGACATCGACGTGACGATTGCCGCTCCCGTCGCCCTGGGCTCGGTGCTGGGCGCTTTCGCGGGCGCCCGCCTTTTGCTGCGCATCCCGGCGGACCGGCTGCGCCTGTTTTTCGTGGCCATACTGTCCTTGCTGGCCATCCAGATGTTCCTGAGCAGCCTGGGCGTGGAATTTCCAGGAGGCTCGTCATGAAGCGCGACACCAACCTTGAGCGGAGCCATGAACGGGCCATCGCCGGGCTGCTAAGGTGGGGGACATGGCTGGCGTCGACGGTCATCGCCATGGGAATGGCGCTAAGCCTTGTCGACCACTCCGCAAGCGCGCCGCTTGGACTGGATTGGCGGGAAATCGCCGGTCTGGGAATCGGCCTGTTCATACTTCTTCCCATACTGCGCGTAGGCCTGATGCTGCTGCTGTTCCTGCGCGAGCGGGATAGTGCTTATGCCTGCATCGCCGCCGCCGTGCTGGCGATCATTCTGGCCTCGTCGCTGACGGGCCTGCTGTGGAGCTGAGCCGCGCCGGAACGCGGCCGGCCGGCCCCGCGTGGATTCATTTCCCCGTTTCGGGACAATCCTGGGGATTCGTGATGGACTTGAACAACTGGTCTATGCGGGTCTTGGTGGCGCTGTCCGAGTAATAGGAATACACCTGGGCCTTGACCCGCTCGTCCGCCAGATAGCCGGCCCGGTATTGGGTCAGGTCGACGACGATGGCATTTTCGTAAGAAGTGGCCCCCGCCGGCATGTCGGTGATGGTGGCGTAGGATGTCTGCATGGGATCCAATGTGAACGTCGCCGCCGCGCCGCAAGCTGCCTGATGCTTGAATAAAGCGGCTTGTATCTTGGGAAAGGTCAGCGGTATGACGCGCTCGCCCTGAAAATGCGTGGGGTCGCGCACGTCCACGATACGCACACCCTGCGGGGTGGCGACACATCCGGCCAGTATCGCCGCCGTCGCGAGCATTGCCATTGTCTTCATATCTTGCGGTTTCCCTTGCCCGGCATTACGCCGCTTTTTTAATCTTCCTCGCGGAACTGCATGCGGTAAAGCGAAGCATACAGGCCATTCAGTTCCAGCAGTTCTTCGTGCCTGCCCTGCTCCACGATTTTGCCCGCGTCCATCACGACGATGCGGTCGGCCTTCTGTACGGTGGAAAGGCGGTGCGCGATCACCAGCGTGGTGCGCCCCGCCATGAGTGTTTCCAGCGAGGCCTGTACCTGCCGTTCCGATTCGTTGTCCAGTGCTGAAGTAGCTTCGTCCAGAATAAGGATGGGCGCGTCCTTGATCAGGGCGCGCGCAATGGCCAGGCGCTGACGCTGGCCCCCGGACAACTGGCTGGCGTTCTCGCCGACCGGTGTGTCCAGCCCTTGCGGCAGGCTGTCGACGAAATCGAGCAGATTGGCGGCTTCCAGCGCCCTGCGGATGTCGTCTCGATCGGCCTCGTGCAAAGCGCCATAGCCCACGTTCTCGGCGATGGTGCCGTCGAACAGCACCACATCCTGGCTGACCAGCGACAAATGAGAGCGCAGCCCCCGCAAGTCGAGTTCCTTGACGTCCTGGCCGTCTATGCTGACCTGGCCGCTCAACGGGTTCACGAAGCGCGGCAACATGTTCACCAGGGTGGTCTTGCCGCTGCCCGAGCGGCCGACCAGGGCGACCGTCTGCCCCGGCTCGGCCACGAAGGACACATCGGCCAGCGTATCGGTCGTCGCATTGGGAAAGCGGTGATGGATGCCGCTGAACTCGACCCGCCCCCTGACCGGCTGCGACAGAGTTTTCGTGCCGCTATCGTCCTCGGGCTGTTGATCGATGAGCGTGAACACGCTTTCGGCCGAGACCAGCATTCTTTGCATGGCGCCGGCAATATTGGTCAGCCGCTTCATGGGGTCGAAAATCTGGCCCAGCGCCGCCATGAAGGCGGCGAAGCTGCCCACCGTCAGGCCCTGATTATTGGCTTGGTACAGGGCGACGGCGATGACCGCGGCCACCGACAGGGCGATGGAAAACTGCGACAGGGGCGACATGGCCGCGTCGGCGCTGGCCGCGCGCATGGCGAAACGCCGCAAGCGGCCGTTCACGTACTCGAAGCGGCCCGATTCGCGTTCGTAGCCGTCGAAAAGCTTGATGACGCGCTGGCCGTCTATGCCTTCGCGCACCACGCGGGTGAGTTCGGCGTTCATGCCTATGGTCTCGCGGTTGATGCGCCGCAGCCGCTTGATGAAAACACGCGCAATCAAAGTCGAGATGGGCAGCATGACCAGCACGATCAAGGTCAATTGCCAGGACATGTACAGCAGCACGCACAACAGCGCCACGACCACCAGCGATTCGCGCACGACGACGGTAATGACTTCGGTGGCCAGGCCGGTGACCGTGCCGGCGTCTATGGTGAAGCGATTCAGCAAGCGCCCCGAGTCGCCGCGCTTGAAGTCCTCGTCGGACAAGCCCAGCAGGCGCGAAAACATCTCTTTGCGCAAGCCCAGCAACATGTTGTTGGCCACCCAGGCCAGCAAGTAGGTGCTGGCGTAGCTGCATATGCCGCGCAACAGCATCAGGCCGACCACCGCCAGCGGGATGGACCAGATGTAGGACGGCTTGGATCCGGAAAAACCGTCATCCAGCAAGGGCTTCATGATGATGGCCAGCGTGGGCTGCGTGGCCGCGGCGACGCTGACGAGCAGGACCGCCGCAATCACCGCTTTCCAGTACACGCCCAGGCGGCTGTAGATGCGGCGCCACAAGTCGAGCTTGACGGGATCGGAGCGGGACGATGCGGCTTCAGGGGCTGACTTCAACAATAAACTCGCTTATATACTATTGGGTACATCATTTTAGCGTCCCTTCGCGGGGCGCCGATTGCCTAAGCCAACCATCATACCGTCCAGGCCTCGATTCCTTCCACCCATGACCATGCCCTCCGCCATCTACCTACGTCTTCCCAACTGGATAGGCGATGTCTGCATGAGCCTCCCCTGCCTGCACGCCTTGCTGGACACGCAACTGCCGGTGGTGGTCTGCGCGCGGCCTTGGGCGAAAGACTTGCTGGCGGGCTACGAACTGAACGGCTTCATCGAAATGCGAGGCAGATGGCGCGAAGACCGGGCCGCCGTCCAGCAGCACCGGAAAAAAGCGCAGCATGCCCACCCGCGCGGCCTCCTGCTGCCCGACTCTCTGTCCAGCGCCATGGTGTTCAAGTTCGCGGGCGTGCCCAGCGCCGGATACCGCGACGACGGGCGCAGCCTGATTTTGCGCTGGCCCATAGGCAAGCCGCGGGAAGCACTGCACGCGGTGCAATCCTGGTACCACCTGACCACGCAGGCCCTGAAGCGCTGGAACCTTCCCGTCCCTCCACTGCCCGCAAGCCGGAACCTGGGCTTGCGTCTGGCGGACAGGCACGGCGTCGAAGCCATGCAGGCCTTGGAAGCGGCCGGGCTGGAGCCGGGCCGCTACATCCTGATCGCCCCTACGGCGACGGGACTGCACAAGGGGAGAATCAAGGTCTGGCCCGAATTCGACGCTCTGACCCGCCGCCTGCAGGAACGCGGCCACATCGTGGCCATGTGCCCGCCCCCGGCCGAGGTCGAGGCCGCCCGGCGCAATGTCCCGACCGCCCTGTGCCTGCCGCCCTTGAAGCTAGGAGCGTTTGCTACACTCACTCAACTTGCCGCGCTGGTCGTCTGCAATGATTCGGGGGTTTCACACCTGGCCGCCGCCGCCCATGCCAGGCAGTTGACCTTGTTCGGCGTCACCCAGCACGAGCGCACAGGCCCTTGGTCGGATACGGCCTCCTGCCTGGGCTCCATGCACGCCTGGCCCTCCCTGGAGCAGGCCGAACAGCGAATACTGGACCTTTTGCCCGAAAACATTGAACGGTAGCGAATGACGATTTCGAGTTTTCTGACCAACCTGGTGATACCGCTGAACCTGTGCATTACCCTGCTGCTGATCGGCGCGGTGGTGTTCATGGCCAAGCGGCGCAAAACAGCGTTCTTCATTGCCGCCGTCGGCCTGGGATGGGCGCTGTTCTGGTCCCTGCCCGCGTCGTCGCTATGGGCGGGCGGCCGCCTGGAACAACTATACCCGCACAGGCCCGTCATGGCCCTGCCCACCGCCCAGGCCATCGTCGTCCTGGGGGGCAGCACCGCCAATGGCCGGCAAAACTGGTTCGAACCCTATGACAGCGCCACGGCATCCGCGCGCGTCGACACCGCCGCCCTGCTGTACAAGGCCAGGCGCGCGCCTCTGATCATCCTTTCCGGCGCCGCCCTGGAGGGCAGCACCAGCGAAGCCCAGATGATGGCCAATGCCTTGAAGCAGGAAGGCATCCCCGACAGCGCGATGGTGCTGGAAAACCGCAGCTTCACCACGCACGAAAACGCCTTGTACACCACGCGCGAACTTAAGGAGCGCCACATCAGCGAAGTCCTGCTGGTAACGTCCGCCCTGCACATGCCGCGTGCCATGGCTGTATTCAAGAAGCAAGGCATAGAAGCGATTGCCTCGCCCTCGCCGCCTCAGATCCTGGTTCCCAACGATTCCCGTTTTTCATTCTGGCAACCCAATATGCGGGCGCTTTCCGCCAGCCGCTCCATCGTCAAGGAATACGTGGGGCTGCTGGTGTACTGGGTCAGGGGCTGGATCTAGGCCCGCTCATGACAAGCCAGCCAAGCGCCATGCAATGCCGCCCGGGCTGCGGAGCCTGCTGCATCGCCCCATCGATTTCCTCGCCCATGCCCAAGATGCCCCATGGCAAGCCCGCGGGCGAACGCTGCGCGCACCTGACCCCGGCCATGGAATGCGAGCTTTTCGGCCTGGACAGCAGGCCGGCCGTATGCGGCGGATTGCAGCCCGACAGGGAAATGTGCGGCACGTCGCGCGAATACGCGCTGGTCTGGCTTGAACGGATGGAAGACCTGACTCGCCCGGCAAACTGATTGCCTGATCGATGCTACACTCGGGCCGTCCTGTATGGACGACGACGCGGGTAGTATTCACGTGCCGCCCGCGAACAATCATAAAAATCCGGGGGGCTTCCATGCACTACATCATCCTTCTTCTTGCCGCCATACTCATAGGCACCGCCATCGGCGCGCTGCTTGGCCCACGCAATAAATCGCTGCTCATCGGCTCTCTGGCCGCCATCGTGCTGGGCGGCATCACCATCGCCACCGGCTCATGGATACCGCTGGCTATCGGCACCGCCATCTTCCTGATCGCACAAGCCATGCAGCGCGATAATTACTCCGTTCAATCCTGATACGGACGCATCCGCCGAGCGCCGCCAACACGGCATGCAAGCACCGCCCCTTCCGGGGCGGTTTCATTTTGGACTGGTTGAATGAAGTCTATGCGTCGGCTGGCTTAGGCGGCGCCGCGTTCCTCGAGGATATCGCGATACAGCCGCAGGTACTCGCCCGCCACCTCGGCCCAGGTGTGCTTGTCCACGACCGAGTCGCCGCCCCGCAGCAACTGGCGGCGCCAATCGGCATCGCCATCGATGCGCTCGATGAAGTACGCCAGTTGCTCGTCGTTCTCGGGATGATCCAGCACCATGGCGTCCCGTCCGTCCTGCACATACTGGGCAAAGCCGCACCAGGGCGCCGGGCTAAGGATGACCGGCAGTCCGAAGGACATGGCTTCCAGGGGCGCCATGCCAAAGCTGTCGTTCAAGGTGGGATGCACATAGATGTCGGCGCAGCGATAGTAGGACGCCACGTCGGCGGTTTCTTCGACCAGCTTGATGCGCTCGGCCAGACCGCGATGTTCGGGCGGCTTATGCACGAAGTCGCGCGTGGCGGCATTGCTGCCCACGACCAGCAGCTTATAGCGCTCCGGCAGGCGCGCCAGGGCCTTGAGCACGGCGGGCAGGCCCTTGCGCATGGGGTTGCGGGCCACCAGCAGGCATACGCAGTCCTGGGGCGAAAACCCCAACGCGTCGCGCGCCTGCGACCTTGCGGATGGATCCGCGGCTGCGGGCCGCGCCACGCCCGGTGGAATGATGGGAAAGTGCGCATCCCGTCCATATGCCTGCTTGAGCTGCTCCGCGATCAGGCCGGACACGGCAACCGTGCGATGGCCGGGCCTGGCGGCCACACGCCGCGCCTCCAGCCCCAGATAGGTCTGGACGCGCAAGCTGATGCGGGACAGCCAGCGCTTGGCGGCGGGCAGCTCGCGCACGCGCCAGTTGTAGCGCACGGGGGTGACGTGCACGACCTCGACGTCGCCGCACCACCCGTTCATGTGGGAATGGACGATGTCGTAGCCTTGACGCGTGGCGCTGCGCGCGCGCCATGCGAACAGCAGCACACGCATCCAGCTGGGCAGGCCGGGCCAGGACCGCAAGCAAACAAAGGGCAAGGCCAGGCCGCAGTCCTGGTCGTAAGTCCGGGCAAACACGGTAACGTCGTGATCGGCGGCTAGCTCGCGCATGAGCTCCACCCCATAGGCTTCAGCCCCGCCGTAGCGGTTTCCAAATCGATCGACGACGAAGGCGATTTTCAATCGGCGCATGGGCGGCGTCCCTTATTGTTTACGTCGCTTTTCTTCCAGTCGCGTCATGCACTTTTGCAGGAATCGGAAGATATTGGTCGAACGGGCTACGGTAACCCTGGGCAGGCCGAACAAGTCGTCGCTTTCTTGGGCCAGGCCGCCTTGCGTGGTGGTGGCATTGGTGTAGCCCGCGTTGCGCACCATGGCCCGCAGCTCGGGCGATTCGCCGCCATAAGGGTAGCAGAACGCCGTGACTTCGCCGTCCAGCACGGCTTCCAGCTCGCTCTTGGACTGGCGGATCTGGTAATCGGCTATCTCGGGGGAAAGCTTGGGCAGGAAGGGATGGTCCAGCGTATGCGAGCCGGCCTCCATGCCCGCCGCCGCCCAGCCCCGCAACTCATCGGCCGACATCAGCTCGGAATGCGCTATGCCTTTTTCGTAATCCCAGACATTGCCGCCATCAAGCTGGCGCGCGACGAAATAATTGGTGGCGGTGAAGCCCTGCTCGCGCAAAATGGGCAAAGCATGTTGATATACATTGCGATAGCCATCGTCGAAGGTGACTCCGACCACCTTGCCGCGGCGCTCGCCCCTGACGTAAGGCATGAGATCGCGCATGGAAAGCCCCCGGTAGCCAAGGCGGCGCAGCCAGGTCATCTGGCGCCGGAAGTCGGCCGGATGCACGATGAGGCTGCGATACGGCGATCCTTTGACGGCGGGCTGCCCTATCTGGTGGTACATGAGTATGGGAATCATGGGGCTGATTATATCGGCGCCGCCAGATCCCGTGCCAGGCGCTCGGCCCGCGCATATACCTTTTTGGTGTCTTCGATGAAACCCGGCGGAGAGAACATGCGCTTGGCGCGTTCGCGCGCCGACTTGCCCATCTCGGGCAGGCACCAGGTGCCGGCCAATATGCCGCGCAGCGCGGTAGCCAGGAAATCGATGTCGCCGGCGGGCGCCACCCAGCCGTCCACGCCGTCGCGCACGTTCTCGGGCAGGCCGCCGGCATCGGACACCAGGGCGGGCAGGCCCATGGCCATGGTTTCGCAACTGGCGTAGGAGGCAGCCTCGCGGTAGGAAAGCACGAAGCCGATATCGCAAGCGCCCAGCACCGTGCGCACGTCCGTAACCAGGCCGGGAAAGACCACTTGATCGCGCATGGCGGCGGCATCTACCTTGGCCAGCATGCAGGGCGTGGGCGGGTCGCCCGCCACCACTATGCGCAAACGGCGCCGCAATGGCGGTTCCAGCCGGGAAACGGCCTGGACCAGGTCCAGCCAGCCCTTGTTGTAATCGGTGCCGCCTATGCTGCCCAATACCAGTACGTCCGGGTCCAGCGGGCCGAAAAGCCGGTTTCGATAGGCTTGTTTGTCGGCCGCGCCGACCGGCTTCAAATGGTGGTGGTCGATGCCGTTTCTGACGACGCAGATGGGATGGCGGCTATAGCCCGATCCGTCAAGGATGCGCGCGACGTAATCGCACACGGCAATCGAAGCGTGCGTGCCGAACCGCGCCCGCAGGCGGTGACCCAGGCTGCACACGGGATTGGTGTTGTGCTTGGTCCAGACGATGGCCGGCCGCCGGCGCAGGCCCAGACTGGCCAGCATGACGTGCCTGTGATCGGCTCCGCCATTGACGTGAACGACGTCGAATCGCTCTTGCTTGAGAAATTTGCGCAACTGCCTGACTTCCTTCAGCAAGGTGAAGGGCCTCGATGTATACAGGCCGGGCAGGACGCGCACGCCATCCAGCTCACTTGCCGCCCGATACAGGCGGCCGGTGGGCGGTGCGGCGATGGTCAGGTCGTATTGGTCTTTCAGGCCTTCCAGCAGGCTGAGCACATACGTGACGTGACCCCCGCCATTGCCATGGTGGATGTCGGTGATGAGAATTTTCATTGCGGGTCGGCGTTCGCCGCCAACGCCCCCGCGTCATCGACTACGCCGCTTACTTATTCTGTTTGTTCAAAAAAAGCAATTTATTGTAACGAAAAAAGCTGCCAGCGGCACCCATTGTTGCAAGAATGAAACCCTCTTTTCCATCCAGAAAGCCGCGCCGAATCAAATAGATGCGTATAAAGGTCCAGATCGCGTGACCGGTTGCGCCGAGTACGCTGGTTTTCTTGCCGCGCGCATGCATCATGGCGGCCGCCTCGGATGAATAATGATTGATCTTGGCGATGAAGGTTTCCAGGTCGGCATAGGGGTAGTGCAGGAAGTGGCCGTCCAGAATCTGCGGCTGCGACCGTGGCAGCACGCTTTCGTGCACCGCCACGTCCTTGAACCGAGCGGTGCCCCGCTTGAACAGACGCAGCACGTGGTCGGGCCACCAGCCGCTATGGCGTATCCAGCGCCCGCCGAAATTCGAAAGGCGGGCGATCTTGTAGGCCTCGGCGCGCGGATGCTCCAGTTCGCGCAATATGGCCTGGGCAAGCTCGGGCGTGACGCGCTCGTCGGCGTCTATGGACAGCACCCACTCGCCCTCGGCCAGATCCAGCGCGCGGTTCTTCTGCGGGCCGAAGCCCGGCCAGTCCGGCGTCAGGCTGACCTTGGCCCCCTTGCCTTCGGCGATCTCGCGCGTTGCGTCCGTGCTGCCCGAATCGACCACGATGACCTGGTCGGCGAAGGCGACCGAATCGATACAGGCGCCGATGTGCGCGGCTTCGTTCTTGGTGATGATGATGACCGACAGCTTCATGCACGCTTCCCGAGACCGCGCTTCCAGAGCTTCCACTTGTTGAACAAGGGGCCGATGATCGGATGCGCGGCCACCCGGATGCGCCGGCCCACCGAGTGGCCCGAGGTGTTGCGCACCGCGAAGCGGTAGATGTGCGCCGGATCGGTGCCGGGGCGATTCTGGCCGAAGGCCTTGGTCGTGTACAGGTAGCGGAAGCCGGACTCCTGGGCCAGGCGGGTGTAGTCGGCGTCGAAATAGCCCTGCGGCCAGCAGAAATGATCCGACACGCCGCCCAGCCGCTCTTGCAAGGCGGCGCGCGACAGGGTGAGCTCTTCGGCGATGCGGGAGTTTTTCTCGTCCGGCTCGAGCAGGTCCCAGCGTGTGTGGGTATGCGTGTGGCTGTGGAACTCGATGACGCCGTCGTCGCGCATGGCCTGGATCTCGCTCCAGCGCAAGATGACGTCGTCGCTGCGGCCTTGGGCGATGCGCTCTTCGCAATCGCGATGCGAGGGCGTCTCGGGCAGTTCGCCCTGGCCCAGGCAATGACGCGGAGCGCCCTCCCCCATCCAGGACGTCACCAGGAACACCAGGGCCGTATAACCGTATTTTTTCAGCAGGGGGTAGGCGTAGACCCAGTTGTCCAGATAGCCGTCGTCGAAGGTGATCAGCACGGAACGCGCGGGCGCGGGCCGGCCTTGCAGGTGCGCGGCGAATTCGTCGCTGCCGAGAGATCGGTAGCCATGGCGTTTGAGCCAGAGCAACTGGTCTTCGAAGTTGGACGGCGTGACGTTGATCATGCCGTCCACCGGCGAGACGTGGTGATACATCAGCACCGGCACAGTACGGGAATGATTCATGATTTTCGCTCCTTGAGCCAGCGTGCATAGCAGGATTCGATACGTTCGACCATGGCATCCTGGCTGAATCGCCCCTGTTCGCGGCAGAACTCGAGCCCGGCCCGGCCCATGCTCCGGCGCAGGTCCGGGTCGTCGATCAGGCTCTTGATGGCCTGCGTCAGCGCCGGGCCGTCGTCCAGCGGCACCAACAGGCCGCTGACGCCTTCACGCATCATTTCAGGAACACCGTCCACGCGGGTTCCAACGACGGGCAGGCCCGCCGCTCCGGCCTCGACAAACACGGTGCCCGAAGCTTCCTTGCGCGTGGCCAAGGCGAAGATGTCGAAACCCGCCAACAAATTAGGCACATCGCGGCGGGCGCCAAGCAGATGGACGCGCTTGCCCAGATTCTTTTCCGCCACATAGGCCTGGACGTCTTCAAACACCGGCGAGCCGCCGCCGACGAACACCAGGTGCACGTTGGGGCGTTCTTTTATCAAGGGCTCCATGGCGTCTATCAGGTCTTTATGGCCTTTCTGCGCGCGCATGACGGCAACGCAGCCCACCACGATGTCGTTCTGGGCAAGCTTCAGTTCCTGGCGCAGGGTGGACGCCTCGGGCAAGGGGGGCAGCTCGACGGCCGGATAGACGGTGGCCACATGGCCGGGCGGCACCCCGCGTTCGATCAGGTGCTCGCGCACGAAATCGCTGGCGGTCGTTACCCGGTGGGGAATCACGGTATAGGACAACAGCGACCCCACGCGGTTGGCCAAGTGGCGGGTGCGGACGATCAGCGGCGTGCCGGCCAGGCGCCCCGCGCAGCCCGCCACAATGGTGTCGCGCCGGCTATGCGTATTGAGCACGTCGAAGCGCCCGCCGCGCAATACCTTGCGGATGAGCGCCAGGCTTTTGACGAAATTGACCGGGCCGTCCATAAGGCTGGTGTGCACGGTAAAGCCCTGTTCGCGCAGGCGCTGCGTCAGCACGGCGTGCGGCTGGCAGACGGCCTCCAGGTGGTGGCCCCGGTCGCGCATGGCCAGCATCATGCGATAGATGTACTGCTCTTGTCCGCCGAAACTGGTGGCCGCTTCCGAGTGCAGGATGCGCAAAGGCGTCATGAATAGGTGATCTCCACGCCGTCCGGCAAGGCCCAATCGCCCAGTTGGTCGAGCATGGCATCAGCCATGCGGACGCGCCAGTCCTCGCCCAGCCGTATCATGCACTGGTAGCCCTCGCGATGCAGGCGCACTTCGACCGGCACGCCGGGAACGCCGTTTTCAGGCTCGGCGCGGAAGGCGTTCAGCGTTTGCCGCAAGCGGGCCGCATCGGCATTGCCGTTCAAGGTGATGCGCAAACTGCGGGCGCGCGCCTCGCGTGCAAGCTGCAGGTCGAACACCGAGTCGGCCGATACCCGCAGGCCGCCGGAATAATCGTCGTTGCTGACCTTGCCATGGATGATGACCAGCCGGTCTTCCTTCAGGCGATTGCGGTGCTGCTCGTACAGTTCGTTGAAAATGGCGACCTCGACCTGGGCCGAGCCGTCGTCCAGCACGGCATAAAGCATCTTGCCGCGCCGGGTCATTTTGGGGCGCACGGACGACAGCACGCCGGCAAACCATTGCAGGCCGCGCGAAGGCTCCAGGCGAGCCAGCGGCTTGGGCGCAAAGCGGCGCACCTCGTCACGCCAGGCGTCGAACAGGTGGCCGCTGAAATAAAAGCCCAGGGCGGATTTTTCCTGGGTCAGGCGGGTTTGCAGATCCCAGTGTGCCACCTTGGCCAGTTCGCCCTCAACGATGTCGTTGGCGTCGTCGGCGAATAGCGACACCTGGTTGGCGCTGCGCTCGACCTGCTCGGCGGCCTCGATGGCATTGCCCACCGTGGCCAGCAGGGCCGCCCGGTTTTCCGCTATGGTGTCGAAGGCCCCGGCGCGTATCAATGCCTCGATGCAGCGGCGATTGACCGTGTGGCGATCCACGCGCCGGCAAAAATCGTACAGGCTGGCGAACGGGCCACCCTCGTCCCGGGCACGGATGATTTCCTCGACGGCGCCCTGCCCCGTGCCCTTGACCGCGCCCAGGCCGTAACGCATGGTACGCGGCGGCTGGCCCTTGGCGGAATAGGCGTCGTTCACCGGCTCGAAACGATAGGCCGACGCATTGACGTCCGGCGGCAGGACTTCCACGCCGTTGGCCAGCGCGTCTTTCCAGAATATCTGCACCTTGTCGGTATCGTCCATGTCGGACGACAGGGTGGCGGCCAGGAACTCGGTGGGGTGATAGTGCTTGAGCCAGGCGGTCTGGTAGGCGATCAGGGCGTAAGCGGCGGAGTGACTCTTGTTGAAGCCGTAGCCCGCGAACTTTTCCATCAGGTCGAACAGCTTGACGGCCAGCTTGGCGTCGTAGCCCTTCTCGACCGCGCCTTTTTCGAAGATGGCGCGGTGCTTGGCCATTTCCTCGGCTTTCTTCTTGCCCATGGCGCGGCGCAGCAAATCGGCGCCGCCCAGCGTATATCCGCCGATGATCTGCGAGATCAGCATCACCTGCTCTTGATACACGATCACGCCATAGGTGCTCTTGAGCACGGGCTCCAGGTCTTTGTGAAAATAATCGACTTCGGCGCGGCCGTGCTTGCGGTTGACGAAGTCGACCACCATGCCCGACTCCAGCGGACCCGGCCGGTAGAGCGCCAGCATGGCGATGACGTCTTCGAAGGTGTTGGGCCGCAAGTTCTTGAGCAGCTCTTTCATGCCCCGCGATTCAAGCTGGAACACCGCCGTGGTGTTGCCTTCGCTGAGCAGCTTGTAGGCTTGGTGGTCGTCCAGGGGCAACGCCATGACGTCGAAATCGCGCTTGTCCGCATTGAACTGGCGCACATAGCGCACCGCCCAATCCAGAATGGTCAGGTTGCGCAGGCCCAGGAAGTCGAACTTGACCAGGCCCGCCGCCTCGACGTCGTCTTTGTCGAACTGCGACACGGCGTTGCTGTCGGTGCCGGGCTGACAATACAAGGGGCAGAAGTCGGTAAGCTTGCCCGGGGCGATCAGCACGCCACCGGCGTGCATGCCGATATTGCGCGTCAGGCCTTCCAGCGGCCGCGCCAGGTCGATCAGCGCCCGTACTTCCTCTTCCTGCTCGTAGCGCTCCTTGAAGGTAGGTTCTTCTTCCAGCGCGCGGCCCAAGGTCCAGGGGTCGGCAGGGCTGAACGGGATCAGCTTGGACAGGCCGTCGCAAAGGGAATACGGCATTTCCAGCACGCGGCCCACGTCACGCACCACCGCTTTGGCGCCCAGGGTACCGAAGGTGGCGATCTGGCTGACGGCCTCCTTGCCGTACTTTTGCTTGACGTAGTCGATGACGCGTTCGCGATTGTCCTGGCAGAAATCGATATCGAAGTCGGGCATGGAAACCCGTTCCGGATTCAGGAAGCGCTCGAACAGCAAGTCGTAGCGTATGGGATCCAGATCGGTGATGCCCAAGGAGAAGGCCACCAGGGACCCCGCCCCCGATCCGCGCCCCGGCCCCACCGGCACCCCGTTGTTCTTGCCCCAGTTGATGAAATCGGCAACGATCAGGAAGTAGCCCGGGAAGCCCATGCCGACGATGGTCTTGCATTCCCAGCGCAGCCTTTCTTCGTATTGGGGGTATTTGGCCTGGCGCTCGGCCTCGTCGGGAAAAAGCTGCGCCATGCGTTTCACCAGGCCTTGCTCGGCCAACTGGACCAGGTAATCGTCCAGCGTGATGCCGTCGGGCGTGGGGAAATTGGGCAGGCGCGGCCTGCCCAGCTCCAGCGTCAGGTTGCAGCGCTTGGCGATTTCCACCGTATTGGCCAGCGCCGAAGGCACGTCGGCGAAGCGTTGCGCCATTTCTTGCGAACTGAGCAGGTATTGCTCTTCGGTGTAGCGGCGCACGCGCCGCGCATTGCCCAGTTGCTCGCCCTCGGCGATGCAGACCCGCGCCTCATGGGCGCGAAAGTCGCTGGACTGCAGGAATTGCACCGGGTGGGTCGCCACGACGGGCAGGTCGAGCTTGGCCGCAAGCCGCAAGGCGGCCTGCACATAGGCTTCGTCCCCGTCATGGCCGCTGCGTTGCAGTTCGATGTAGTAACTATCCGGAAATTGCCTGGCCCAGCTTGCCGCGACCACCTCGGCCTCGTCCGTGCGACCGGCCTCCAGCATCTGGCCCACCTCGCCCGCCCTGCCGCCCGAAAGCACGATCAGGCCGTCCCGGTCCAGCAGCCATTCGCGGCGCACTTCCGCCCTGGCCTTGTACTGGTTGTCCAGCCAGGCGCGTGTCAGGATATCGCACAGGGCCAGATAGCCCTGCTGGTTGCGGGCCAGCAAAAGCAGGCGTGACGGTTTTTCGCGGTCTTGCTCGTTTTCCAGCCAGACGTCGCAGCCCGCTATGGGTTTCACGCCCGCGCCGCGCGCCGACTTGTAGAACTTGATGAAACCGAACAGGTTGGACAAGTCGGTCAGCGCAATGGCGGGCTGGCCGTACTCGGCCACCTTCTTCACCAGGTCGGGAATACGGGTCAAGCCGTCCACCACCGAGAACTCGGAGTGGACGCGCAAATGCACAAATGGGGTGGGAGAAATTGCTTCGGTCATGATCCGGATTGTACCCACCCCGAGGCCTGAACGTGAGGGCCGCCGGCTGCCTGTTTGGTACGGCGGGCTAGCCGCCTTCCTGCTCGGCGTCGGCCGCGGCGGATGCCGCCATGGCGCGCGCTTTTCCGTTCAATACGTGGCGCTTGAAGGCCAGACCGGCCCGGGTGGCGTCGCGCGCCGCGATGGCCTCGACGATATCGTCATGCTCCCGATTGGAAATGGCGATGCCGGACGGCTGGACCAGGCTGCGATGCCGGTACAGGTGCAGTTCCTTGTCGGTTCCCAGGAACATGTCCACCAGGCGCTGGTTGCCGGTGCAGCGCACAAGCGCGCTGTGAAAGGCGATATTCTGCCGGTAGTATTCCGCCACGCCCCCGGATTGGACCGTGTCTTTCATGCTTTGCACCATCAGGCGCAAGGCGGCGATATCGTCGTCCGAGGCCCGCTGCACGATCAGCTTGCCGGCCAGCCCCGCCAGGGCGCCGCGGATTTCGTAGATGTCCATGGCGCGCTGCACGTCTATGCTGCACACGAACATGCCCCGGTTCTTGATGATCTCGACCATGCCCGCCTGTTCAAGCTTGCGGCAGGCCTCGCGGATGGGGCTTCGGCTTACGCCGAAAGCCTGTGCAAGGGCCAGTTCGTTGATGCGCTCGCCCGCTTTCAGTTCGCCGCCCAATATCATGCGTTCGATTTTTTCCTGCAGCACCGTGGTCAGCGACTCGGACCGAAGGAAGGCAAGCGCCGAGGACTCGTCGTGCGCAGCCGCGTGCGGCGCCGTCGAACGCGGCGCCTTCGCATGTGCGGCGGAGATCTTGTCAGCCATAGAAATCAAACATTACACAAACAAAACGGAGCCGGCGTCAGGCGGGAGCGAATCCATAAAGCCTGGCCGGGTTGTCGACCAGGACGGCACGCTTCTCGTCGTCCGACCGAAGTATGCCCAGCAGGGACTCCAGCGTTGCCGCGTCGTCGGGCTTGCTCCCGGCCGGAAGATTGGGATGCGGCCAATTCATGCCCCATATGACGCGCTCGGCGCCCGCATCCAGGAAAGCGTGCACCCGCGAGCTTAGCGCATTGAAATCGGATGCGCCATCAGGCGTCCCGTAATACGGAGCGGCCAGTTTAATCCATCCGCCGTTTGCGACGAACTCGAGCAAGGCCTGGAACGGCCCGGCATCGACACCCATTCCCGCCGGAAGGCGTCCCAGATGATCGACGACGATGGGGCAAGGCATGCATTCCAGCTCGGGGCAGGCTTGCGCCAGCGCCGCCGCCTCGGCCTGCACCAGCAGGCTCCAGCCGAAATCGGCGGCCCGCTCCGCCGCCCGCGCTATCCCCGCGAGGTCCATGGCTGTGCCCGAAGGAAACAGAAAGCGTATGCCCCGCACGCCGGCTTCATGCAAGCCGGCCGCATCCGCCCGGCTCAGCGCGGCGCCGGCCATGACGATGCCCCGCGCCCGCTGCCGGCCCAGCCTGGCGATTCCGTCCAGCATGCATTGCGGGTCGTCGCCATATACCTTGGCCTGCACGAAAACATGCCGCTGTACCCCAATCGCCTGTGCGCAGGCCAGATAATCGTCCAGCGTCGCATGGCTTTCCGGCTGCTGCCCCGGCACTGAGGGATAGCGGCCGGCGTCACCGTAGATATGGGAATGCGTATCGCAAACGCCATCCGGCAGGGGCAAGGGCTGGTGGCTGGGCATCATGACCGGCCGGCTCCCTTGCCGTCGCGGACCAAGCCGTATTCGGCACGCTTGCCGCCCTGCAAGGGATAAGGCCCCGGCGATTCCCCGCGATCCACTTGCCCATGAACCCTGTCGGCATGGACGTCGGCATCGTCTTGCGGCACATAGCCTAAACGCGCCGCGCTTCGCTCATTGTCCCACCACGACTCCTTGTTGTCCGACACGCCGAAGATCACCGTATGCCCAACCGAGGGCGCGCCAAGGCTGGCCAACAGCAAGCGCTCGAAGTCCGGCTCGCTGAGCCAGGTGGCCAATTCTCTGGATTCATTGGGCCGTGGCCGGGCCGAGCCGATGCGCAGGCATACGGACTCGATGCCGTACTTGTCCCAGTAATAGCGGGCCAGGTCTTCGCCGAAGCATTTGCTAAGGCCGTAGAGGCTGTCGGGCCTGCCGGGCGCATCGGTATCGATGCGTTCATCGACACCGTACATGCCGACGGCATGATGCGAGCTGGCGTAGACAATGCGCTTGACGCCGGCCTGGCGGGCCGATTCATAAATGTTGTAGCTTCCGGCGATATTGACCCGCAAGGTATCCTGCCAGTCGTCGACGTTCAGGCTGGCGCCCAGGTGGACCACCGCATCCACGCCCCGCAACATGGCGGCCACCGCCGGCGCATCCGCGAGATCGCAGCTCCATAGCTCTTCCTGCTCGCCCGCGGGGGGCATGAGCGCGATATCGCTTAGCCGCAGATGCGGCACGCGGCCGGACAAGACCTTGCGGGCCAGGCGCCCCACTTGTCCGGCGGCCCCGGTGACCAGAATTCGCGTGTAGTCCAAAACTTCTCCTTGATGGTGTTGGCCTGGCGCCCCGCCAGGGCGGCGCTTATTCGGCGCGCAGATTCCCCGCCTTGATGACATCGCCCCAGCGTTTGTATTCCTCGGCCAGGAAGGTCTTGAACTGCTCCGGCGTGTTCAGGACGGGCTCGTTGCCAGACGCCAGCAGGCGATCCCTGGCCGCGCCCTGCTTGAGCACCTGGGCGACGTCGGCGTAGATCTTCTGGGTGAGTTCGGGCGGCATTCCGGCCGGCGCGTACAAAGCGTTCCAGGTCGCGGTCTGCACCTTGACCACGCCGGATTCGATCATGGTGGGCACGTCCTTGGCCTCTGACGAACGTTTTGCGCCCGTGGTGACCAGCGCCTTGAGCCTGCCCGAATTGACGTAAGGCATGCCCGAGGGAATATTGGCGAACAACACCGGCACCTGACCGCCGAGGACGTCGGCAATGGCTGGCGCTTCGCCGCGATACGGCACGTGGATCATCTTCAGGCCCAGCTCTTTGTTCAGAAGTTCCTGCGTCATGTGCGGCGAGGAGCCCACGCCGCCCGAAGCGAAGCTGATGCTGCCCGGGTGCTTCTTGACGTAGTCGATGTATTCCTTGAAGTTGGAGGCGGGGAAGGACGGGTTGGCGACCAGCACCAGCGGCGACGAGGCGATGACCGTTACGGGCGTGAAATCCTTGAGCGCATCGTAAGGCTTCTTGGCCAGCAATTGC
The DNA here is from genome assembly GCA_049646585.1 of Burkholderiaceae bacterium. Classification (GTDB taxonomy): domain Bacteria; phylum Pseudomonadota; class Gammaproteobacteria; order Burkholderiales; family Burkholderiaceae_B. The sequence continues at coordinate 1,682 of JBARWC010000086.1, read as the reverse complement.
GGCGCGACGGCGACGGCGGTTTGCGGCGAAATCCACAAGGTATAGCCGTCGGGCTTGGCGTTCTTGAGCTCGCCACCGGCTATGGTGCCGCTTGCGCCCGTGCGGTTCTCGACCACCACCGGCTGGCCCCAGAGCTTGGACAGTTCTTGCGCCACAAGCCGGGCCACGAAATCGGTGCCGCCGCCGGGCGCCGTGCCGACCAGCATTTTGACGGGCTTGTCGGGGAAGGCCTGCGCGGCGGTCGCGCCGAACAATGCCGTGCCAAGGACGGCGGCACAGGCGGTAAAGAGTATGCGACGGGCTTTATTCATGGGGTCTCCTGGATGTAAGTATAGGGGTGGGGAAATTATACTTACATTGACGATTGTCGACAATACACATAAAATTCAGCCATTACGCCACCCACTTAAAAAGGTTTATTTTCTATGAAACCCACCATCGCATTGTTCGCGGGCGACCCCGCCGGCATTGGTCCGGAAATCGTGGCCAAGGTCCTGGCCGACCAGGAAGCGCTCGATGCCGTAAACCTGCTCATCATCGGCAGCCGCCCCGTGCTGGAAGCCGGAATGCGCGCGGCCGGCAAAGTGACCGAACTGGCCTACGCGCCCGAGCAATGGCCCGAAGGCGACCACCCTCCCCTGCTGGTGCATTGGGAACACGAGAACGCCGACAACTTCGAGCTGGGCCAGGTCACGCCCAAGAATGGGCGTTTCATGCTGGACGGCCTGGCGCTGGGCCTGCGCCTTTGCCAGCAAGGCGTGGCCGATGCCATGTGCGTCGCCCCCCTGAACAAGGCCGCGCTGCGCGCCGGCGGCATGAAACACCCCGACGAAATGCACTACTTCTGCGAGGTGCTGGGCTTTACGGGCAAGACGGTGGAATTCAACGTCAACGACAAGCTTTGGACTTCGCGCGTCACCTCTCACGTTCCGCACAAGGACGTCAGCGGCATGCTGAGCGCCGAACGCATCGCCACCGGCATCGAATTGCTGTGGCAAGGCCTGCACGCGGCGGGCTACGAACAGCCCCGGATCGCCGTCTGCGGCTTGAATCCCCACAATGGCGACGGCGGAGCCTTCGGCCGCGACGAAATCGACGTGATCGAACCAGGCGTCAAGCTGGCCGCCAGCCGCGGCTTTTCCGCCCAGGGCCCCTTCCCCGCCGACACCACCTTCGTGCGCGCCGTCAACAAGGCCAAGGGCGGCGGCTACGACGGTGTCCTGACCATGTACCACGACCAGGGCCAGATCGCCATGAAGCTCATGAGCTTCGGTGAAGGCATCACGGTGCACTACGGCCTGCCCATGCCGGTCACCACGCCGGCCCACGGCACGGCCTACGACATCGTGCAGCAAGGCATCGCCACGCCGGGCGCCATGAAGAACGCCCTGCTGACCGCCGGCAAGATGGGCATGTCGGCAAGGCTGGCCAAGGCTTGACCAGACACTAAGGTATTTTCGGTTCGGGCGTTTGCCGCCATATGGCTTGTAAGCGTGTGGGCTTAGCCTGTACAACCGCTTATACCTTATACAACCGGCGCAGCCGGTGGGCCGGAGCCGTGCTCGGATCGCTGCGCCCCTTCGGGGTTCCCTTGCAGCCGCTTTGCGCCGGGGGTCGGGCGCGAACTCGCCAGCCATCAGCCGCCTGTGGGCTGATGGCTGGCTCAAACATGCGCGCCCTCT
>JBARWC010000085.1:0-9839 GCA_049646585.1 Burkholderiaceae bacterium | reverse complement strand
GAAAAAAGCCCGCTTGAAAATTTACATTCAAGCGGGCTCTTCCTTGAACCTGAACCGGAATCGGATTCCGGCCTAACAAACCATGCTTACATCACTTCCGCCGCCGGATCATCCTTCTTGACCTGCTTCACCAAGTCTTCACGCTTCACGCCCAGCCACATTGCAATCGCCGCCGCCACGAATACCGACGAATAAATACCGAACCAGATACCGATCGTCAGCGCCAGCGAAAAATTATGCAGCGTCGGGCCGCCGAAGAAGAACATCGACATCACCATCATCTGCGTCGAACCGTGCGTAATGATGGTCCGCGAAATATTCTGCGTAATCGACAGATCGATGATCTCGTGCACCGACATCTTGCGCTGCTTGCGGAAGTTTTCACGGATACGATCCATCACCACCACGGACTCGTTCACCGAATAGCCCAGCACCGCCAGCACACCCGCCAGCACCGATAGCGAGAACTCCCACTGGAAGAACGCAAAAAAGCCCAGAATGATCACCACGTCGTGCAAGTTGGCGATGGCGCAGGCCAGCGCCAGCTTCCATTCAAAGCGGAAAGCCAGGTAAATCAGAATGCCGCAAACCACGAATAGCAGCGCCATCAAGCCATTGTGCAACAGCTCCTGCCCCACTTGCGGACCCACGAATTCCACCCGCCGCAGCTCTGCATCCGCGTGTTGCTGCTTCAGCGCTTGCATCACCTTCTCGCTTTGCTGGCCCGCGTTCTGGCCCTCGCGCGAGGGCAGGCGGATCATGATGTCTTGCGAAGTGCCGAAGTTCTGCACCTGGAAGTCCGTGTAGCCCAGCGTTTGAATCGAGCTGCGCACATCGTCCACCTGCACGGCTTGCTGGTAATGAACCTCCATTACCGTACCGCCCGTGAACTCGATCGACAGGTGGAAGCCCCGTACAACGATGAACACCACCGCCGCGATAAAGGTCAGCAGGCTGATCAGGTTGAGCGCCAGCGCGTTCCGCATGAACGGGATGGTGCGATGAATGCGAAAAAATTCCATGTTGCTATGCCTGTGGTTGGTCCAGACCGGCGGTTTGCGCCGCCGGCGACGACATTACTTTTTTTCTTCGGGTTTCCAGATCTGGCCGATCGAAATGCTTTGCAAACGACGTTTATTGCCGTAGAAAAGATTGACCAGCGCGCGCACGCCGACGACCGAAGAGAACATGGAGGTCAGGATGCCTATGCAGTGAACCACCGCGAAGCCGCGTATCGGGCCCGTGCCGAAAGCCAACAGCGCCACGCCCACGATCAGGCTGGTCAGGTTGGAGTCGAAAATCGTTGCCCAGGCGCGATCGAAGCCCAGGTGTATGGCCTGCTGCGGCGTGGCGCCATGGCGTAGTTCTTCGCGTATGCGCTCGTTGATCAGCACGTTGGCGTCAATGGCCATGCCCAGCGTCAGCGCGATGGCGGCGATGCCGGGCAGCGTCAGCGTGGCCTGCAGCATGGACAGGATGGCCAGCAGCAGCAACACGTTGAAGGTCAGGCCTATGGTCGAGAACAGCCCCATCAGGTGGTAGTAGAGAACGATGAAGATGGCGATGCCGATGAAGCCGTACAGCGTGGCATTGAAGCCCTGCTGAATGTTGTCGGCGCCCAGGCTGGGGCCTATGGTGCGCTCTTCGATGATCTCCATGGGCGCGGCCAGCGCGCCGGCGCGCAGCAGCAGGGCGGTGTCGGCCGCTTCCTGGGGCGACATGCTGCCGGTGATCTGCACTTGGCCGCCGGGGATTTCGCTGCGTATGACGGGTGCCGTCACAACCTGGCCCTTGCCCTGTTCGAACAGGACGATGGCCATGCGCTTGTTGATGTTGTTGCGCGTCACGTCTCGGAAGATGCGGGCGCCCTTGGAGTCCAGCGTCAGGTTGACCGAGGGCTGTTGGGTTTGTTGGTCGCGACCGGGCTGGGCGTCTTGCAGGTTCTCGCCGGTCAGGATGACCTGGCGGCGCAGCAGTATCGGGCGGCCGTCGCGGTCGGTGTAGCGTTCCAGGCCGAAGGGCACGGTGCCGCCGTTGAGCGCCGCCATGGCGCTGGGCGAATCGTCGACCATGCGGATTTCCAGCGTGGCGGTGCGGCCCAGGATCTCCTTGGCCTTGGCCACGTCCTGCACGCCGGGCAACTGGACCACGATGCGATCGGCGCCTTGCTGCTGGATGACGGGCTCGGCCACGCCCAGTTCGTTGATGCGGTTATGCAGCGTGGTGATGTTCTGTTTCAGCGCATTGGTTTGCACTTGGGTGACGGCCAGGTCGGTCAGCTTGCCGGTCAGGGAGAACTGGCCGCCGCTTTCGCCGCTGTTGGCGAAGACCATGTCGGGCAGGGAGCGGCGCAGCTCGGAAGCGGCCTGGTCGCGCGCGTCGGCGCTGCTGAAATTCGACACAACGGACAAGTCGCTGCGTTCGACGCCGGCGTTGGCGATCTTGGCTTCGCGCAGGGTGTTGCGCACGTCGCTGGCGATGGAATCGTAGCGGCCCGTCAGGGCGCCCTTCATGTCGACCTGCAGCAGGAAGTGCACGCCGCCGCGCAAGTCCAGGCCCAGGTACATGGGGTGGGCTCCCAATGCCGACAGCCAGTTCGGCGACGACGGCAGCAGGTTCAGCGCCACCGTGTAATCGGGGTCGGATGAATCCGGGTTAAGCGCTTTTTCGATGATGTCCTTGGCGCGCAGCTGGATGTCGGTCGACTCGAAGCGCACGCGAACGGTGCCCACCGGCCCGTTCTGCTCGAAATAAGCGCCTGTGGAGGCGATGTTGCTGCGCTTCAGTATGTCTTCGACCCGAGTCAGCACATTGTTGTCCACTTTGACGGTGGACTTTGCGCCGGCTACCTGAACCGCGGGCGATTCCCCGAAAAAGTTCGGCAGAGTGTAGAGCAGACCTATGGCCAGGGCTGCCAGTACGGTAAGGTACTTCCAGAGAGGATAGCGATTCATTGTCGATCAACGGCTAAAGCGAAGGAAAGCTCCGGGCCGCGGCCCGGAGCGCGCGTCCTGGGATCAGAGCGCCTTGATGGTGCCCTTGGGCAGTATGGAGGTCACGGCGTTGCGCTGCACGACGGTTTCCACCGGCTTGTCGCCCAGCATGCTGATTTCCACGGTGATGTAGCTATCGCTGACCTTGGTGACCTTGCCCAGCAGGCCGCCGGTCGTGATGACCTCGTCGCCCTTGGCCAGGGCGGCGACCATGTTGCGGTGTTCCTTCTGACGCTTCATTTGCGGGCGTATCATCAGGAAGTAAAGAATCACGAACATCAGGATGATGGGCAGCATTCCCATCAGGGCGTTCTCGCCGCCGGGAGCGGCTTGGGCGGTGATCAGTTTCAGTGTTTCGATAGCGGGCATTGGGTGTACTCCTGGGGTAATATTTTTTGGTTAACTCTTTATTGTAGCGATATCTTGCCTACTCGATGCCGCGCGCTCGATCGCGGGCGAATTCTTCCCTCCATTGATCGAAGCGACCGGCCTCGATGGCGTCGCGCATTTCCTGCATGATGGCCAGATAAAAGTGCAGATTATGCAGGGTATTCAGGCGGGAACCGGTAATTTCGTTGGCGCGCTGCAGGTGGTGCAGGTAGGCGCGCGAGAAATTGCCGCAGGTGTGGCAGGAGCAGGAAGGGTCCAGCGGCCGTGTGTCGTCGCGATAGCGCGCATTGCGTATCTTGATGTCGCCGTAGCGGGTGAACAGCCAGCCGTTGCGGGCATTGCGGGTGGGCATGACGCAGTCGAACATGTCCACGCCCCGGCGGACGCCCTCGACCAGGTCTTCCGGTGTGCCCACGCCCATCAGGTAGCGCGGCGCCTGTTCGGGCAGGCGCGGCGTGACGTGGGCCAGGATGCGCATCATGTCTTCCTTGGGCTCGCCCACCGACAAACCGCCGATGGCATAGCCCTCGAAGCCGATGTCGACCAGGCCGGCCAGCGACTCGTCGCGCAGGTGCTCGTACATGCCGCCCTGGACGATGCCGAACAGGGCATTGGGATTTTCCTGTTGATGAAAGGCGGTGCGCGAGCGCCGGGCCCAGCGCAGCGACATGCGCATGGACTGGGCCGCTTCCTCGGCCGTGGCCGGACGGCCATCGATGGCGTAGGGCGTGCACTCGTCGAACACCATGGCGATGTCGGAATTCAGGGCGCGCTGGATGCGCATGGATTCCTCGGGCGTCAGAAAGAGCCGTGAGCCGTCTATCGGAGACGCAAACTTGACGCCTTCCTCAGTGATCTTGCGCAAGCCGTTCAGGCTGAACACCTGGAAGCCGCCGGAGTCGGTCAGGATGGGCTTGTTCCACCGCATGAAGCCGTGCAGCCCGCCGTGTTTTTCCATGACTTCGGTGCCGGGGCGCAGCCACAAATGGAAGGTGTTGCCCAGGATGATCTGCGCGCCGACCTCGTCCAGCTCGTGCGGCAGCATGGCCTTGACGCTGCCGTAGGTGCCCACGGGCATGAAGATGGGCGTCTGGACCACGCCGTGATTCAGGGTGATCTGGCCACGGCGCGCGGCGCCGTCGGTGGCCAGGAGCTTGAACTGTAAACCGGTCATTGCTTGGCGGATTCTATGAACATGGCATCGCCGTAGCTGAAGAAGCGATACCGGGATTGGACGGCATGCGCGTAGGCGCGCTGTATCGGTTCCATGCCCGCCAGGGCTGAAACCAGCATGAGCAGGGTGGATTGAGGCAGGTGGAAATTGGTGATCAGGGCATCCACCCAGGCGAAATTGTATCCGGGTGTAATGAAAAGGCGGGTGTCGCCTTCGACGGGGCCGCCGTCCTGGGGCTGCGTCGCGGCCGACTCCAGCGCTCGGACGCTGGTGGTGCCGACGGCCACGATGCGGCCTCCGGCCGCCTTCGTGGCTTTTATCTTGTCCAGGGTTTCGGGCGGCACGCTGTAGCGCTCGGAATGCATGATGTGCTCGCTGAGCTTTTGCGCGCGCACAGGCTGGAAAGTGCCCGCGCCCACGTGCAGGGTGACGAAGGCCTGGCCTATGCTCAGGTCAGCCAGCCTGGCCAGCATGTCCTGGTCGAAATGCAGGCCCGCCGTGGGGGCGGCGACCGCGCCGGGTTCGCGCGCGTACACCGTCTGGTAGCGTTCGTCGTCGTCCTGGCCGGCGACGTGCTCTATATAGGGCGGCAGCGGAGTTGCTCCGTGGCGCTCCAGCAGGTCCAACACCCTTTCGGGGAATTCGATCTCGAACAGCTCGCCCTGGCGGCCCAGGACGCTTGCGGAAAATGCGCCGTCGGCCAGGTTCAGGCGGCTGCCGGGCTTGGGCGACTTGCTGGCCTTGATGTGGACCAGCGCCTGCGTGGGCGAGGTGATGCGTTCGACCAGCACTTCGATCTTGCCGCCGCTTTCTTTTTGCCCCAGCAGCCTGGCCTTGATGACGCGGGTATTGTTGAATACCAGCAGGTCGTTAGGGCGCAGCAGGCTGGGCAGGTCGACGAACTGCTTGTCGTGCAGTGCGCCCAGGCCGTCCAGGTGGAGCAGCCGGCTGTCGACGCGCCGGGCGGCGGGTGTTTGGGCAATGAGTTCCTGCGGCAGTTCATAATTGAACTGGGAAAGTTCGAGATCAGGGTTCACGTTGGAAAATCTAAGGGGAGGGCGCGCATGCGTCCATGATGACTTGTGCCGGTATTTTAAGCCGCGGCGGGAATTTTCTGCTCGGGCCGTGTCCGGAAGAGGCCTTCTTTGGTTATGCTGATGCTTTTTCAGGGACGCCGCATCATGTCATTATTGTTGACGCCGCAGGGCCGGTCGCGCGCACCGGCTGCGTGGCTGGGTCGCGCGATCCTGGCCCTGGGGCTGGCCGGTTTCACCGCTGGAAGCGTGCTGGCGCAGGGCCTGCCCGCCGACCTGGAAAAATCGTGGCGCGCCACGCGGCTTCCCAATAGTTCGATGTCGCTGTACGTGCAGGAGCTGGGCGGGCCGTCGCTGATTTCCATCAACGCCTCGGAGCCGCGCAATCCGGCCTCCGTCATGAAAATGGTCACGACCTGGGGAGCCTTGTCCGGCCTGGGGCCCGATTACACCTGGCGCACGGCCTTCTACGCCAAGGACGGCGGCCGGGTCGACGCCCAGGGCACCCTGGCCGGCCCCCTGTATCTGAAGGCGGGCGGCGATCCCTTCTTGACCATGGAAGAGCTGTGGGGCCTGCTGCGCGAGCTGCGCCTGCGCGGCATCAAGAATTTGTCGGAAGTGGTGGTGGACCGTAGCTTGTTCGGCCGGGTGGGCAGCGACCCGGGCGAATTCGACGGCGCGCCGGATCGCCCCTACAACGCCAGTCCCGATGCCATGATGGTGGGTCTGGGCGCCGTGCGCCTGCTGTTCCAGCCGGATCGCCAGGCCCGCAAGTGGGTACCCATCATCGATCCACCTGTGCAGGGGCTGCGCATCGAGGGCGAGATCAAATGGAGCGATGCGGTCTGTCCCGGCTCGCCTTCGGTGGGGACTCAGGTGGCGGCGACGGGCCGCGATGTCGTGGTCCGGCTCAGCGGATCGGCGGCCGGTTCTTGCGGCGAGTTCAGCGTTTACCGCCTGGCGCTGTCCCAGCCTCAATACTTTTCCGCCTTGTTCCAGATGCTGTGGAAGGAACTGGGCGGCACCCTGGCCAAGGGCCTGCGGGACGGCAAGACGCCGGCCGGCCTGACGCCGGTGGTGATGCGCGAGTCGGAGTCGCTGGCGGACACCATCCGCCTGATCAACAAGCAAAGCAACAACGTCATGGCGCGCACCTTGCTTCTGACCCTGGGCGCCGAGAAGCTGGGGCCGGGCGCCACCACCCAGACCGGCGCGACCGCGCTGCTGAACGTGCTGAAAAGTCAGGGCGTGGACACCAGCGGCTGGACCATAGACAACGGCGCCGGCCTGTCGCGCACGGGCCGGTTGACGGCCCGGGGGCTGGGCACCATGCTGGAGGCCGCCTGGCGTTCGCCGCTCATGCCCGAATTCGTCTCTTCGTTGGCGATCTCGGGCGTCGACGGCACCATGCGACGCCGACTGCGCGACGATGAAACCCGCGGTATGGCGCATTTGAAAACCGGCACCTTGCGCGACGTACGCGCCCTAGCGGGCTATGTCCTGGGGGCCAGCGGCAAGCGTTATATTCTGGTCAGCTTCGTCAACGACGACCGTTCCGCGGGCGCTCGCGCCTTTTACGACGCGCTGGTCGCCTGGCTGGCGGCCCGCTAGTCTTTATCCATCAACTTTTTATAAGGCCCTTGTCAAGGAAGCGCCATGCCCATACACGAAATCCGCCATCCGCTCATACGCCACAAACTGGGCCTGATGCGCCGAGCCGACCTGAGCACCAAGAATTTCCGCGAGATGGCGCAGGAAATCGCCGCTTTGCTCACCTACGAGGCGTCAAAAGACCTGCCCCTGGAGCCGGTGGGCATCGAAGGCTGGTCGGGCTCCCTGCAGGTGGAAAAACTGGCGGGCAAGAAGGTTACCGTGGTCCCCATATTGCGTGCCGGCATCGGCATGCTGGATGGGGTGCTCAGTCTGATACCGGGGGCCAAGGTGAGCGCCGTTGGCATTGCGCGCAACGAGGAAACCCTGCAGGCCCAGACCTATCTGGAGCGGCTGGTGGGCGAGCTTGATCAGCGCCTGGCCCTGATCGTCGACCCCATGCTGGCCACGGGCGGCTCCATGGTGGCGACCATAGATTTGTTGAAGAAGGCGGGCTGCCGGAACATTCGCGCCTTGGTGCTGGTCGCGGCGCCGGAAGGCATCGCCGCGGTGGAAAAAAGCCACCCGGACGTGCATATCTACACAGCCTCGATAGACAGCCATCTGAACCAGGACGGCTACATCATTCCGGGCCTGGGCGACGCGGGCGATCGCATTTTCGGCACCCGCCAGAAAGTCGAGTGAAAACCGGCGTGTAACCGCCGTTCATGATTTCTAACGTTTCATCGTGAAAAGCCAGGAGCGCCTCGCCCAAATCATGTAGTATGAAAGTTCGGCATGTTATTCAGGCGATGTCTATGCGTTGTCCACTTTGGTCTTGGAGTCTTGCGGCGCTGCTGCTGGGCCTGGCGGCAAGCCCGGCCCGGGCGGGCGTGTGCCAGGCCCCTTTCATGCATAACGGCGGTCAGACGCAGCTAAGCGGTTCGGGCGGCATGCAGTTGGGCGCGGACCTGGCCTTTTCGGAAGTCCGCAAGCAGGGCGACGATTGCGAAGCGCGTGTGCAAGGCAGCACTACTTTCGGGCTAATGGGCTTGCCGCCCGGCAAGTCCTCGATTGACTACTGGATGTCGGTCAAGAACGGCAAGGCTGCTTTCGAGCGGCGCGACGCCCAGGGCAAGCGCGAGCCGGTCAACGGAAAATTCGATTTGCGCATGCTGGGTTTGTTCGCTTACGACCAACCCATCACGCGGGCCGGCCAAACCTTTCCCGCCTTGCGCTTCCAGATCAACCTGGACAAGAAGGCCGTCCAGACGCAGCCCATCGTCGTTCATACCGGGCAGAAAACCGTGGGCGAGCGCCAGACCATGCAAACCGCGGCGGGCAAGCAGTCATGCTGGCCGGTGCGCTATACCCGCCAGACGGAAGCCACTCAGGCTTCGTTCAATGGCCTGGTGCTGCCGATTCCCGCCACGACCTCGTCCGTCACCGACTGGTTTTGCCCCGACCTGCACATGGTCATGAAGCAAGAAAGCGTACAGGGCGGCGTGCAGTCGCTGGTCGAAGTTACGCGGCTGGAATAGCCTGGCCGCCGAAGTTGTACCGTGGTAATGTGTTTTAACCTTGATTTAGGAGCTGATCATGGCAACGAAGAAAAGTGTTCAAACCAGTGAAGAGGAATTCATCGACAGCGTCAAGGAAAGCCTGGACGATGCTGAAAAACTGCTGCGTGAGGCGGCTGAAGCAACGGGCGACAAGGCGGCCGAGCTGCGTGAAAGCGCCATGCGCTCGCTCAAGCGCACCCGGGAGGCGCTGTACGATACGCAAGACGCCTTGCTGGAGCGCGGCCGTCGCGCGGCCCGGGCCACCGATGACTACGTTCACGACAATCCCTGGCAGGCTATCGGCATGGCGGGCCTGGCCGGTGTGCTGATTGGTGCGCTGATCTGCCGCCGGTAGGCGGTGGGTCAACGACCTTACTCCACTGCAAAAGGGCTAACCATGGCGCTTCGACAATCGGTGGGCGACCTGGCCTGCACGTTGCTTTCCATTGTGCGCACGCGCCTCGAGCTGTTTTCGCTTGAGGCTTCCGAGCAGAAGGCGAACCTGATCGCCATCCTGGGGATGGCTTTCGGTGCGCTGTTGTTTCTGACCTTGGCCGTGCTGGTGTTCTCGATCACGGTGGCGCTGTATTTTTGGCCGACGGACCAGCGCTATATGGCGCTGGGCTTCCTGGCCTTGCTCTATGCCGTGCTCGGGCTGGGCCTGTTCTGGTCGGTGCGTCGCAAGTTGCTGTTTTCCCCCATGCCGTTCTCGGCTACCGTGGACGAACTGCGTCGCGACCTGGCCTTGGTGGATCGCCTGCGTGATCCCGCGCCGTCCGATGAGCCCGCCAACAAGGATCTGCCATGAAGCCAAACGCGCCGGCCAATGATCGCGCCATAAGGATAGAGCTCTTGCGCGCCCGAGCGGCGCTGGAGCGGCAAAGCATGGCGCGAGGCGTCCGGAACCTGGGCGATGCGCTTACACCGGGCGCCTTGTTGCGCAGCGCTTTTCCCAAAGCTGCAGCCAAGTCGCCCAGCGACTGGATACTCCAGGCCCTGGCGCTGACGCGGCGCTATCCGTTGCTGGCTTCCAGCGCCTCGGCCATTCTGGGTGGGGTCGGCAAGCGCCGGCGCTGGCTGCGCATCGGGGCGGGCC
>JBARWC010000084.1:0-2075 GCA_049646585.1 Burkholderiaceae bacterium | reverse complement strand
ATTGGTCAAGGCGGCCGTGCGCACCGTCGCCGGCCGGCCCAGGACCAGTTGCGCGGAACCGCGATCCAGATCCTCGGCTACGGCCTGCTCCATCAAGCCTAGCTCTTCGGTTTGCGTACCCGGCAGCGCGGACGCATACCAGTCGATCACCGCGCGCTTGGCGTGATGCAGGACGGCCGGCGGCAAGGGTTGCGCGAGCAGCATGGCTGCTTTTCCCGCCAACAGTTCGACTGCATGCATGGCTTTTCCCTCCTTAGGCGACAATGCCGCGGCCCAGCACGGCGATGCCATCCGCCGCCAATACCCCATGGCCTTGCGGCAGGACGAAAAGGGGGTTGATCTCGGCTTCTACCAAGCGCTCGCCCAGTTGCGCAACCATGCCGGAGAAAGCGACGATGCTGTCGGCCAGGGCGGCGATATCCGTCTTGGGCTTGCCACGGTAGCCGTCCAGCAGCGGCCAGGCCTTCAGCTCACGCATCATGGAAAGGGCATCTTCCTTGGCCAGCGCGCCTTCCAACGGAAGCAGGCGCATGGTGGTGTCCTTGAACAGTTCCGCCGTCACGCCGCCCATGCCGAGCAAGATGGCCGAACCCAACGGGTCCCGATGAAAGCCGAGTATCAGTTCGACGCCGCCGGCCACCATTTCCTGCACGAGATAGCGTTCCGGCGCATGGCCGGTGGCCGCCTTGACCCGTTCGCGCATGTCGTCGAGCTCGCGCGCCATGCTGTCGGCGCTGACGCCGACAGCGACGCCACCCGCTTCGCTCTTGTGCGCAATCGTGCTTGAAAGCAGTTTCAGCACCACCTTGGGGCCGAGCTCGAGCGCGGCGGCCCTGGCCTCGTCCGCATTGGCGGCGACACGCTCGCGCACCGAGGGTACGCCGAAGCTGGCGAAAAGCCGCTTGGCTTGTGCTTCATCCAGCGCGCCCTGGGGCAGGGCGGGCAAAGCCATGGGCGCGACGAGCGGCGAGGGTGAGGGAAGCGCGGGAGGATGGGACGCCTTGAGCATGGCATCGAATGCCGCCGCGCAGCTTTCCGGTTCGGCGAAGGCAGGCACGCCGCGCTGATTCATGATGGCCGTGATGTGGGGCGCATAGGGGCTGACGTAGGCGATCACGGGCTTGTCGCTTTCAGGCAGGCAGTCCTTGATGGCGCCGGCCATCAGATCGGGGGCCGCCAGGCTGGAAGAGCCCACGATCACCGCGAGGGCGTCGTACTGCTCGCTGGCCAGCACCGCCCGTATGGCTCCCCGAAGAAGATCGGGCTCGAGCCCGGCCAGGGTCACGTCGATGGGGTTTCTGTCCAGCGCCGCGTGGTCGCCGGTCTGCAAGGCGCGCAGACGCTGGGCGGTTTGCGGATCGGGGGCCGGGGTTTCGAACCCCGCCAGGCCCAGGGCGTCCGAGACCAGCGTGCCGGCCCCGCCGGTGGACGTAAGGATCGCGATGCGCTTGCCGCGCAGCTTGCGCCCGGAGGCCAGGGCCGGCGGAATGTCCAGCAGGTCGCTGAAGCGCTCCGCCCGGATAATGCCTGTTTGCTTGAACAGGGCATCGTAAACGTTGTCTGCGCCCGCCATGGCGCCCGTGTGGGATACGGCGGCGCGGGCGCCGGATTCCGACCGGCCCACCTTGAAGGCGACGATGGGTTTGCCCGCCTGGGCGGCTTTCAGGGCGGCCGCGCGGAATTTTGCGGGATCGCGTATGGTCTCGACATACAGGGCGATGACGCGGGTGGCATCGTCCGATGCCAGGTAGTCCACAAAATCCGCCAGGTCCAGATCGACCTCGTTGCTGGTGGAGATCAAGGTGGACAGGCCTATGCCCCTAGCCGCCGCGCGCGAGAGCAGCGAGCCGACGATGCCGCCGCTTTGGGACACCACGCCTATCGAGCCCACGGGAAAATGATCCATCTCCAGGGCGCTGCTGGCCGAAAGGGGAATGCCCCGCGTCAGGTTGACCAGCCCTATGGTGTTGGGGCCCAGAATGCGCATCGCGCCGGCGGCATCGCGCAGCTCTTGCTGGCGCCGGGCGCCTTCGGCGCCGGTTTCGGTATAGCCGCTGGCCAGCACGATGGCGGCC
>JBARWC010000083.1:0-13396 GCA_049646585.1 Burkholderiaceae bacterium | reverse complement strand
AGATCTCCTCGGCCTCGCACGAGCAGTCGGACGGGATCGAGCAGGTGAACCAGGCGGTGACGCAGATGGACAGCGTGGTGCAGCAGAACGCGGCGCTGGTGGAAGAGGCGGCGGCCGCGGCCGGTTCGCTGCAGGATCAGGCCACGCGGCTGGCCGAGGCGGTGGCGGTGTTCAAGATCAATGCCAATGAAGTCATCGACATGCAGGCCAAGGCGGTGGAAGTTCCCGCTCCCAAGGCCTACGGCGCCCTGGAAAGTTCTTATTCCTGATCTTGTCGGGTAGTCGGTAAAGAAACGCGCCGCATTCATTGCGGCGCGTTTCTTTTTCTTGCTGGCAGCGACTTTATTTGGCGATACCCAGGAAGACCGCCAGTGCTCGGTCGACTTCTATCATGGTATGTTCCGCGATACGTCCGAATGCGGGAGCGACTTTGTCCCGCCTTACTGTCATGGTTTTATCCACCATGATTTGCGAAGTCGTTTGCAAGCCATTTTCGGCATCGGGATGCACCGAAATACGAAATAAAGGCGCATCGATAAGAGTGCTGGTGACTAAAAGAACCGTCAGCGTGGGATGGCTTGAAAAATGGTCGGTCTGGACGATCAACGCAGGCCGTGGCTTGCCGAAATCTCCCTGAACGGAGATTGTCACCAGATCGCCCCGCATCATTCTTTCCAGCCCTCGATATCGAGGAATGCAGCGTCCAATAAGGCCTGCGTTTCGGTATCCATTGCGTCGGCTTGGGCGGCCAGCGTGGATTGACGGCGGCACTCGGCATCGAAATTGGGCTGCCGGGTGTCGGGCACCCAAATCTGTATGGGCCGTAGCCCTGACATGCGCAGCGATTGACGGTGCTTGCGGACGCGATCGTTTACATGTGAAGCAGTCATATTCCAGCTCCATAAAACGTTACATGAAACATTGTACCGTTGACTCCGTGCAAGCATCAAGCCCGTATCAGCGGGCCGTGCTACTCAACTTCCCGCCAGCGCCTGCGCCAGGCGCGCCATGGTGCTGTAGCCGCGCTCAAAAAAACTGGCCAGGAAGGGGGCCGACTGCGGCAGCACGACGGCCAGCAGCACCAGGCCCGTCATCAGGCTGATGGGAAAACCCACCGCAAACACCGAGAGCTGCTGGGCGGTCCGGTTCAGAATGCCCAGGGCAAGGTTGATGGTCAGCAGCACGATGATCAGCGGCAGGGCCAGCAGCATGCCGGACACCATCAATTCCGAACTCCATTCAAACAGCACACCCCAGCCGTTGGTGTCCAGGGAGCCCACTTGTATGGGCAGCACGTCGAAGCTGCGGATGATGCCGCCCAGCATCATCAAATGGCCGTTCAGCGCCAGAAACAGCAGCAGGGCCACGATGTTCATGATGCGCGACAGGACCGCCGTGTTCGCGCCCGTGGCGGGGTCGAAGAAGGAAGCGAAGGACAGGCCCATTTGCAGGCCGATGAATTCCCCCGCGGTTTGCACCGCGGCGAATACGATGCGCATGACCAGGCCCAGGGCCATGCCGATCAGCACCTGTTGCAGCGCTATCCATAATCCCGCGAAAGATGCGGTGGGCAATTGCGGCATGGGGCCCAGGGCGGGAGCAATGGCCATCGTCAGCAGGAAGGAGAAACCCACCTTCACCCGCAAGGGGATGGCCGAATCGCTTAGCAGCGGGGCGGTTCCCACCAGCGCCAGGATGCGAAAGAGCGGCCACAGAAAGGCGTTCATCCAGGCGTAGAGCTGTTCGATATCGAACGAGATCATGGGCCCGGTGCCGCGCTCGCCTTGCCGCGCCGCCTATGCGGTGCGCATGGACGGCAGTTTTGCGGTAGCTGCCGCCGCATCAGGACACCAGGCCGGGAATCTGCGAAAACAGGGTCTGCATGTAGTCCACCATGGTGGTGATCAGCCACGGCCCCAGCAGCACCAGCGCGGCGCCCACCGCCAGCAGCTTGGGAATGAAGGACAGCGTCATTTCATTGATCTGCGTGGCCGCCTGGAAGATGCTGATGAACAGGCCCACGACCAGCGTGACCAGCAGCAGGGGGCCCGCCATGATCAAGGCCACTTTCATGGCGAGGTAAGTCATGGACATGACGGTTTCGGAGTTCATGCGCCCACCTCTATTGATAAAAGCTTCGGGCCAGGGAGCCCAGCAGCAGATGCCAGCCGTCCGCCAGCACGAACAGCATGAGCTTGAACGGCAGCGATATGGTGACCGGCGGCACCATCATCATGCCCAGCGCCATCAGCACGCTGGCGACGACCAGGTCGATGATCAGAAAGGGGATGAAGATGGTGAAGCCGATCTGGAAGGCGGTTTTCAGTTCGCTGGTGACGAAGGCCGGAACCAGGACCCGCAGCGGCACTTGTTCCGGGCTTTCTATCGTCGGCACGTTGGCCATGTTGGCAAACATGCTCAGGTCGGTTTCCCGGGTCTGGTGCAGCATGAAGGTATGCAGCGGCTTGACCCCGCGTTCGAGCGCTTCTTCAAAGGAAATCACGCCCGTGCTGAGCGGCTGGTAGGCCGTGTTGTAGATCTGGTCGAACACCGGCGACATGGCGAAGAAAGTCAGGAACAGCGACAGGCCGATCAGCACCGAGTTGGGCGGCGACGCACCGGTGCCCATGGCGTTGCGCAGCAGGCCCAGCACGATGATGATGCGTGTGAAGCCCGTCATCATCATCAGCATGGCCGGCAGGAAGGACATCATGGTCAGCAAGACCAGTGTCTGGATGCTCAGCGACCAGGTCTGGCTGCCGTTCGGGTTGGCCGTCGACGTCAAGGCCGGCAGTGTCGCCTGGGCCAGCGAGCTGGAAGGGAAGCAGAACAAGGCCAGCAGCAGGCCCAGCAGGGCTGCCGTCGGCAGCGCCGGCAGTCGGCGGCCGCAAGGCGAGATAAGAAAATGCATGGTGGAGAACGGCACCTAGCGGCCTCTGAGGACGTTGCCCAGGGCCGACGCGAAGGAGGGGGTATCGGGGCGGCGTTCCGGCGAGGCGCCGCCGGTGGGCCCGGAGGGGGGCAGGGTATGCAGCAGCGATATCTGGTTGGCGGTTACGCCCAACACCAGTCGGGCGTCTTCGACTTCGACCAGCGTGACGTAGGCGCGTGCGCCCAGGCTTTGGGTGCCCAGCACCTTCAACTGCTGGGTGCCCGCGCCGCGCAGCCAGCCGGCCCGCCGCGTGATCCAGGCGAAGGCCAGGATCAGCGCAACAATGAAAACCAGGCTTATGACCAGGCGCAGGATGGCGGCTTCGGACATGATTGGATTAGCGGCGGCTGTTCAGGCGGCTAAGGCGGTCCGACGGCGTGATGATGTCGGTGACGCGTATGCCGTATTTCTCGTCGACCACCACGACTTCGCCCTGGGCGATCAGGTAGCCGTTGACGAAGATGTCCATGGGTTCGCCGGCCAGGCCGTCCAGTTCGACCACCGAACCCTGACCCAACTGAAGTATGTTCTTGATCGTCAGGCGCGTGCGTCCCAGTTCGACCGACAGTTGCACGGGTATGTCCATGATCATGTCGATATCGCTGTTGCCCTGGATATCATCGTTGACAAGAGGCTGGAATACGCCCAGGGCCGGGCCGGCCGCCGGTGCGCTGGCGGCGGCGGAGGCCTGGCCGGCTGTCGCGGCGGTTTGCTCGGCCAGGGCGCTGGCCCAGTCGTCGACCTCTTGCGCCAGGCCGTCGGCCTGCGTGGCCTGCTTGGTCTGGGCCGCCTGCTGCTCGGAAAGCGCGGCCGCCCAATCGAGATCCGCGCTGTCGGGCGCGTCGTTCTCTTTTGCGGATTGCTTGTTGGGGTCGGTCATTTTCGGTGTGCTCAAGTGAGATCGGTTTCGGAGTTCGCCAGGATTTTCTTTACGCGCAGGGCATAGCGCCCGTTGAACGTGCCGTAGCCGCATTCCAGGACGGGAACGCCGCCCACGTGCGCGGTAATGGCGGTGGGGATTTCGATGGGCAGGATGTCGTTGACCTGCAGCTTCATGAGTTCGGCGATATGGGTCTGGACCTGCGCGAATTCGGCCACCAGTTCGACGTCGGCGCTGCGCACCTGGCGCGAAAGCTGATGCATCCAGCGCTGGTCTATGGCTTCGACGCTGGCCTCTTGCAAGGGCCGGGTCAGCAGGTCGCGCACCGGCTCTATCATGGAGTAGGGCAGGCAGATATTCAGGTTGCCGCCCGAGGCGCCCAGCTCGATGTTGAAGGACGACACCACCACGATCTCATTGCCGCTGGTGATGCTGGCAAACTTGGTGTGCATCTCCGAGCGGATGTATTCGAATTCCAGCGGATACACCTGTTCCCAGGCGCCTCCGTAGCTTTCCAGCGTCAGGTTCAGCAGACGCCGGATGATGCGCTGTTCGGTCGTGGTGAAGTCGCGTCCTTCAACACGGGTGTTGTAGCGGCCGTGGCCGCCGAACATGCTGTCTATCACCAGGAAGACCAGGTTCGGATCGAAGGTGAACAGGCCCGCGCCGCGCAGCGGCTTCATGGCGACCATGTTCAGGTTGCTGGGCACCGGTAGATTGCGCTCGAAGTCGGAATATTTCTGTATGCGTATGGTGCCGACGGTGATGTCGGCGTTGCGCCGCATGAAGGTCAGCAGGACGGCACGCAGGCGGCGGGCGAAACGCTCGTTGATGAGCTCCAGCGTCTGCATCCGGTGGCGCACCACGCGGTCGGGCGAGCTCAGGTCGTAGGGCCGTACCCCGCTTAAGTCCTGGGCCTCGCCGGATTTCTCGCTGCTTTCGCCGGTTACGCCCGCGAGCAGCGCATCGACTTCATCTTGCGAGAGTAGGCTTTGGTAGGACATTTATTGAATCACGAAAGCAGTGAACAAGACAGCCTCGATGCTTGGGCCGCGCGGCTGTGGCTGGTAGGGTGCCTCCAGGTCCTTGGCGACGAGCTGGACCAGCTTGGCCCTGCCTTCGATAGTCTGGACGTACTCCGGCTTTTGCTCGGACAGCTTGCGCAGGATGCGGTCGCGCACTTCGGGCATATAGCTCACGATCATGCGGCGCGAGTCCTCGTCGGCCAGGCGCAAGGTGATGGCGACGTAAAGAATGCGGTTGCCTGTTTCGCCGCGCAGCGTCACGGTAAAGGGTTCCAGCGGGGTGAAGATGGGCGACGGCAGATTGACGGGTTTTTCGGGCGTCGGTTCCGCGCTGGCCGTGGCACCGCCCATCTTGTCATACAGGAATAGCGTGGTTCCGACGCTGGCGGCCACGATAAGAACGATGGCCAGCAAGGACTTGATCAGTTTGGCGAATGCGCCGGGTTCTTTCTTGGCCATGACCGGTTGACGAGGGGTAGTGGTGGAAGTTGCCATTGTGGTGCAAGAGCGTGACGGAGATCATGCCGAATAAAGGATCGAAAGCTTGCCTGCTCCGGGGTTTGATGCGGGGGGCACGGTCGTCAGGCGAAGGTGTCCACCAGCGCATCGGCTGCGCGGCTGCGCGCGGTCGGCAAGGCGGCGGGGCCTTCCAGGCCGGCCACGTCGCCGGAGGCTGTATGCCGGCCGCTGCCGCCGCCCGGGTTTTCATTGAAAGCCTGTTGCGGCTGGCCCTGGTCGCTGACGCTGGTCTGCCCCAGGGATATGCCGGCCTGCGCCAGCGACTGTTGCAATTGCGACATGGCGTTCTCCACCGCCTGCCGTACGCTGGCATGGGGTGAGACGAAGGTCGCGTGGGCGATGTTGTCGTTGATGTTGATCGTAATGCGCAAGGGGCCAAGCTCGGGCGGATCCAGGCGCAGCTCGGCCGTGTGCGGCATGTTGTGGCCGCCTTGGGCGATGGAGACGAACTGGCGCCCGAATTCCGGACCCCATTGCGGGCTTTGCAGGGGCGCGCCGATGGCCGAAGGCGTTGTCGGCAGGCCGTTCCCGGCCAATGCCGTCGGGATGCCGGCCGTGGCGGCCAAGCCGGGCTGGCCGGCAGCCAGCGAGCCGATGTGCGCGGCTGATAGGTTCGCGGCGGGGACGGCGGTGCTGAAATCGCTTGCCATGACGGCGGCGGGATTGGGAGTGAGTACCGGAACCGCCAATGAGCCCGGCCTGGCTTCAGCACTTTCCAGGGCCTGGTTGCGGGCCTGCATGGTCAACACGGCCTGGCGGACTCCCGCCAGGCTGGCGGCCTTGCTGGCCCCCAGCAAAGGCGCTGGCGCGGCCGGGATGGCGGCTTGGCTGTCGATGGCG
This sequence comes from Burkholderiaceae bacterium, assembly GCA_049646585.1. Classification (GTDB taxonomy): domain Bacteria; phylum Pseudomonadota; class Gammaproteobacteria; order Burkholderiales; family Burkholderiaceae_B. The sequence continues at coordinate 7,200 of JBARWC010000083.1, read as the reverse complement.
ACGGCAACGGTTCGGCCTGCAAGGTCCGCGAGGGTTGGTTCGGCGGTATTCACGGGGCTTTGTCCGGCAATATTCGCGTGGGCTGCTCTGGACGGGGTGGCCAGGCGAGCGGCGGCATCGAGGCCTCCGGCATTCGCCTTGTCGGCCAGGGCGGCCAGCGGTGCCGGCGCGTTAGATCGTGCGTTGCCCCGGCCCGCCGTCAGGCTGTCCAGGCCCGCCTGCCGTCGCGGGTCCGCGGTTTGGGCAGCTGGTTTTCCGGCCGCCATCGATGCCTGCTGTACGGCGGCAACCTCGGCGGCTATTGTCAGGGCGATTTGCGGCAGGGTCGGGCCTGGTTCGCCGGAGGTCTCGGCCAGAGCGGCATCGTCTTCTTTCTTGACCGAGGGGTTCTTGTCCGCGACTGTCGGCTGGTTCTTGCCTGCATCGGCAGGGGCCATGGCGGCGTCCTGGCTCTTGGCGTCCTTCGGCGCACCGCGCTGGGACTCGGCGCCTTGCTGACGCGTCAGAACGGCCGAGAACGGGGTGGCGGTTTCAGGCTCGGATGCACCGCCGCCCTGTGTACGGCCGGCATTGCTGGGGGCAAGGGGCGAGACAGCGGAAATCGTAGGAGTGCTCATGGTTCAAGCCTGATCAATGTGGTTGGCGCGCGCGGCGGTACAGTCCGGCTGAAATTTCGTCGCTGGCGAGCTGTTCGGACCGGTTCTCGCGTGCCAGCTGCTGCCGGGCTTCCCGCGCCTGCAAGGCCTCGAAGGAGCTCAGGCGGCGTTTTTCCTGGTGCCAGCGCTGGCGTCCGCTTTCCAGTTTGCCGTCTATATGGGCTACGACCTTATTTTGCTGCGAAATGGCCTCGTCCAAAGTAGCGATAAACTGCCTAAAATTGTGATAGTTCGACGATGACAGGCCGGTTTCAGTGGCTTTTTGCAGCCGCTCGGCGTAATCCTGGCGATACACCAGCAGGGTGGACAACTGGGCCTGGGCGTTGTTGCGCTCGCCCATCAATTGCTGCAACTGCTTGCCCGCCTGGTCGGCGCCTTCCTTGGCCAGGTCTATCAATACGGGCAATGAAGAATGCTTAGCCATGTTTCATCCCTTGACGTGGAGCTTCGTAGACGGCCGGGTTCGCGCCCAGCAGCGTGGCCAGTTCGCCTGCCGCCGACGGATAGTCGATGCGCGTTTCGATGCCTTGCTGAAGGTAAGCCTCCAGCCAAGGATACTTCTCTATGGCCTCGTCGATCTGCGGATCATTGCCGGGTGTATAGGCGCCCACGGCGATCAGGTCGTGATTGCGCTGGTAGCGCGACAGCATCTTCTTGAATTTATGCACCAGCGCGAACTGTTCCCTGGGCACGACGGCCGTCATCACGCGCGATATCGAGGCCTCGATGTCGATGGCGGGGTAGTGGCCTGATTCGGCCAGCCGGCGGGACAGCACCACGTGGCCGTCCAGGATGGCCCGGGCCGAGTCGGCGATGGGGTCCTGCTGGTCGTCGCCTTCCGTCAGCACGGTGTAGAAGGCGGTGATCGAACCGGCCGGCCGGTTGCCCACGGGGGCGCCGTTACCGGCGCGCTCGACCAGGGCCGGAAGCTTGGCGAATACGGATGGCGGATAGCCTTTGGTGGCCGGCGGCTCGCCGATGGCCAGGGCGATTTCCCGCTGGGCCATGGCGTAGCGGGTCAGCGAATCCATGATCAGCAATACATGTTTGCCCTGATCGCGGAAGTGTTCGGCCAGCTTGGTCGCATAGACGGCGCCTTGCAGGCGCAGCAGGGACGACACGTCGGCCGGGGCCGCCACCACGACCGAGCGCTTCAGGCCTTCGGGCCCAAGATTCAGTTCGATGAATTCTTTGACTTCGCGGCCCCGTTCGCCGATCAGACCGACCACGATCACGTCGGCCTTGGTGTAGCGGGCCATCATGCCCAGCAGCACGCTTTTGCCGACGCCGGAGCCCGCGAACAGGCCCATGCGCTGGCCCCGCCCCACGGTAAGCAGGCCGTTGATGGCGCGCACGCCCACGTCCAGCACCGTGTCGATGGGCGCGCGCGCCAGGGGATTGATCACCGGTGCCCCCAGCGGGGCCGAGCTGACCTCGCCCAGGGGGCCAAGATCGTCCAGGGGCCGGCCCGCGCCGTCCAATACCCGGCCCAGCAAGGCGTCGCCCACCGGCAAATGGCGGGACAGCACGGGGGGAGGGGCGATGTCCTCGCCGGCGCGCAAGGGCAGCGGCACCTGGCTTTGTTCGGCGGGCTCCAGCGGCACAACGCGCGCGCCGGGGGGCAGGCCGGAGATATCGCTTTGCGGCATCAGATACAGGGTGTCGCCATGGAAACCGACCACTTCCGCATCGGCCCAGTGATCGCGGCCCGGCGCAATCTCGATCTTGCAGGCCGCGCCCACGGCCAGGCGCAGGCCGGTGGCTTCCAGCACCAGGCCGGTGGCGCGCGTAACGCGGCCGCTGACATGCCAGGATTCGGTGGCCGAAACGCGCCTTGCACCCGCTTCAAGCTGGGCTTGCCAGCGTGCTGTGGGCGTGGGCAGCAGGTCCGGGGCCGGGCTCATGGCGCGCCGTCCGTCAGCGTGGTTTTGTGGCCCAGCGATGCGCTGACTCGCTGCCAGCGCGTTTGCAGCGTGGCGTCTATGCTGCCCAGGGCCGTTTCCGCGATGCATCCGCCACGCGTGATGGAGGCGTCCGGTTTCAGGCGCCAATTGCCCGCATCCGGGTCGGTTTCCAGGTAGCTTTGTATCAACTCTTGATCGGCCGGATTGACGCGCAGCGTCAGCAGGGCATCCCGGCCTATGTCCCCTTGCGCGATGTCGCGTACGACGTCCAGTATTTTCTCGGGCTGGGCGTCCAGCGTGCTGTGCAAGACCTGTTCGGCTATCCTGACGGCCAGCGCGATCAGGGCCTGGCCCATCTCCGCTTCAATCGAGGCGAGGGAAGTGGCGCATTCCTGCGCCAGGGCCTGGATCTGGGCGGCTTCCTGCTGTGCCTGTTCCCGGCCGGATGCGAGCCCGGCGGCGAATCCGGCTTCGTGGCCCTGCTGGTGGCCGGCCTTGTAGCCCTCGTCCGTGCCGGCTTTCAGGCCCTGGGCGTGCCCCTGGGCATAGCCTTCGGCGCGCCCGCCGGCCAGCGCGGCGTCGTGCAGGCGCTGGATTTCCTTTCTTAATTGCTCCGGGTCCGGCGCGGGCTCGGCGGCTTTATGGGCAGACTCGGCCAGGGCGGGGGCGTCGAACGACGCCATCTCCCAGCGTTTCCATGGGTCGGACACGCGAAGAGGAGCCGGCCTGCCGTCAGACATACTCGTCGTTCCCCAGGCCGCCCAGGGTGAACTGCCCGGCCTCGGCCAGTTTGCGCGCTATCTGCAGGATGTTCTTCTGTTCTTCCTCGACCTTGGACATGCGTACCGGTCCCTGGGCCTCCAGATCGTCGCGCAGCATCTCGGCCGCGCGGTTCGACATGTTCTTGAAGAATTTTTCGCGCAGTTCTTCCGGCGCGCCCTTCATGGCGATGGTCAACGACGCGGTGTCCACTTCCTTCAGGATCAACTGGATGGCGGTGTCTTCGATGTCGGCCAGGTTCTCGAAGACGAACATCTCGTCGACGATGCGCTGCGCCAGGTCGGCGTCGAGCTCGCGCAGGCTGGCCACCACGGCGTCTTCCTCGGTCGAGCTCATGAAGTTCAGTATTTCAGCGGCGGTGCGCACGCCACCCATCTTGCTGCGCTTGGCGCCCTGGCCGGACAGCATGCCGTTGAGCACGTCGGTCAGTTCATGCAGGGCGGCCGGCTGCACGCCGCCGAAGGTGGCGATGCGCAGCATGACATCGTTGCGCAGGCGCTCGTTCAGCAGGGCCAGCACGGCCGATGCGCGGTCGCGCTCCAGGTGGACCAGGATGGTGGCGATGATTTGCGGGTGTTCGTCGCAGATAAGTTCGGCCACGCTGTTCGGGTCCAGCCAGTTCAGCGCATCGATGCCGTTGCCGCCTTCGCCGCCTTCCAGTATGTCTTCGATCAGCCCTGCGGCCCGGTCGGTGCCCAGCGCCTTGGTCAGCACGGAACGTATGTACTCGTCCGAGCCCAGGGTGACGGCCATGAATTGGTCGGCTTCCTGGCGGAATTCCTCCAGCACGCCGTCCACGTCGCTGCGGGTGATCTGCTTGAGATTGGCCATGGCGGCGCCGATCTGCTGCACTTCGCGGGCGGACAGGTACTTGAACACTTCCGCCGCGGCGTCCTCGCCCAGGGACATGACCAGGATCGCGCAGCGATCCAGCTCGGCATCAACGATTGGCATCTTTCTTTTCCATCCAGGAGCGTAGCACCATGGCAACGGCGCGCGGGTCTTTGTCGGCCATCTTGCGCGCCGTGCTCAGGTTGTCTTCGTAGCGGCTCATTTCCGAGGCCAGGCGCTCGGCGGCCGCCATCTGTTCGCGGTTCTTTTCCTGCTCCAGCGCGTCGGCCTTGCGCTTTTCCTTGACGGATTCGGATTCGGTCATGAAGGGCCGGATCACGGAGCGCCACAGTATGTAGGCGACCAGGGCGATCAACAGGTATTGAATCAGCTGCATGGCGTAATCCAGATACACGGGGTTTTGCCAGACGGGAGGCTGGACCTCGCCGACGTCGTTGAATTGGCTGTTGACTACACTGAGCGTGTCGCCGCGCTCGGCCGAATAGCCCATGGCTTGCTTGACCAGGTCGTTCAGCTTGTCGAGCTCGGCCTGGGGCAAGGGCTGGGGTTCGCCTTCCTTGTCGCGATAGTTCACCACCACGGCCGCCGACAGGCGGCGCAGCGTGCCCAAGGGATTCTTGACGTGGCTGATGGTCCGGTCGACTTCGTAGTTGATGGTGGCATCGTTGCGGGAGTTGCCGCCGCCCTGCAGCAGATTGTTCCCGCCCGCCAGCGCGGTCGTGGTGCCGGTGGCCTGTCCCGCCGTGCCCGACGCCGGATTGGCGGCATTGGGGGCAGCATTGGCCGCATTGGGGTTTGCCGCGTTCTGGCCCGCGGCCGGCGGCGTCACGATGGGCGCCGTGGCGTTCAGGGGAGGCTGGTTGGTCAGCGCGCCCGGCACGCCCTCGGGGGGCAGGTTACTGCGTTGCACCGACGCGCTGGTCTGTTCGCTGCGCACGGCGGCTTCGCCCGGCTTCTGGTTGGGCCGATAGACTTCCGAGGTCTGTTCGCGCTGGGCGAAATCCACGTCGGCGCTGACTTGCGCGCGCACGTTGCCCGCGCCCATCAGCGGGGTAAGCAGGGTCATGATGCGCTGGACGGTGCGCTGTTCGATGTCGTTGACCAGATTGCGGCGGCTGCCGTCGGCCCCGGCTTCGCCGGTGGGCGCGGTCAGCAGGCGGCCGTTCTGATCGACCACCGACACTTTGTCGGCCGTCAGGTGCGGAACGCTGGAGGACACCAGCCAGGTGATGGCCGCCACTTGCGCGTCGGTCAGGCTGCGCCCGGGGTACAGCGTCAGCAGGACCGAGGCCGTGGGCGGCTGGCGGTCGCGCACGAACAGCGATTCGCGCGGTATGGCCAGATGCACGCGGGCGCCTTGCACCGCGTGCAAGGCCTGGATGGAACTGACCAGTTCGCCTTCCAGGGCGCGCTGATAATTGATTTGCTCGGTGAACTGGCTGGCGCCGAAGCGCGTCTTGTCCATGAGTTCGAAGCCGGCTTCGCCGCTGCGGGGCAGGCCTTGCTGGGCCAGTTGCAGGCGCGCTTCGTGGACTTTGTCGGCCGGAACCATTATGGCGTTGCCCGTGTCGGCCAGCTTGTAGGGCACGTTCATCTGGGTCAGCGCGGCAACGATGGCACCGCCGTCCCTGTCCGCCAGATTGGTGAACAGAACCTTGTAGTCGGGCGAGCGCGCCCAGAGCAGCAAGACGACGATCACGGCGATGGCTGCCGCCGCCGCGCCCAGCAGGGCCGGCTTGGGCCAGGCCTTGATTTTTTCCATTGCCGGAAACCGCGCCAACAACTCCGCCGCCTGGCTCATTGACGGCCTCTGTCGCTAAGGAGCTTCTGGCGTAGGGGGAACGTCAGGCAGTGGGTTGGCAAGGTGTGCATGCTGCGAAACTAAGGTAAGGGAGCCTGAATTATTGCGTGTAAAGCTCAAGCGGCAAGCGCCGAAAAACACATGTTTTGGGTGTCATTTAGCTCTTATGGCCCGGCGGGGCCGGCAGGCCCGAATGGGACTATAGCCTTGGCCCGCATGCGGGGTATCAGATGAAAAACGGGGTGATTTGGCGTTTGATGGGTCGCTTGCCTGACGCCTGGATTGAGTACATTGGCCATGCGGCGATTTTTGCCCGCTTGGAACACACTACCGTCATGGCCATACAAAACCTTTCCGCTATCGAAAACATGCTGGCTCAGATGCGCGCCGTGGCGCAGGCCGCCTCGGCGTCGGCCGCGCCGTCTTCGAAGAACACCATCGCTAACGGCGGCGGCTTTGCCGCGGAGCTGTCACGCTCGCTGGAGCGCGTGTCCACCTTGCAGAACGATTCGGCCGCCCAGGCGCGGGCCTTCCAGATGGGCGCTCCCGACGTCTCGCTGAACGACGTGATGATAGACATGCAGAAAGCCAGCATCGCCTTCCAGGCGACGGTGCAGGTGCGCAACCGGCTGGTTGCCGCGTATCAGGAGATCGCCAGCATGCCTGTATAAGGCCGCTGCTTCAGTTTGCGCCATGCCGCTGTGGTCCAGCGGCATTTTCTTTGAGCGCTCTGGTGCTGGGCGGATCGCGGGGCGCTTGCAAGCCCGGGCCGTCAGGCCGGCATGGAAGAGGGGCCGGCGGTCGGGCTGTTCAAGAGGCTATCGCGTTTCGCGCCGTCGGCGCCGCCCTCCAGCGAGTACAGCCAGGCCAATAGCTCGGCAATGGCCAGGTACAGTTGCGGGGGAATGTGCGAGTCCAGGTCCACCTGCATCAGCAAGCCGACCAGCTCCGGCGATTCGTGCACGTACAGGCCGTTGTCCTTGGCCGTGCGAATAATGTTCTCGGCCAGCGTGCCATAGCCCTTGGCCACCACGCGGGGCGCGCTGTCGCTTTTGTCGTAGGCGATGGCGACGGCGCTGGGGCGGCCGTCGTCCAGCGGGCGCGGGCCTGTCTTCTTCATGCGGCGCCCCCACCTGTTCCGTGTCCGCCCTTGTTTGCCCCGTCTTGCGCTTGGCCCTCGCCGGCCGAGCTCAGGCCGGCGCCGTCA
>JBARWC010000082.1:0-49221 GCA_049646585.1 Burkholderiaceae bacterium | reverse complement strand
CTTATATAGCAACTGCCGCGGCCTGCGGCAGCGTTGAAGGATGTCGGCGTGAGCCTTGGCGGCTTCGGCAGGCGGCAGCCTGCGAGTATCGGCGTCTATCGACCAAACCTGCGGCGCCTGGCCAGCGGGATGATCCGCCAACGCATGGCCCAACGTAACCTGCGCATCCAGCCCGGCCCGCACTGCGCCTGCGGTGCAATCCGCCGCTCCGGATAAATCATCCGCGATGATCAATATTTGACTTATTTTCTGGATCACCTTGTAGCGCCATCCGTCGGCGTCATCGCTTCAATGAAGATTGAAGACGTCACGCAATAGTTTTAATGGGGACCATTGAATCATTTTCAAACGACGCATCTGACGCAATGTCGTAGGCAAATTCTAGTCTTACCCATAGTGTTTGACAAACGTGATGGGCGGGATTCGCAAGGCTCTCCGCTAGCCATTTTGTATACATATTTTGAGAAAATATAAGAAAATCTCATATTTATCCGCTAGTAACTATAATATTGTATGCAATTCTGATTTTTATCGGTAATATCTGCCTATCCGTTCCGCAATTGGCCGCCTCTTTGCATACAAGATAATGTCCATCTCTTCAGCCGAACTCGCATATCAAGCTTTGAAGACATCGATTCTGGGGCGCGAGTTCGTCCCGGGCCAGCGCATTAAAGAATCCGCACTAGCCGAGCAGTTGGGCATCAGCCGCACGCCCTTGCGCGAAGCCTTCAACAGACTCGTGTCGGAAGGCTGGCTGGAGCAAGTGCCCAACCAAGGGGTACGCGTTACCCGATGGACGCTTAAGGACATCGACGACATCTTCAATGTGCGGCTGCTGCTGGAACCCTATGCCACGGGGTGCGCAGCGCGGCGCATGACAAAAGAGCATTGCGCGCAGCTCAAGGCCTATGCCGAGCAGGTCGAAACCTATTCGCTGGTCAGAGACGAAGCTTCCATTGCGCTTCGTACGCAAGCCAACAATCAATTCCACGCGCTGCTGCTCGACGTGGCCGGCAACCAGCGCATCGTCAACATTCTGACGACTCTCGTGGAAATCCCGCTGGTCAGTTGGACCTTCCATCAATTCTCGGAAGATGAAGCACGACGCAGCACCGCGCACCATTTCGAGATAGTCGCCGCCATCTCGGCCGGGGACGCATCATGGGCAGAGTCCGTCATGAAAACCCACATCCTGGCGGCCAGGCAAGCCGTCGTCGAGCGCTTGCAGGGCGCTTCATGACCACGCACCCGCCATTCACTTACGCATAAGCTGCAAAAGGATATTCATGTCCAACAACCGAAAGCCGCTCAAAGACCTGTTCGCGCAAAAAAAACTGGTGGTCTCTCCGGGGATATTCGATCTGATATCCCTGAAGGTAGCCGATCGCTTGGGCTTCGAGTGCCTTTACATGACGGGCTACGGTACCGTCGCGTCCTACCTTGGCCTGCCGGATGCCGGCCTGGCCACCTACACCGATATGCTCAACCGAGTGACCGCCTTCTGCTCCGCAACTTCGACTCCCATCATCTGCGATGGAGACACCGGTTATGGCGGATTGCTGAACGTGGCCCATACCGTCGAGGGATACATTCGAGCGGGCGCGGCGGGCATACAGCTTGAGGACCAGGAGTTTCCCAAGAAATGCGGCCACACAAAAGGCCGCCGTGTCATTCCCGCGCAAGACATGTGCAGCAAGATCATGGTTGCCGTGGATACCCGGGGCGATCGCAAGGATTTTCTGATCATTGCGCGGACCGACGCCCGCACCGGCCATGGCCTGGATGAAGCGCTACGCCGCGCCGAGCGCTATCTGCATGCCGGAGCCGACGTCCTGTTCGTGGAATCGCCCGAATCACGAGAAGAGCTCGAGATCATCGGCCGTACGTTCGACGTGCCGCTTGTGGCCAACATCGTCGAAGGCGGGCGCACGCCCCAGCCCAGCAAGCAGGAGCTCCAGGACATGGGATTCTCCCTGGCCATCCACCCCGGGCTGGGCTTTCTGGCAACGGGATATGCGCTCAACAAGGCTTATTCAAGCCTGAAGGAGAAAGGCGACTCCATCGGCTACGACGAGATTGCCGATTTCGACCAGTTCAGCCGCCTGGTCGGCTTCGAGAAAGTCTGGGATTTCGACGATAAATATCGAGATCTGGAACACCAGTAAATCAGGACGCCACCCCATCTACTTACCGCAGGAGACAACACAATGCCTTACCCAAGACTAAAACTAAGCGTGGCCGCTGCCGCCATGGCATTCATCGCCGCCGCACCGGCGAGCTACGCCGCCGACAGCCAAGCCTGGCCGACCAAACCGGTCACGCTCATCGTGCCCTACTCCCCCGGCGGCGGAACCGACATCATCGCTCGATTGGTGGGCAGCAAGCTGTCCGAGATCTGGCACCAATCCGTCATCGTCGAGAACAAGCCCGGAGCCAACGGCGTGATCGGATCGGCCGAAGTCGCCCGATCCACGCCTGACGGCTACAAGATCATGCTGGTGGTGGGCTCGCACATCATCAATCCCGTTCTCACCAAGAGCGTTCCTTACGACACCGAGCACGATTTCACACCGATTACCCGCCTGGCCACGTCTCCGCTGGTTCTGGTCGTATCCAAAAACGGAAAATATCCCGACCTGAACGCGTTTATCAAGCAGGGGAAAAAGGGCGATATCAGCGTGGGCTACTCCGAAGGACAAACCCAGCTTACCGGCGAGTTGATCAAGCAAAAGGCCGGTGTGAACGTCATCCCGGTGCCTTATAAAGGCGGCTCGCCGCTTATGGTGGATATCATCGGCGGCCACGTCGAGTCCGGTGTGACCAGCGTCCTGACCGCCTTGCCCCACGTCAAATCCGGCAAGCTCAAGGTCATTGGCATTGCCGCCGATAAAGACCTGAAGGTTTTCCCCGAAGCCGTCACCTTCAAGCAGGCCGGCTACCCCGAGGTCGAGTCCTTAAGCTGGTATGGCCTGTTCGGGCCGAAGAACATGCCCGAATCCGTGGTCCATAAAATCCGCGAAGGCCTGCTTCAGGCCACGCGCGACCCCGAGCTTGCCAGGCAGCTTGAAGACCAGGGCGCCACGGTGGTCATCGACACCCCCGCGGACTTCAAGGCCTTCCTGAGCAAGGAAAAGAAAAAGTGGACGGAGGTCGCCCGTAAAGGCGGCATCGAAGCCAAGTAGCGCCTGAACGGAGCGGCGCCGCAGGCGTCAATCGGAGCGGCCCAAGCGCTTAAGCCAGCGCTTGGGCTATTTCCGCCGTTACCTTAAGGAAGGTATCCACGTCTTCGGGCGTATGCACGTGCAAAGGCGATACCCGCACACCGCCCTTCAGCTTGAAGGAATCCAGCATGCGCTTGGAATAGATGCTGCTGGCGACCCGCTCGTAGACGATGACGCCGCGCCGCTCATATTCCAGGACCGCCTGCGAAAAATCGAGACCGTCGATGCCTATCATGATGATGAGATCGCGCTTGCTCAAGTCGGGGTGGTCCAGGTATACCGTGACTTTTGGAATGTTCCGCAGTCCCTGGACCGCGCCCTCGCCATTGAGCAGCCGCGACAACAGGGCGCGTTCGTGCAGCTCGATTCGGTTCATGCCGCTTTCGAACAGGGCGCGGCGATCCCGGCTATCGGTGAACTGTTCGCCCAGCCAGCAAACATAGGACACGATTTCCGTAAGTGCCGCAAACTGCCATGGCACGCCGCTGCCCAAAGCCCAGGTGCCGGCGGGCTTGCCATTAAGCTTGTGGTGCGGCAGCACGGCGGCGCGCTCCGACAGCCAGGCCATCCCCGAACCGCGCAGGCCAAAAAACTTGTACGGCGCAATGTTGATGCCATCCACCGGAGCGCTCTGCAGATCGACCAAACCGTGGGGGGCATGCTGAACGGCATCCACCACAATGAAGAGGTCGGGCTTGATGGCCCGCGCTTTCCGGACAATCTCATCCAGGTCCAGCTTGGCGCCCGAAATATTGGAGGCATGGATGACATTCAGCAAGCAGGTGTCCTGGTCGATCAGGCCCACGATCTCGTCGACATCGATGCCGCCCGTCTCGGGATTGCTTTGCGCGACGCGCAGTTCCCTGCCCAGGCGCTGCGCATAGAACGACATGGCGTCGAACGACGAAGGATGCTCCAGCGTGGTGGTCACCATATTGGAGCCGCTTACGTTTTCCGCAATGGTGCGCACCATTTCGAACATGGCGGCCGAGGCCGTCTGGGCCGTATAAACGCTGCCGCCCTGGGCGTTAAGCAGGCAACGGAAGTCCGCCTCGCCCGCTGCTTGAATACCTTGAAGGTAGCGCGCCACGGTGTGGACGCGTTCTATATTGTCGGGGATCGCATCCAGCTCGGCCACGCGCTCCAGCACCGACTTCAAGCGAAAAGCGCCGCCGGCATTATCAAAGTACAAGCGCTTGCGCCCCGTATGGTCGTGATCCACCTGCAGGAATCGACGCTTGACCTCGGACATGAGATCGGGGGAAAGAAACTGGCCTTGAGATAGTGGCATGGCGATGCTCTGGACGTAGTTGGCGTGGTGAAATTAGGGCGATTATGGGACCGATCCCCGTTTAAAGAAAGAGAGATTTTTATATGAAAACACATGAAATAAAGCGATCTATCATGCGTTTTCCAGTGGGCCATCTTGATAAAAAAAGCAGGGATTTTCGCGTTCGATGTTTCGGAAAAATCTGCAATAACATCTAGGTGTTATCCCGTACACCGCCCTACTGTGGTGCCGGCCTGGGTACTAATGCAGGCGCGTCATACGGCCAGATCAACGCCTGTCGGACTCTCTTATGTCATTGATACATATCTATTTTTTTGAATCATCACCGCTCTATCGGCTTTCATGGAGCAAGACATTCCTTTGGGGAATATTCAACCTGGACATTAATTCTCTTTTTCATCCCCGAAACTTTTTGCATGATGCACCCTATGTCGATATAAGGCGCGGCGAAAATCCGCGAGGCCATGCGCGACATGCCCAAGAAGATCGTGCAGCCGGATCAAGCACTTGATCGACGATAATCCCCATCTTCGGAGAGACCCCCATGAAACTCAACAACACACTGAAAGTTACGGCCATGGTTCTGGCCCTGGGCGCCAGCTGCGCCGCTTCCGCCAACGCCCTGGACGACGTCAAGAGCCGCAACACCCTGGTCTGCGGCACGCTGGGCACCTCGGAGCCCTTCAGCTTCCAGGATCCCAAGACGCGCGAAGTCGTCGGCTACGAAGTCGACCTTTGCAAAGAGATCGCCAATCACCTGGGCGTCAAGCTTGAAGTCAAGATGATCTCCGTCGCCGCGCGTATCCCCGAGCTGGTCGCCGGCCGGGTCGACGTCGTGGCGGCCAACCTGGGCTGGTCCCCCGATCGCGCCAAGCAAATCGACTACAGCTATTCCGACTACGTCAGCCCGCAGAAAATCCTGATTCGCAAAGCCGACGCCGGCACGCTCAAGACACCGGCCGATTTGAAAGGCAAGCGGGTCAGCGCCGTGAACGGCTCGTCCTCCGAAGCGGGCGCGAAGCGCTTGATTCCCGACGTGACCACCGTAACGTTCAAGGACCCTCCCACTTCCTACCTGGCCCTGGTGCAAAACAAGGTCTCCGGTTTTGTCGGCTCTGAACTGATGTTGCTGAAGTTCAAGCAAGACTCCGACAAATCGAACGTCAAGACGGCAATCATCGACAAGTCGCTGTTCACCGAACCTTGGGGCATAGGCGTGCGCAAGGGCGAAAAAGAGCTCCTGGCCGAAGTCAACAAGACCATGGCTCAACTGGAAGCCTCGGGCAAGGCGCAAACCATCTTCGACAAATGGTTCGGCAAGGACACGCAGTTCTATACCAAGCGCGAATTCAAGTTCGAGGAAATCAAGGGCTAGCCCCGGCAAAAGGGCGGTCGTTTCATGAACTACACACTCGATTTCGGTGCGTTGCTCAGCAACGGCTACCCGACGCTGATTCTTGAGGGTCTGATGACGACCCTCAAGATGACCGCGCTGGCCTGGTTACTGGCCTTCGGGCTGGGCAGCATGCTTGCCATACTGCGCATGCTCGACCGCCGCCCCCTGAATTACATCATTGCGCTGTACATTGCATTCCACCGCAACGTGCCCATGCTGGTGCATATCCTGCTCTGGTACTTCGGCGTCGCGGCGCTGCTGCCCATGGAAGTGAACGACGTCATCAATCAATGGGGCGGCGAATTCCTGTTTTCCATGATCGCCATAGGCTTGGTCACGGCAGCCTACGTCGCCGAAGACCTGCGCAGCGCAATCCGGGCCATTCCCGATGGCCAGCTGGAGGCATCGCGCTCATTGGGCCTGAGCTATCTGCGTTCCATGCGCAAAGTGATACTTCCGCAAGCCTTCACCATCGCCATCCCGCCCTTGACCAATCAGACGCTGCTGCTTTTCAAGAACACCAGCCTGGCCATGGCGATCGGCCTGATCGAACTGACCGGCGCGGGGCGCGAGATCGAATCCGCAACCTTCAAGACGTTTGAGGTCTATACCGTCGTCACGGCGCTGTACCTGGCCGTCTCTCTCCTGTTGATGTTTGCCGGAGCCTACATTTCCAAACACCGCATTGCCGCGGCCAAACGCTGACAGGAGAAGACATGCTGGACATTCTTTCTGACAACTGGCTGCTTCTGCTGGTGGGCCAGTACCCCAACGGCGCCTTGGGCGGCCTGGCGGCAACCGTCGGCCTGGCGCTGATAAGCCTGGCGCTGGCCTTCCCCTTCGGCATACTGCTGGCGCTGGGCCGCATCAGCACCAGGCGGATTTTCTACTGGCCCAGCACCGCCATCGTCTACGTTGTCCGCGGCCTGCCGCTGCTGATGTTCATCTTCTGGGCTTACTTTTTCGTGCCCATCATCATCAACCGACCGGTGGGTGGCGCGACCACCATGGTCGCGGCGCTGGTGATCTATGAAAGCGCCTACCTGGCCGAGATCATACGCAGCGGCATCCAGGCCCTGCCCGCCGGGCAACTCGAGGCCGGCCGCTCGCTGGGCCTGAGCTATGCCCAGACTATGCGGCGCATCATCCTGCCGCAAGCCTTGTACAACACGCTGCCCAGCATGCTCAGCCAGTTCATTTCGACGGTGAAGGAAACCTCGCTGGGGTTTGTGATCAGCGTCCACGAACTGACCTTCGCCGCCGCGCAAGTCAACAACATACTGCTGACCAAACCGTTCGAAGTGTTCGGGCTGCTGGCACTCACGTACTTCACACTCAACTTGATTCTTAGCGGCTTGGTGAAACTGGTTGAAAACCGCATCCAGACCAAACGCACAATGGTTGTGCAGGTGGCCTAAATGATTCGATTCGATAACGTAAGCAAATGGTATGGCGACTACCTGGCTCTTGACGACATCAACGCGCAAGTCAAGCAAGGGGAGGTCATCGTCGTGTGCGGGCCCTCCGGCTCCGGAAAATCAACCCTGATCCGCACGGTGAACCGCCTCGAGCCCATACAGAAAGGCGAGATCTACGTGGACGACACGCCCGTCCACACCTGCCGCGCGATCGACGAACTGCGCAGCCATATCGGCTTTGTATTCCAGCAGTTCAATCTGTTTCCCCACATGAGCGTCCTGGACAACCTGATGATGGCGCCGGTCATGCTTGGACGCATGAACAAGAAACAGGCGCAAGAAACGGCGGCGGCGCTGCTGGAGCGTGTGGGCCTGTCTCACAAGGCCGGCGCATTTCCCGGCCAGCTTTCCGGCGGCCAGCAGCAGCGCGTCGCAATCGCCCGCGCCCTGGCCATGCGCCCCCGCATCATGCTCTTCGACGAACCCACCAGTGCGCTCGACCCCGAAATGGTCAACGAAGTGCTGCTGGTGATGAAATCCCTGGCCAAAGAAGGCATGACCATGGTTTGCGTAACGCACGAAATGAACTTCGCCCGCGATGTCGCCGACGTCGTGTGGTTCATGGACGCAGGCAAAATCGTCGAAACCGCGCCGCCAGGGCAATTCTTCACGCAGCCGGCCTCGGACCGCGCACGCAAGTTCCTGTCCGATATCAGGCACTGATCACATTGCAACCGCCGTGCCGTATGGCACGGCGAAATTGCAGCACTCCCGGGCCAGCTCCGCAATCTCCTGGTAGAGCGCGCTGTTCATGTTTTTCAAATACATCGAACAGTACTGCGACTGGGGCATGGGCTTGGTGGTTTGTGCCACGATCAGCTTTCTTTGCTGCACCAGACTATAGAAATAGTCCACCGGCAAGCAGGACACGCCGAAGCCAGCAACCGTCAGGCCCGCCATCGCCAACAGGCTGTTGATCGTAAAAAGATTGTTCTCCGCGCTGTGGGGTTTCAGCCAGTCGTCGTAAATGCCGTTGAGCCCCGACTCCTGGTCCTGGCGTATCAGGAACATCCTGGAAATTTCTTCCGGCGTGTATATCTTGTCGCCGGAAATGAGCCCGGGACTGCCCATCCAGGCGAATTTCAGCACCCCCAGCGGCTCGGCTTCCAGCAAGGGACCGCGCAGGTCGCCGTGCAGGAAGGCCATGTCCAGGCGCGCCTCCAGCAGGTTCTTATGCAGTTCGGCCGCCATGCCGATGATGGGCGTCACCGTCAATTGCGGGAAGAATATCTTCAACTCGCGCATCAGGTCGGGCAGCCAGGTCATGGCGGTGATTTCCGTGATCCCCAGGCGCAGCGTGCCCGAGAAGGTGTGATGCCCTTTGAGCCTGATCAGCATCGCATCGCGCAGCGACAGCAGGCTGTCCGCCATCTCGAAGATTTCACGGCCCTTCTGGGTGATCACCGCTTTCTTCGAAGAGCGGTCGAAAACCTGGATGCCGAAATCCGCTTCCAGCTCTTTGATCCGCTTCGTGATCGCCGACTGGGTCGTGTTGAGCTTGTCGGCCGCCTTGGCGAACCTGCCCAGCTCCACCACCCAGTAGAGCGCTTCGATCTGTTTGAACGTTAGCATGGTATTAGCTGCGCTATTGGTTTTTATTTGGTTTGGGGTGGCAGCGCCTGGCCCCCCGGGGCGACATGATCCATGCCTATGACTCTCACCACCGTATGGCTTCGCGAGAGTCGGTATGCGGCCTGACTCATTTGACGTTTCGGGCCTCCGAGTCGCGGCGCCCTGGATTTGAAGCATTCTTCGATGATTATACGCACAATGTGTGCGAGCCAATCACACTGCGGTGACTTTCAAGTGTCGTCAGCGGCGCCGCATCCGCCGCCTCCAGGCGTCTCTATCACGAACATGTCTCCAGGCTCCATCTCGGCCTTATCCGCATGGCTTAGAATCTCGACGCTTCCATCCGCTCTAATCACACTGTTGCGGCCCGTTGCCGCCGCCGCGCCGCCCAAGATGCCGAAAGCCGGATGGATACGCCCGTTCGACAATATCGAAGCGGTCATGGATTCCAGAAAGCGGATCTTTCGTATGGCGCCGTCGCCGCCTCGCCAACGGCCAGCGCCCCCCGACCCATGACGGATCTCATAGGACTCTAGGCGCACAGGAAAGCGGTTTTCAAGCACTTCGGGGTCGGTCAGCCGCGAATTGGTCATATGAGTCTGGACGACAGAGGTGCCATGGAACCCGCCCACGAGCCCTCCGGCCGCGTCGAAGTTGCCGCCCGCTCCGGACCCTCCCGATATCGTTTCGTAGTATTGATGTCGCTCGTTGCCGAAGGTGAAATTGCTCATGGTCGGAGCGCCAGACGCCATTATCCCCAGAGCGCCATATAAACAATTCGTGACGCACATCGACGTTTCCACATTCCCTGCCACAACGGCGGCCGGATAATCCGGATTGAGCATGGACCCCTCGGGCACAATAACGTCAAGCGGAGTCAGGCACCCTTCATTCATGGGTATATCGTCATCAACCAAGGTGCGAAACACATACAGCACCGCAGCCATAGTGACCGCGCGAGGGGCATTGAAGTTGTTGGGCTGCTGCGGCGAAGTGCCCGTAAAGTCGATAACCGCGCTGCGGCTCCGGCGATCAACGATTATCCTTACGCGTAGCACGGCACCGTTGTCTAGCGGCAACTCGAACTCTCCATCTTTAAGCGCGCCAATGACTCGCCGGACGGACTCTTCGGCATTCGCCTGCACGTGGCGCATGTAGGCCGCTACAACGTCCAGGCCGAAGTGGCTGACCATTTTGAGCAGTTCCTCGCGCCCCTTCTCGTTCGCAGCAATCTGCGCGCGCAAATCCGCAATCGTTTGATCCGGGTTGCGTGCCGGCCACTTGGCGGCGGCCAGCTCGTCCCGCAGCGCTTGCTCGCGAAACACGCCATCCTGGACCAACAAGAAATCGGTCAAGAGCGTGCCTTCCTCTTCGATGACACGGCTATCCGCGGGCATGGACCCTGGCGTTATCCCGCCAATATCGGCATGGTGCCCCCGGGACCCCACGTAGAAGAGGATATGCGCACCTGCTTGGTCGAAGACGGGAGTGATGACCGTGATATCGGGCAAATGCGTGCCCCCGGCATAGGGATCGTTCAGTATGTAGACGTCGCCAGGCTTCAGAGGCTGACCGGCAGGAGCGCGGGCCGGGCTGGCGAGGTGATTCTGGATTATGGCGTTGACGCTTGCGCCCATGGACCCCAAGTGCACTGGCATATGGGGCGCGTTTGCCACCAGTCGGCCCGAAGCATCGAAGACGGCGCATGAGAAGTCCAGGCGCTCTTTGATAGTGACCGAATGCGCTGTGTTCTGCAGCCTGTAGCCCATCTGCTCTGCGATGGACATGAACAGATTATTGAAAATTTCAAGCTTCACCGGGTTCACTTCGGTGCCTATGGCAACTTTCTGCGGACGTGATTGATAACGCGAGATCACAAGGTCGTTGCGTTGTGTAATACAGGCGCGCCATCCTGGCTCGACGATAGTGGTGCCTGTCGACTCGACGAGAATGGCCGGCCCGTTCACGGTTGCCCCCGGGAGCAGAGACTCATGCTTATAGACGGGCGTATCCCGCCATGACCCGGCCGTGAACATCCGTACGCATGCCTGGGGCTGGGGCGGAGCGCAATACTCCATTGCCGGCGACTGCAATCGCGTCGCCGCATGATCCATCTGATCTGCCGCGCTGGCGGCTTCGACGATTGCCGATTCGATCACAAGCGGGCGATCCGGCATCAGGAACGCAAATCGTTGCTTGTATTTCCGCGCGAACTCGTCGACAAGCAGATTAATAGGCCCCCAGTTGACTGAAATGGCCGTATCGGTGCCTTGATATCGCAGCGTAACCAGGCGGCTTACTCTTATACCCTCCCGGCTTGCCCCCTGCGCCAAGAGCTCGTCGCGAGCGGCCGAATCCAGTTCACGGAGAATCTCGGCGCATTCCAGGTACCCGTCGAGTTGCAGCGGCAGCTCCACCGAACGTTCGCGCATGGCGATTTGCTCGGCAAGCCCCATGCCGTATGCGGATAGCACGCCGGCGAAGGGATGCGCCAGTATCCTAGGCATGGCCAGCGCATCGGCTACCAGGCATGCATGCTGGCCGCCCGCCCCGCCGAATGTCGCAAGCGTATAGGTAGTGACGTCATAGCCGCGCTGAACCGATATCCTCTTGATCGCGTTCGCCATGTTTGCCACGGCAACATCGATGAACCCCTGGGCAAGCTCCTCGGGCGCCATCCGCTTCCCGGTTTCGCTGGCGACCCGTTCCGCAAGCTCGACGAATCGTTTTCGCACGGCATCCACGTCGAGCGGCGAATTTCCCTCCGGCCCGAATACGGCGGGAAAAAAAGACGGTTGCAGCTTCCCAAGCATGACGTTGGCATCAGTCACCGTCAGGGGGCCGCCACGGCGGTAACATGCCGGGCCAGGGTTGGCCCCGGCGGAGTCGGGGCCGACTCGCAATCGCGCTCCATCAAAATGCAGAACCGATCCGCCTCCAGCCGCCACAGTATGGATGCTCATCATTGGAGCGCGCATGCGTACGCCCGCGACCTGGGTTTCAAAGTCGCGCTCGAACTCGCCGGCATAATGCGAAACATCGGTAGAGGTTCCACCCATATCGAAACCAATGACCTCGTTGAAGCCCGCCGCGCCACTTACACGCGCCATGGCGACAATGCCTCCCGCCGGCCCCGACAGAACCGAATCCTTTCCCTGGAATGAAAGGGCATCGGTAAGCCCGCCATTCGATTGCATGAACTGCAATCTGACGCCCGGCATCGCTCCGGCCACCCGGTTCACATAGCGCCGCAATATAGGGGAAAGGTAGCCGTCCACGACAGTCGTGTCGCCTCTGGGTACAAAACGGACAAGCGGTGAAATTTCATGCGAAACCGACACCTGAGTGAAGCCGGATTCGCGCGCGATTTGCGCCAAGCGAGCTTCGTGCCCCGTATGACAATAGCCATGCAGGAGGACAATGGCGGTGGCGCGCAAACCGCGCTCATAGCCTTTGCGGAAGACTTCCCGGGCCTCCGCCTCATCGAGCGGCTGAAGAATCTCACCGTCTGACGACATGCGCTCATTGACTTCCACCACATCGCTATAAAGCATCTCGGGCAGTGAGATGTGCCGATCGAAGAGCCTCGGGCGATTCTGATACGCGATGCGCAGCGCATCCTTGAAACCCCGCGTGACAACCAGGAGCAGCGGCTCGCCTTTTCGCTCGAGCAGCGCGTTGGTCGCGACGGTCGTTCCCATTTTCACCGCCTCAACCCGAGCAGCATCGATAGCGTCCTTGGGGCCGAGGCCCAGCAGCCGCTTGATTCCCGCCACCGCGGCATCATCGTATTGCTCGGGACACTCTGATAGAAGCTTTGCGGTAACCAGCGACCCGTCGCCGCGCTTGGCGACAATATCAGTGAAGGTGCCTCCACGATCAATCCAAAACTGCCAAGGCTTCATATCAAGTTTCATCTGTTAGTCAGCTAGGGTTGGCGCTTCGAGATCGCTTACTCGTGCCGGGTGTGATCAGGCGGGTAATGGCTTCAGCCACGCTTGCGACCTCGTCCCGTATGTAATCCCGGTTTTTATCGAAGCGGTGAGTGGGTGCGACGACGTTAACAGCCGCGATGATTTGATTGCCGGCACTGAAGATTGGCGCGGCGACGCCGGATGCGCCTTCCATCAAGACACTGCGATTGAATGCATAGCCATCGCGCCTGATCGTCTCGAGTTTTTCAAACAGGGACGCAGCGGTGATGATTTTGCCGTCCGCCCCTTTAGGAAATGTCGTCCTCAGCAAGAACTTCTCGATGGTCTCTTGGGGCTGAAAGGCGAGCAATACCAATCCGGCACTGGTCAACACAGTGGGCCGGGGAACGCCAATGTCAGGATCGCACCTTAGCTCTTTGGGAGTAATGATCTTGGCGATGTATTGGGTTTCGTAATCGGAAGTGAACATTCCCAGCATCGAACTTTCGCCGACGGTATCGACCAGCTTGCGCATCAGAGGCATCGCCACGCGCAGGAGCTGGGCGTATGAGCCCCCCACCCAGCTGCGCTCCTCGCTTCGGTATACAGGGTTGAGCCGGAACTGCCGACCCTGCTCGGCCACCACATAGCCGCGCGCCTCCAAAGTGTTCAGCAGCAAGGAAATGCTGCTTTTCGGATGCCCCAGGCGCCTGGCGATTTCAGACACACCAAGAGGCTCATTCATCAATGAAAGCAGTTCCAGCACGTCCATGGCTCGCTCAGCCGACTTGACGCCCGCCGAGCCGGCTTCAGCGCTGGAAGACTCCCCCTCATCTATGTCAGTTTGTTGATTTACAGCCTTTCGTTTCATATTCAGTCCTTTGTCCATCATATTGTACATATAAATAATAGTTGTTCAACTAGTCGAACAGTGTTTTAATTAATGCACTTGTCTTAAAGCAACCCGTGGGAGAGAGATGTGGGCAAAACCATCACCGAGAAGATATTAGCCAGAGCGTCCGGGCTGGCGGAAGTGAGCGCCGGCCAAGAAGTTCTTGCGACCCCCGACTTTGTACTCGCTTACGACTGGCCGGGACAAACCGACGTGATGTTTCGTGAAATGCGAGACAACCTGGGAATCTCCCGTATCGCGGAACCTGAACGCATCGGTTTTTTCATCGACCATATGGTGCCATCCGCGACCCCGCAAGAAGAAGAGACTCATATCGGGACAAGGAAGTGGTGCTCCGAAAACGAGGTCGATCTTTTTGAGAAACGCGGCATTGGCCACCAGGTCGCATCTGAGGTCGGTTTTGCCGTTCCAGGGGCGTTCGTCGTCCACTTCGACGGACATGTGAGCCAGCTGGGCGCCTTCGGCGCTTTCGCGGTGGGGCTGCGCCGCAACGTTCTGGAAGCCTTGGTGCGCAAGCAGGTGCCCATCAAAGTGCCGTCGACGGTCAGGGTTGATCTGGAGGGCCGGCTTCCTAAAGGAGTCATGGCGCGTGACGTGTTTCACCATATCGTCCGCTTGTTAGGACCTAGCTCCTGCCGCTTCCAGGTGCTCGAGCTCGGGGGTGACGGAGTGGAAAACATTTCCACGGAAGGGCTTCAAACGATCACCGCGCTGGCCATGTTCACCGGCGCCCTGACCGCCATCGTGAATCCTTCGCCAGACCGGCTCGCATATGCCAGCGCGCGCGCAAGGAAAGAAATCGAGCCGCAATACAGCGACGCCGATGCCCAGTACTCTCAAAGGCACCGCATCGATCTCCAGACACTCGAGCCTATCATTGTCGCTCCGCCGAGCCCCGCCAATACGCGGCTGCTCAGCGAGCATGCGGGGCTGGAAGTCCATACCGGCTACCTGGGCTCCTGTGCTTCAGGGCGCCTGGAGGAGCTACGGGTCGCGGCGCACATCCTCAAAGGGAAGCATGTCCACAAGGGCTTCTCCCTGCATATTGTTCCTACAAGCCAAGAAATCATGAGCGCAGCCGCCCGCGAAGGGCTGATCGCAACGCTGGTCGAAGCAGGCGCCTTTGTTTCCTCATCCAGTTGTGATTACTGCTACGGACGGATCGCGACGATGGCTGCAGGCCAGCGCGCCGTATCGACCGGCACGTTGAATGTGCGTGGACGCATGGGGAGCATCGATTCCGAAATCTATCTATGCAACGCGGCTACGTTGGCGGCTTCGGCACTGAACGGAAAAATCACCGATCCCCGTCCGTATCTTTGAGGTGCAATCATGGAAATCAAAAATCTAAAGGGGCGCGTCGCCTTCATTTTCGATGAACCGAACTTCGATATCGACCAGATCGTCGGTGTCAAAAACATCAAGGTTCAGGATCTCGAGGAACTGAAGAAACACGTCATGGCCACCTACGATCCAAACTTTGCTGATCTGGTGCGTCCAGGCGACCTGTTGATAGGAGCCGACAATTTCGGATACGGACACCCCCATTACCCGTCAATGAAGATAATGCGCCACCTGGGAGTCACGGGAGTGATCGCAGAATCGTACGCGCCTGGCTACTGGAGGGGTGAGATGAGCTTGGGATTCCCTCAAATCACCTGCCCGGGAATCCTGGCCTTCGTGAAACGGTGGGACGAAATCGAAGTCTGTTGGGCGGAAGGCATTATCCACAACCTCACCCAAGGCACATCCATACCTTTCGAGCCCTTGACACAGGCGGATACCGCCCTGTTGGCCGCTGGTGGGCTTGTGCCATACCTGCAAGAAGTCATGGGATTGAACTCAGCGCAAGAACCGTAATCACCCGACAAATTGAGGATTCCAATATGTTTAAAGTCAATGACCCCAAGGAACGCCGCCTCGAGCTGCGCAGGCGGCTACAGAACGGTCCGTTGATCGCCGCCCCGGGCTGCGGCGACGCTCTGGGGGCTCGCCTGATCGAGCAAGCCGGGTTCGATGCCGTCTACATCTCAGGCTTTGCGGTCGAAGCCGCTTTTGGACAACCCGACATCGGCCTACTCGGCATGTCGGAGGTGGCAACGCGGGCGGCAGAGATCGTGCGGTCCGTAAACTTGCCGGTGATTTGCGACGGGGATGCCGGCTATGGCAGCATTGGCAACGTCATCCGCACCGTTCAGTTCTTTGAGCAAGCCGGAGTATCAGCCATCCAGCTCGAGGACCAGTCGGCGCCAAAAAAGTGTGGCGCCATGCAGGGCAAGCAGCTTGTCAGCAAAGCGGAGATGGTTGCCCGCATACGGGCGGCCGTCGAGGCGCGGAACGACCCCAACCTCTTGATCATTGCACGCACCGACGCAGTGCCCGTCGAGGGCTTCGACGCCGCAATGGATCGCATGTCCGCCTATGAAGAAGCGGGCGCCGACATGAGCATGGTGTTGGGCCCTTACGGAGAGGAGCAGCTTCGCACGCTTGTTGATGCCTCCAAGCTCCCTTTCGCATTCCTGAACTCCGAAGCACTGACCATGCCCCTTCTGCCCTTGGAGCAACTCGAGCGCATCGGCGTGGGGATGGTGGTTTTCCCGATCTCCCTCTTGCTTACAGCGGTGCATGCCATGCAGGCAACGCTGCACGAGATCCGCAGAACCGGCACCACATTACCTCTTGTCGAATCATCAATGATCGGCTTCCGGGAGTTCAATGAACTCATCGGACTAGGCGCTGCACGCGAGTGGGATGAGCGCTACAACCCCGGCGTATTTTCTTAGCCGCAGAAATCAAATCCAACAAAGGAGAGACAAATGCCAACATTATTTTCAAAACTAGCCGGCATCGTTTTAATGGCCTTCGCGTTCACCGCCTCGGCTCAAAGCCCCCACTACCCCGACAGGCCCATCCGGATGGTCGTTCCGTGGCCGGCCGGCGGGGTCGTTGACACCGTCGCCAGAGTGCTGATGCCCAAGGTGTCCAAGACACTGGGCCAGAGCATCGTCATTGAAAATCGCGACGGAGCGGGCGGCATAATCGGCGCCAACGAGGTGGCCAAGTCCAAGCCAGACGGCTACACGCTCATGATGGCTTTCGACAATCTCGCCGTGGCGCCATCCGTCTACAAGGACATGCCCTTCGACCCATTCACAGACCTGGCCCCTGTTTCTCTACTGGTACGAGCGCCCTTGGTGCTTGTCGCGACGGCCGGCCTCGCCCCCAACACGCTTCCAGAGCTCATCGAATATGCCAAGAAGCGGCCGGGACAAGTTTCCTACGGCTCTACCGGCCCCGGCAGCTCCAGCCACCTGACCGCCGAGCTTTTCGCCCAAGCAGCCGGCATATCCCTGCTCCATATACCTTACAAAGGCGGAGCGCCTGCACAGAACGACCTCATGGGCGGGCACCTTGATCTTTTCTGGGGAAGCACGGCTTGGACGAAGTCCATGGTGCAGTCCGGCAAGGTGAAAGCACTGGGCCAGGCCGGGCTCAAGCGCAGCGCCATATATCCCGACCTTCCCACGGTAGCGGAACAGGGGGTTGCCAACTTCGAGGCATACCTGTGGATGGGCGTCGCTGCTCCAAAAGGCACACCGAATGATGTGATCACGCGCTGGCGGGACGCACTTGTGTCGGCGCTTAATGAGCCCAGCACCAAGGATCGCTTCGCGGGACTGGGGTTCGAGGTGGTGGCGAGCACTCCCGCGGAGTTCGGCCGCTTTATGCGCGATGAACACGACAAATGGACCCGCGTGATCAAAGACGCGCATATCGCGCTTCGTTGAACGCGCCATCAGGTCCACACAGAAATGCGATGAACGAAGGCCTCTGACCAAACTGCGGCTATCGCCCGGCCTACGAGGCGCACGGCCATCGCACCGGGCCGAAAAGAAAAAAGCCCTTGCTTTGTGAACTGCACCCCAAAAGTTGGACACCGATCCAACCTTTGGGTTGGAGAGGGTTCACATTTCTGGACACGAAGTTAAGGGAATATTTAACTTCGTAGGGCTTCAAACTGATTTGGGCTGACCCAGCCCAGAGAAGAATGGAGCCTTTTTTCATTGTAGTAAGTTTCTATGTAGCGGAAGATACTCATCCGCGCCTGCTCATGGTCGTTATAGGTGTCGTCATTAATGAGCTCACGTTTTAAGGTTTTGAAGAAACTCTTCATCGCGGCGTTGTCCCAGGAGTTGGCCTTTCTGCTCATGGACATTGTGATACCCAGGTCGGCCGCCAATGCCAGGTATTGCCCACTGACGTACTGGACGCCGAGATCGGTGCGAACCAACAAGCCTGTGTCAGGCCTGCGCTGACCCCATGCCGATCATAGGGGAGAACACACCAACTTGGGGTCAATGGTGTCGGACATCGCCCCTCCAAGACACGCCGGCCAGCTCTCGGGCACTAGGCGTACGTACCCGCCATTGACAATAGCCACTGCGTGATACGCTCAGCACACGGCATAATCGACTGACGGTGTATGGATCGCGATGCGCATCGATCCAGGCGTACTTCATCGTGATCCTCTGGCGAAGTACATCGCCGCTTTTTTCTTAGGATTTCTACATCCTGCTTCGCTTCGGCCAGCTCCCTGCGTAGGCGGCTGTTCTCTGCGTCCAACTCGCTGATCGGGCGCCGTACGGAAACCTCGGTCACAGGAAACCCACTGCCACCACCCTCGCTTGCGGCCCGGTGACAACGCATCCAATTGCCTGCGGTCGCCGTTGCCTCTTGGGCAAGCTGCTGTCTTTGATTGCGATTCTTCGTACTTTCAAGGTTAACAACTGTTTGATGTACGTGAAATTAGGCAGATCAACCGTAAGGTGAATCGGCCCGACATAAATCATCAATGAGATATATCGAGCCAAAGGCGAGTTACAAGCTCAAATTGTTGTTAGACTTTTTTTATATAAGAATGCCATAAATAATATATTGGACCAATTATTTCACTGAACCTAAACTGGACTCATAACCCACCAAAGCGGCGGGAGGAGACAACAATATGGTTCAAGAGGTCATACTTGAAACGTCCGGGATGACCAAGGCATTCCGGGGTTTTACGGCGGTAGATGGGGTAGACCTGCGGGTTCGGCGAGGCACGATCCATGCGCTTATCGGGCCAAACGGGGCGGGCAAGACCACCTGCTTCAATCTGCTGACCAAGTTTCTCGAGCCCTCCAGCGGTACGATCCTCTTTAACGGACAGGACATCACCCGCGAGAAGCCGGCACAGATCGCGCGCCGCGGGGTAGTCCGTTCCTTCCAGATTTCGGCGGTGTTTCCACACCTGACGGTTCTCGAAAACGTGCGCGTCGCGCTGCAGCGCCAGCTTGGCACGTCCTTCCACTTCTGGCGTTCGCAAAGGTCGCTCGACGTGCTCAACGAGCGGGCGATGGAGTTACTCGGCTATGTGGGCCTCGCAGAGTTCGCCGACCTGTTGACCGTCGAGATGCCCTACGGGCGCAAGCGCGCGCTCGAAATCGCGACGACGCTCGCGCTCGAGCCCGAGCTAATGTTGCTCGACGAGCCTACCCAGGGCATGGGTAGTGAGGACGTCGACCGTGTGATGCAGCTGATCAAGAAAGTGTCCGCGAACCGCACTATCCTGATGGTTGAGCACAATATGACGGTGGTTTCGGGCATCTCCGACACGATCACCGTGCTTGCGCGCGGCAGCGTGCTCGCCGAGGGCAACTACACCGAGGTGTCAGCGAACCCGGAAGTCATCGAGGCCTACATGGGCAGCGCGGATGCAGAACTGGCGTCGGGAGATCATTGAGATGACCCATGCAGCTGAATTCATGCGGGTCACCGACCTTCACGCCTTCTACGACGAATCGCACATCCTGCATGGCCTTGACTTTGTAGTGAACCAGGGCGAGTGCGTAACGCTGTTGGGCCGCAACGGGGCTGGCCGCAGCACGACGCTGCGCGCGATTCTGGGGCTCACCGGACGGCGCGCCGGTTCGATCATGATCAACGGCCACGAGGCGATCAACCTTGCGCCGCACCGCATTGCGCGCCTGGGTGTCGGCTTCTGCCCCGAGGAGCGCGGCATCTATTCGAGTCTGTCGTGCGAGGAGAACCTACTGCTTCTGCCGCAGTTGGGCAGCGGCGGGATGAGCGTAGATGAGATCTATGAAATGTTCCCGAATCTCTATGAACGCCGCCATAGCCAGGGCACGCGCCTGTCCGGTGGCGAGCAGCAGATGCTGGCGATGGCGCGCATCCTGCGCACCGGCGCCCGCCTGTTGCTGCTCGACGAAATCTCGGAGGGGCTTGCGCCAGTGATCGTGCAGCGCCTCGGCCAGATCATCCGCCAGTTGAAGGAAAAGGGCTTCACGATCCTGCTGGTCGAGCAGAACTTCCGCTTCGCAGCGCCGCTCGCCGATCGCATGTACATCGTCGAGCATGGCCGGATCGCCGCCGAAGTCCATCAACACGAAATACAACAAAAAAAAGAACTGCTCCAAGAGTACCTGGGCGTCTAGAGGCAGTACGGAGAAGAGATGACAGAAATTTTCGGGGTGCCCGTTCCTGCACTCTTGGGCCAGCTCATGCTGGGCTTGGTCAATGGATCATTCTACGCCATCCTCAGTCTGGGGCTGGCGGTCATTTTCGGCATGCTAAACATCATCAACTTCGCCCACGGGGCCCTGTTCATGATGGGAGCTTTCTTCGCGTGGATGGGTCTCAATTATCTGGGCATAGGCTACTGGTGGTCGCTGCTGCTTGCGCCGCTCGCGGTCGGCGTTTTTGGCATCGTGATCGAGCGCTGGCTGCTGCGCTGGCTGTACAAGCTCGATCACCTGTATGGTCTGTTGCTGACCTTCGGTCTAGCCCTGATTATCGAGGGACTGTTTCGCTACCGCTTCGGCGTATCCGGCCAGCCCTACGCAATCCCGGAGCAGCTCGGTGGCGCGGTGAACCTGGGCTTCATGTACTTGCCTCTGTATCGCGGCTGGGTAATCATCGCCTCGCTCTCGGCCTGCCTCTTCACGTGGTTCATGATTGAGAAGACCCGGCTTGGTGCCAATCTGCGCGCAGCGACCGAAAACTCGACGCTGACCCAGGCCTTCGGCATCAACGTGCCATTAATGGTGATGCTGACCTATGGCTTCGGCGTCGCGCTGGCGGGCTTTGCCGGTGTGCTCGCGGCGCCGGCGTTGCAGCTGAGTCCACTGATGGGCTCGCACGTGATCATCGTCGTGTTCGCGGTCGTCGTGATCGGCGGTATGGGCTCCATCCTCGGCGCGATCGTCACCGGCCTGGGCCTGGGAGTAATCGAGGGCCTGTCCAAGGTCTTCTACCCACAAGTCTCATCGACCGTCGTGTTCATCATCATGGCCATCGTGCTGCTGTTCCGCCCGACCGGTCTCTTTGGCAAGGAGAAGTGAGATGTCGATGAACAAAAGTGTTCTCGGTTACGGTGTCCTGCTCGCATTTGGCCTGGCGGCCCCGGCGATCGTGTATCCGGTGCTGTTGATGAAGGTGCTGTGCTTTGCGCTGTTCGCCTGCGCGTTCAACCTCCTGCTCGGCTACGCGGGGCTACTGTCTTTCGGCCACGCGGTGTTCTTCGGTGGCGCGGGCTATGTGGCCGGCCACACGATCAAGATGTGGGGCTTCCCGCCCGAGCTCGGGGTGCTCGCGGCTACGGCGGCCTCGGCACTGCTCGGCTTCCTGTTCGGCGGCCTGGCGATCCGGCGCTCGGGTATCTACTTTGCGATGATCACGCTGGCTCTGGCGCAGATGATGTACTTCGTCTTCTTACAGGCACCCTTCACAGGCGGCGAGGACGGTTTGCAGGGCATTCCCCGCGGGCAGTTGCTGGGCCTGATCGACCTGTCTGACGACTTCACGCTGTACTACGTCGTGTTGGCGGTGTTTGCCTTCGCCTTCTGGCTGATCCACCGCACGATCCATTCACCGTTCGGCCAGATCCTCAAGGCGAGCCGAGAGAACGAGGCGCGGGTTATCTCGCTCGGCTACGACATCGACCGCTACAAGCTGATGGCCTTCGTGCTTTCGGCCGGCCTTTCCGGTCTGGCCGGGGCGCTGAAGGCCATCGTGTTTCGGTTCGCGACGCTGGCCGACGCTTTCTGGCAGACCTCGGGCGAGGTCGTGCTGATGACGCTGCTGGGCGGCATGGGGACCGTCGTCGGCCCGGTCATCGGTGCCGCGACTATCGTCACGCTGCAAAACACACTCGCCGACAAGGTCGGTCCGCTGCTCACCGTGATCATGGGGGTCATCTTCGTCGCCTGCGTGCTCCTCTTTCGCCGTGGCATCGCAGGGGAATGTGCGCGCCTGTATCGCACCATAGCCGAGAACCGGCTACGCGAATCTGGCCTAACCACGCGGTGTTCGCAAGCGCAAAGTGCAACCGACATGCAGGTCGGGGGAGGCAAGTCCCGTGCCGAGGCCCAAGGAGCTGGACGACTGGACCTATCGGTTGTTCATGGACGAGGGACCGAAGAAGCAAGCTGAATCGGCTGCATGGTGTTTGACCATCACATCAATATCAAAGGAGAGAAACATGACAAAGCTGAATGCCGGACTACGCGCGATTTGCGCATTAGTTCTGCTTGCTGCCACTACGGCACACGCTGAGATCACGGACAATGTCGTCAGGATCGGCGTGTTGAACGACCAGTCGGGCCTGTATGCCGGGCTTTCCGGCCCGGGCTCGGTATGGGCAGCTCATCAGGCGGTGAAGGATTTCGAGCCCGAGAAGCACGGCCTGAAGGTCGAGATTATCGCCGCCGACCACCAGAACAAGCCAGACGTCGGATCGACCGTGGCACGGCGCTGGTTCGACGTCGACAAGGTAGACGTGATCGTCGATGTGCCGACTTCATCGGTGATCCTCGCGGTCAATGAGGTCGTCAAGGAGAAGAACAAGGTGATGCTGGTGTCTGGCGGCGGGACATCGGACCTAACCGGCAAGGCATGCACCCCAAACTCGATCCATTGGACTTACGATACCTGGGCGGTCGCGAACGGCACGGCCAAGGCGGTCGTCGAGAATGGCGGCGATTCCTGGTTCTTCCTGACCGCCGACTATGCATTCGGCCACGCACTTGAGCGCGATGCGGCGGCAGTGGTCACAAAGAGCGGCGGCAAAGTGCTGGGAAAGGTGCGCCATCCCTTCCCCGGCACCGACTTCTCGTCTTACCTGCTGCAGGCGCAGACGTCGAAGGCTAAGGTCATCGGCCTGGCGAACGCCGGCGGCGACACGATCACCGCGGTGAAGCAGGCGGCGGAGTTTGGCATAACAGCGGGCGGACAGAAGCTCGCTGGTCTGCTGGTGTTCATGAGCGACGTGCAGGCGCTCGGCCTCGCCGCCGCGCAGGGCCTCACGCTGACCGAAGCGTGGTACTGGGACATGAACGACCCGAGCCGGGAGTTCGGCCATGATTTCGCCGCGGCTAACGGGGGAAAGTTCCCCACGATGGCGCAGGCCGGCGTGTACTCAGCGATCACGCATTACCTGAAAGCCGTCGCGGCACTGAAGGCCGACGGCGACGGCGCTAAGGTCGTCGCGCAGATGAAGGCGATGCCCACCGACGACAAGCTGTTTGGCCAGGGCACGATCCGGGCGGATGGCCGCAAGATTCACCCGCTGTATCTCTTTGAGGTCAAGAAGCCGTCCGAGTCGAAGGGGCCTGGCGACTTCTATAAGGTGCTCGCAACGATCCCGGCCGACGAGGCCTTCCGCCCAATGAGCGAAGGCTGCTGCGCGCTGGTGGCCGGAGCAAAATAAGGGGAGCGGCGGAGGTCTGCGCCCCTCCAGCTCGCAGACCTCCCCTGGCTGGTCCTGACCGTTCGATCCGTCCCAGTCGCACGCAGGATTAGCCCCTTTTTTTGTTTTCGGTTCCCGTTCCCAAGGCCGCGATAACGTCCTTTGCGGTTTCGACGAAGGCGCGAATCAGAGGGGACGTGTTTCTGCTACGCCAGCCGAGCATGACTTCGACCGGCAGCGATCTGCTGCGCAGTGGCTTGTAGACGACATGGTCGAGGTGGATACGCTGTACCGACGACGGCACGAAGGTGAAGCCAATACCGGAGCTTACGAGACCGAGGCACGTGTATACCTGACCTACCTCCAGTGCAACGCGCGGCGTGAAGCCGGCGGCGGCGCACATGCGCAGAATCATATCGTGAAAATCGGGCGCGAGGTGGGGCGTGTACATCACGAAGCGCTCCGTGGCGCAGTCGCTTAGCGCGAGGCTGTCTTTGGCGGCGAAGGGGTGGCTCGCCGGTACGGCGATGACGAAGGGCTCGCTCACGAGCCCTTCGGTCATGATGTCTTCGAAATCGCCCACCGGACGCATGAAGGAGATATCGATTTCGCCACGGCGCAACGCGTCGGCCTGGCCAATCACCGGGAACCACCGCACGTCCACTTCGACATCCGGGAAGCGCTCCCGATAGGAGCGGAAGATCGGCGGGAGCAGTGTGTAAGACATGTGTTCGAAGAAGCCAACCGACAGGCGCCCGATCTCGCCGCGCTCGGCACGCCGTGTCTGCACAGCTGCGACCTCGGTCGCGCGCATAATCTGCCTGGCATGCTCGAGGAATACCTGGCCGGCACCCGATAGTTCGACACGGCGTTTCGTGCGATGAAGCAGCACAACCCCCAATTCTTCCTCTAGCTGGCGAATCTGCTGGCTCAGTGGCGGCTGGGCGATGTGCAGACGGTCGGCGGCGCGCGTGAAGTTCAGCTCCTCGGCGACAGCAATGAAATAGCGCAGGTGGCGCATGTCCATACTTATACTCACAAAGTATTAATCAATAATAAATTATATATTGGACGTTGATTTGTGGAAAACCTAGGATGGCATCACGCGGCGTCAAAGGGCCTTCAGGGTACTGGCGTGGCGGGCTGAACCGGCCGGTGCAATCTGTTGTCCCGGTCGGTCTCGATCGACTAGCGCCGCGCTAGCCGCGGCCGATCCGGGCGACATGATGCGGCCGGCTATCACGAAGGAGCAAAAGGTGAATAAGACAATACTGGATCAGGCTATAGGCCACATGCTCGCGCGCATCGACGCGACGCTCGCGCAGCCTGGACAGGGCTTTCCGCATTACGCGAATATCGAGGATGGCGTGTGGACGCGCTCGCCGGCGGGTGACTGGACGGGCGGCTTCTGGGTAGGCCTGCTGTGGCTTGCGGCGCTGCGCACAGGCGAAGCGCGCTATCGGGAAGCGGCACGTGATTGGGCGCAGCGATTGCGTCCGCGCGTCGCGTCGAAATCCGTATTCAAGGGCTTCCTGTTCTGGTACGGCGCTGAGTTGGGCAACCAGCTCTTCGGCGACGAGGTCGCGCGCGATTTGTCACGTGCCGGAACGCAGGCGCTGATGCAAATGTACAACCCGGCCGCACGGCTGATTCCGCTCGGTACCGAGGCCGAGGAGGCGTCCGACGTCGGCACGAACGAGGCGAACATCGACGCGCTGCCCGGTACCGTCGCGCTGTTGTTCACACATGACGCCGAGTTCAATTCGGGCGAGATCGCGCTCAACCACCTGCGCCAGCATATCGCGCTATGCGTGCGTGAAGATGGTTCGGTATGTCAGTCGGCGAGTTTCAATCCGGCCGATGGTAGCCTCGTACGCCGTTACACGCACAAAGGCATCCACGAAAACAGTACTTGGGGTCGCGCGCAGGCCTGGGCCATGGTTGCCCTGGTACAGGCGCTGTACGCAGGCAAGACCGAATTTGCCGACGTCGCAGTACTCGTCGCCAATTGGTGGCTCGACCATCTGCCAGCCGACGGCGTCGCGTTCTGGGACTTTGACGACCCCGCGATCCCGAACACGAGCCGCGACACCTCGGCGACGGCGATCGCCGCCGCGGCACTGTTGAAGCTCGCGAAACTGTCGCCGGAGCACGCAACGCGCTACCAGACAGCCGCCGAAGCCTCGATTGAGGCGCTCGTGACGCGTCACCTAACCCCGGTGTCTGCCGACGACCGGCGCCCGCCGGGCATTCTGACCGAAGGCTGCTTCAACAAGAAGCTCGGCGTAGCAACAGCGAACGAGCTGATCTGGGGTGACTACTTCCTCTTCGAATCCCTGCTCGCGCTGGCCGATACGGTGGCGACCGAGCGCATCTGACCCACACCGACAATCAAAAGGAGACCATGCTATGGCCGAATCTCTCAAATTTACGAAGCCGCATCAAGGACCTGTGTCGAGCCTGATCGGCACCGAGACCAGCTACACGCGTACCGTCAGCGAGTATGACATCTATGCGTTCGCGGGCATCAGCGGCGACAACCACCCAAACCATGTCGACGAGGAATACTGTAAGCGTGTAGGCCTCGGCGCCCGCGTCGCGCAGGGCGCGATATTTGTCGGCTACATCGCCGGCGCAGTGACCAAGTATCTCGGTCTGATCGAGCGGCCCGCCGTGTCCTATGGATACGACCACGTGCGCTTCACGAAGTCGGTGTTCATCGGCGACACGCTGACAATCCATTACCGCATCGTGCGCGCCGACGATGAAAAGAAACGGCTGTGGGCGGACGCGACACTGACCAACCAGCGAGGCGAAACCGTGTGTGTTGGCACCCACATCATCCACTTCCAGGAATGAGCGGGGCGGGAGAGCGCGACATGAACAAGATCTGCACGGCGGCCGAGGCGGTCGCCGATATCCGCTCCGGGCAGGCGATCGGCTGCGTCGGTGTGATCGGCTGGCTGACGCCCGACGCGCTGCTCCAGGCTCTTGCACGGCGTTTTCGGGAAACCGCGGGACCGCGCGACCTGACTTTCTTCTTCCCGGTCAGCGTCGGCGATGCTATGGGCATTCGTGGCATGGATCACGTCGCGATAGAGGGGCTGATGAAGCGCGTCGTTTCGGGCAACTTCATCAACACCGTCGATCCGGCGACCGGCAAGCGGCCGGAGATGATGCGCCTGATTCGCGAGAACAAAATCGAGGCTTACTGCTGGCCAATCGGCGCGACAATGCACTGGCTGCGCGAGGTTGCGCGTCGCAGCCCGGGTTACCTCACACGCATCGGCATCGGCTCCTATATCGACCCACGCCAGCAAGGCGGCAAATATACGCCGCGTGCCGAGAAGGATCTCGTGCGGCTGATGGAGATCGACGGCAAGGAACACTTGTTCTATCCGAGTTGGCCGCTCAATGTTGGCTTCCTGCGCGCGACCAGCGCCGACGAGTACGGAAACCTGAGCTTTGAGGACGAACCGATCACGTCCTCTGCACTGGCAATGGCGCTTGCGGTAAAGGCGTCGGGCGGCACCGTGATTGCGCAGGTTCGCAAAATCGTACCGCGCCAGGCACGCCTAGTGCACAGCGTGCGCTTGCCGGGCGAACTCGTAGACCGGATCGTCGTCGAGCGGCAGCCGATGATGACTACTGACGTGTGCTACGACGATGCTTATCTCGGCGGCCAGGTCTTCCCTGGCCACGGCGCCGACTGCCTGCCGCCGGGCGCTGACAAGATCATCGCGCGGCGCACGGCGCGCGAGATCCGCCCCGGCGTACCGACGATCTTTGGCTTCGGTGCGTCGTCTGACGTGCCAGCGGTGATGATGGAAGACGGCGCCTTCGATGGCAAGGGCCTGCTCGATTATCGTTTTACGACCGAACATGGTCCCTTCGGCGGTATCGTGATGAGCGGCTGGCAGTTCTCGGCAAATAAGTATCCCGAGGCGCTCATCGACGGGCCCGCGCAGTTCGATTTCATCAACGGCGGAAACTGCAAGGTTGCGGCGCTCGCGTTCGCCCAGTTCGACGCGGCCGGCAACGTCAATGTGAGCCGCTTCGGCGCCGCGAATCCCGGCCCCGGCGGTTTCATCGACATCGCCTATAACGCTGAGACGCTGCTTTTCACCGGCACCTTCACGGCCGGCGGGCTGGAGGCCAAGGTCGAGGACGGTCAGCTCGTGATTGTGCGCGAAGGCGAGGTGCGCAAGTTTGTCGAGCAGGTGCAGGAGATCACCTACCCCGTGCGCGCAAACGTCGCCAAGCATAGACAGACCGCGAAGCTCATCACCGAGCGTGCGGTATTCGATATCGAGTCCGAGGGCCTCGTGCTGACCGAAATCGCACCCGGCATCGACCTTCAGACTCAAGTCCTCGCACTAATGGATTACCCGCCGATACGCATCGCCACCCCCTTGGCCTTGATGGACGCAGCATTGTTCCGGCCCTGACCTTCCAAAAACGCATGCGCCAGAGAGATACAGACACATGACAACGATCAACTACCTGACCACGATCCAATTCGATTTCGGCGCGGTGAAGCTTCTGCCGGCGAAGCTCGAGCGGCTCGACATACGGCCGTTGCTAGTCACCGACAAGGGCGTGCACGCTGCAGGCCTGCTCACGCGCATCATCGGGAAAGTCGCAATACTCATCGCGAGTTCTACATCACGGTTAAAACAGCCTACGTGCTCGCCTGACCTGCAAGGAAATCCATCATGAAATATTTTATGAATGAACAACACGAACTGATCCGAGAGTCGGTGCGGCGCTTCGCCGAGAATGAAATCGCACCGGTTTCCGAGAAACTATGGGAAGAGCAGGGCTTCGCCTATGACATCTGGAAACAGGCTGGTGAGCTCGGCTTCCTAGGCTTACCTTATCCCGAACAATATGGCGGCGGGGGCGGTGACTGGCTGGGCTTCACGATTGTGCTCGAGGAGATCGCGCGTGTCGATGCCGCGGTCGCCTCGTCGGTGATGGCGAACTCAACGCCAGCGAGCTTAATCAACAACTTCGGCACGGCCGCGCAGAAAGAACAGTATCTGCAGCCCATCTTGGAAGGTAGCCAGGTCGGCTGTATCGGCCTCACCGAACCGAATGCAGGCTCGGACGCGGCGAACATCCAAACGCGTGCGGTGCTGCGCGACGGATACTGGACCATTAACGGCTCGAAGACCTTCATCACAAATTCCGGTACCGACATTACCGGTCCGGTCGTGATCGCCGCTATGAGCGGCACTCGGCCGGACGGACGCAAGGAGATCTCGAACTTCATCCTGCCGGTCGGCACGCCTGGATTTTCTCTCGGTAATAAGCTGAAGAAGATAGGCTGGCGAGGTTCCACTACTTACGAACTGTTCTTCGAGGATTGCCGGATTCCGGCCGAAAATCTCTTGGGCGAGCAGGGCGCTGGCCTGAAACAGACGCTCTCCAACATCAGCACCGGTCGCATTCTGATCGGGGCGCTGGGTCTTGGTATCCTTCAGGGGTCAATGGAGCGATCGGTCGCATACATGAAGGAGCGCACCGCGTTTGGCAAGCGCCTAGAGGAGTTCCAGGCGCTGCAATTCAAGGTCGCCGACATGGCCACACACACGCATGCAGCACGGCTGATGCTCTACGACGCAGCCGTGCGCAAGGACGCCGCGCAACCGTGCGACGTGCAGGCGTCGATGGCCAAACTCTTTGCGACGGAGCGCGCGATGGAAGCTGCGCATCAAGCGGTCCAGATCCACGGTGGCAACGGGATCATGGCCGAGTACCCGGTGTCGCGCGCTTTCGGCGATGCGAAGGTGTTGGAGATTGTTGAAGGTGCCTCCGAGATCCAGCGCATGATCATCTCCCGAGACGTGCTGCGTTAGGTGATGCGTATCGCTCGGTCTCTACCTAGGGGCCGGGCCGCGATTCTTATAAGGTTTGTGAAATTGGCTCGCGATAATCCCTACGAAGTCGGCCTCGGCCGCCAAGCGGCAAATCACGTGCCGCTAAGTCCCCTTTCCTTTCTCGAGCGCAGCGCCGCCGTCTATCCCGAACACATCGCGGTGATTCACGGCGGGCGGCGCTATACGTGGGCACAGTTCAACGAACGGGCCTGCCGGCTCGCGTCGGCGCTGAAGACGCAGGGCGTCGGCCGTGGCGACACTGTCGCGATGATTGCGGCAAATACACCGGAGATGATTGAAGCACATTTTGGTGTGCCGATGGCAGGCTCCGTCCTGTGCACGATTAACACGCGACTCGACGCTCAGGCGATCGCGTTTATCCTCAAGCATTGCGAGGCGCGGGTGCTGATTATCGACACAGAGTATTCGGCGACAGTCGCCGACGCACTCGCGCTGCTCGACGAACCCCCTCTGGTAATTGACATCGACGACGCCGAAGGCCCGGGCGGCGAACGCCTCGGCGTGCGGGATTACGAGGCTTTCATCGCCTCGGGATCGCCAGACTTCGAACGCGAGGATCCCGCCGACGAATGGCAGGCGATCGCCCTCAACTACACATCGGGCACGACCGGTAACCCGAAGGGTGTCGTGTACCACCACCGAGGCGCATATCTTGCAGCGCTCTCCAACATGATCGACTGGGAGATGCCACACCATTCGGTGTTTCTATGGACGCTCCCTATGTTCCATTGCAACGGTTGGTGCTTTGCCTGGACGCTTGCGGCGAACGCCGGCACCCACGTCTGCCTGCGCCGCTTCGAGCCGCGTCAGGCCCTGGCGATGATCCGGGAGCACCGTGTCACGCATTACTGCGGTGCGCCGGTGGTGCATGCAATGCTCGCGGACTCGCCGTCGGCGTGGAAGGCGGGCATTTCGCATCGCGTGCATGGCCTCATCGGTGGCGCGCCGCCTCCGGTGCCGGTGATCGAGGCGATGCAGCGTATGGGCTTCGAGATCACCCAGATTTACGGGCTCACCGAGGTCTACGGCCCGGCCGCGGTATGCGCCGAACCGCCCGAGTGGCACGCGCTCGACATCGCGGCGCTCGCAATGAAGAAGAGCCGGCAGGGCGTGCGCTATACAGCGCAGGAGAGCATGGCTGTGCTTGATCCGGATACGCTCGCGCCGGTGCCGCCCGACGGCCACACGATCGGCGAGGTCATGTTCCGCGGCAACATGACCATGAAAGGCTACCTGAAGAATCCGCAGGCGACTTCCGAGGCCTTCGCGGGCGGCTGGTTCCGTTCAGGCGATCTCGCCGTCGTGCATCCAGACGGCTATACACAAATCAAGGATCGCGCCAAGGACGTGATCATCTCCGGTGGTGAGAATATCAACTCTGTCGAGGTCGAGGAGGTCCTATACCGTCACTCTGCCGTGCGTGCAGCCGCAGTGGTCGCGAAGCCGCATCCTAAGTGGGGCGAGACGCCCTGCGCCTTCGTCGAATTGACTCTCGGCGCCGCTATCGGCGAAGCCGAACTGATCGCACACTGTCGCGCGAATCTGGCGCATTACAAGGTGCCGACTAGAATCGTGATCGGCGAACTGCAGAAAACCGCCACAGGCAAGATCCAGAAATTCACGCTGCGCGAGCGCGCAAGGCAACTCGAGGTCGAGTCAGAGAAGGGGGCGACCCTCGACAACGGAGTTAAGTAGTGGCAAGCCGACGTTACTCGGAATAAGCAAACGCGGGGACATCCCCGCTAGCGGGCGGCGCCTTCGACTCGGGCCTCAGGCAGCGAAGGATATCGGCTTTGACGCGCCTTGATTAAGCACCATCGTCGCCAGTGTGTCCCTCCGATCACAAACGGCCTGACTACCTCAGTTCGTATTGATGCCAGCGCTCCGAACGACCTCTTCCCATTGGCGCACCTCTTCGAGCATTACCTTCTGGGCTTCATCCGGGCTTAAATCGTAGGGGCTCAAACCGGCGGCTGCGAACTTCGTTTGGACCTCTTTGTCGGCTAGAACGGCGGCCAGGGCCTCCTTCCATTTCGCTTTGGCCGGTTCAGGAGTGTCGACCGGGACCAACAGCGCAAACCAATAGCTCACGTCAAAACCGTCCACGCCGCTTTCGCGAAAAGTCGGCACGTCGGGGAAACGCTTATCCCGCTGCTCGCCTGTCTGGGCGAGCGTAATAATTTGATCCCCCTTCAGCAGCGGCGCGGCGGATGCGGGATTCGTAAAGACCAAGTTAATATGGCCGGCCAGCAAATCGTTGAGCGCCAACGACGAGCCCTTGTATGGAACAACCGTCAAATCCACGCCCGCCCTGGAGTTAAAGTATTCGGTAATCAAATGGCTAGGTGAGCCGTATCCTGTGCCTATAGTGACGGTCCCCGGCTTTTTTTTCGACAGCTTGATCAAGTCTTGAACGCTGTTGATGCCCAGCTGCTTATTGGCAAACAGCATCACTTCGGCGCGACTGACAAACCCTACGACTGAAAAGTCCCTTACCGAATCGTATGGCAGTTTTTTATAGAGGGCCGGCGCGGTGGTCTGCGCATTGTCCGCCAAAAGGGCCGTATAGCCCTCTTGACCTTTCTTGGCAGCCAGACCGGTGCCAATCGTTGCGCCTGCGCCTGCGCGATTCTCTACCACGACCGGTTGGCCAAAATGCTCACCGAGCTTCTGAGCCAACAGCCGGGCCACGAAATCCGACGACCCACCGGCGGCGTAAGGAACAATCATATTGATTGGCCGCGATGGAAACGTTTCGGCGTAACTTGCGGCCGCCAACGCCATAGAGAGCACGCAACCCGTGACGATTCGTGCGAGTTTGCCTTGTCTGTTCCCCATCCTTGAGTTCTCCAATTCTTCTAAAGTTAGAATGTTGCTTGATCCCTTCAGCATAAAGGCAGCTTCCCGGTATCACCATTGACTAATTGACAGGCTGTTATGACTGCATCGAATACCAACGTTCTTTCGCGTATACCGTCATTGCGGTCGCTCTTGTTTTTCAATGCCGCCGGACGGCATCTAAATCTGGTAAGAGCCGCCGAGGAGCTTCGCCTGACGCAAAGCGCCCTGAGCCGCCAGATCAAAGCCTTGGAAGACCACCTCGGTACCCAGCTCTTTGAGCGTGGGCCCCGCGGGCTACGGTTCACCGAAGAAGGAGAACTGCTTTACGACTTCACGTCGCGGGCGTTCCTCCTGATGGATCAAGGGGTAAGCAGGCTGGCGGCCACGGCTGCAAGGCACACACTGGTCGTGTCTGCCGCTCGAAGTTTTGCGCAACGTGTCCTGGCTCCGCGTTTAGGGGAATTCACCCTGGCCAATCCAGACGTTGATCTGCGGATTGACGTTCACCGGTATTACGCAGACCTGGAGTCATCGGGGGCCGACATTTCGATCCGGTTGGGCCAGGGAGATTGGCACGATTATCAATCCATCAAAATCACCGACGATGTGCTGATTCCGGTCTGTGCTCCGAGTGTCGCAGCACATATTGGCCCCCATCACGCTATCCCCGACAACATCGTTTTGCTTCGAAACCGGGAACGGGATTACGTAGACTTTTGGGAGCGGCACCACCCCGACACGCCCATTCGCTCAGATCGACGCCCGTGTATCGACTTCAACGACTCCGCAACAGTGATATCGACGCTCGAAAGCGGCGTGGGCATCACCGTTACGCGGTCCTCCCTGGTTGCAGACGCGCTGGAACGAGGCGCTGTGGTGCAGCCCTTCGTCGGCGAAGTGGCCGACGGGCTGAATTATTACGCAGTGGGGTCGCAGCGCTCGACGAAGAACCGGGTCGTGCAGCTTTTCATGCAATGGCTCGCCGCGAAATTCGGAAGCAATGCTTCCGAGCCTGCCCAGCGTAGGCGTTGATGGGCAGGCTTTCCAAGCGTTCAAGCCTCCACGCCTTCCTTTAGCTTCAAGAACGTGTTCGTCAGCTCGAGAGTTCGGGCCACGTCCGTCATGTCGTTGTATACATGCATCGAGAACCTCAGCAACCCTCTGCGCGTGGATAGTTTCACGCCGTTCGATAGAAGATATGCGTAAAGTCGCTGAAGGTATTCCACAGACGCCGGGTCGCTTTCACTCGCGCTATAGTGGCCCACCGCAACGGTTTGCCCCGTATGCTTGCCAGGTTTTCCGCCACAAACCGGAAGGCCGAGGTCTATAAAGCCATCAGCAAGCCGATGTGCCAATGCGGTCACATGACTTTCGATTCGCTGAACTCCGATGGAGGCAATGAATTCCAGCGATTCTCCGACGGCCCGGACGCCAGCAAAATTGTAGTTACCCAGATCGAAACGCCGCGCGCCAGGACGAAGGCTGAACTTGGACCCGCCAAAATCGTACTCAAGCGCGCTTTCATTTCCCAAATCTATTCCGAAGCGAGCGATATAGGTAGGACTCATTTGCTCGGCGACGGCCTTGCGCACGTACAGGAAACCCATTCCATACAGGCCCAGCAGGCCCTTCTGGGTCGAAACAGCGATGGCATCGATATGCATCTGCTCGACGTCGGTCTGCAACACACCGACCGATTGAGTCCCGTCAACCAGGAACAATACGCCGCGATCGCGACATGCCCGCCCTAGTGTCGTCATATCAGCGCGAAACCCGGGAATGAAGGACACGCTGGAGACGGTGAGTAGGCGCGTCCGGGCATCCATGGCGTTAATCATGTCGTCTATCGGCAGGGCGCCATCCCGTGCAGGGATCATTCGAACCTCGACACCCTTGCGCTTCAGGTTCAGCCAAAGGTAAATGTTGTTCGGGTGCTCCAGCTCCGGGCAGAAGACAATATTGTCGCCCGCTTGCCAGCTTATCCCTGTGCAGACAATGTTCAGCCCTTCTGAAGTATTTTTGGTAAACGTCACTTCATCGGGCGCCGCGTTGATCAAGCCCGCGAACTGGTGGCGCACCTTCTCGGTTTCTTTGAACAAGGCATCCTTGTCCACCCTTCCGTATACGCAGTCGTCAAGATAGCTGTCAACGGCCGCTTTGACGGTGGAGGAAACTGGCGCTCTTCCGCCCAGATCGAGATAAATGCACTCGTTCATGACCGGGAATATCTTGCGAATCTGTTCGCTTTCGTGCTGAGGCAACGTATTCATAAAGTAGGAGGAATATAGGGTTAGATGGAGCGTTGTAGCGGAAATCGCCGAGTGGGGACACTACGATGATGGTAGTGACAGCGGGGCGACCCGGCAATTGAGAACCCAACGCTTGGGTATGACGAAACAGCATATCGATCGCCGCAAAACACGCCACGGCGGCCAATTGAGAATGCTGGAACGGATTAGTGAATGCTTGGAGGGGCGCCGCGTAAGCAAAAGGGATGGTTTTTTGCAGGCAAAAACAAAAAGCCCTTGCAAAGCAAGGGCTTAATATGAAAATCGTGGTCGGGGCGACATGATTCGAACATGCGACTCCTGCGTCCCGAACGCAGTACTCTACCAGGCTGAGCTACGCCCCGATTACTCGTGAAGCTTGCCGCCGGACTTCAAACAAGAAAAACCGACAACAACGGGATTTACTACCTACTACCTATCGCGTTCAACCGCGAAAGAACAAAATTCTAACAAAGAATCGCGATGAACGGAAACGGGAAAGCCGGCCAAGGCTTTCCGGGCCAGTTCGGCCTCGGCGACGGCGGCCTGGCGGGTGTAGTCCAGGGCCTGAGTATCCTGTATGGCGCGCGCCACGGCGGCGAAATCGGCGTCGCCGGTGCGGATGGCGTCCTGGATCAGTTTTTTCTGTTCGACGCTGCCCACTTCCATGACCCGGATCAGCGGCATGGTGGGCTTGCCCTCGCGCAGGTCGTCGCCCACGTTCTTGCCCAGCGCCTCGGCGTCGCCGCTGTAGTCCAGGACATCGTCGATCAGTTGGAAGGCCGTGCCGATATGCCGGCCGTAGGCCGCGGCGGCGAGCTCTTGCTCGGGCGTGGCGCCGCCCACGATGGCGCCGACCTGGGCGGCCGCCTCGAACAGCTTGGCGGTCTTGTAGCGCACGACCTGCAGGTAGCGGTCCAGCGAGACGTCGGGATCGTGGACATTGAGCAGTTGCAGCACCTCGCCTTCGGCAATGACCGTGGTGGCCGCCGACAGGACGGACATGGCGGGCATGGAGTCGGATTCGACCATCATCTCGAACGAGCGGGAATACAGGTAGTCGCCCACCAGCACGCTGGCGGCATTGCCAAATACCGCGTTGGCCGTGCTGCGGCCGCGCCGCAGGTCGGACTCGTCGACGACGTCGTCATGCAGCAAGGTGGCGGTGTGGATGAACTCGACCACGGCGGCCAGCAGGTGGTGCTTGTCGCCGGCGTAACCCAGGGCCTTGGCGACCATCAGCACCATGGCCGGCCGCATCCGCTTGCCTCCCGCGCCCACGATATAGTCGCCTATCGTGCGGATCAGGACCACGTCTGAATTCAGGCGCGCGCGTATTACCGCATCGACGGCCTTCATATCGTCTTCAATGGGTGCAATTAACTCGGGGAGATTCAAGGCGCGGTCCGGGTTCAAAGTTAGTGTCAAGACGATCCTTTGGATCAAGGCTAGGATTATACGTGACACCACCGCCGGCCGGCCTTTGCCAAAAGGGCGATAATGTGGGTTTTTCCCGCGATTTGTCCCTGGAGATTTTTGTGACTGCCAATGATTTGAGTACGCTGATTGGCCGCGCCGAACGTGTTCTGGCGCAGCTGGAAGCGTGGCTGCCCCCCGCCCCGCCCGCCATCGACTGGACGGCGCATGCTTTCCGCTGGCGCAAGCGCGGTGCGCGCGGCTGGCTGGATGCGGTACAGAATGTTTCCAGCATCAATATGCAGGATTTGCAGCACATCGAACGCCAAAAGGCCGTCATCGACCGGAATACCCAGCATTTTCTGCACAAGAAGCCGGCCAACAACGTGTTGATGACGGGCGCGCGCGGCACGGGCAAGAGTTCGCTGGTCAAGGCCATGCTGGCTGCCTACGGTGACCAGGGCCTGCGCCTTA
This sequence comes from Burkholderiaceae bacterium, assembly GCA_049646585.1. GTDB lineage: Bacteria > Pseudomonadota > Gammaproteobacteria > Burkholderiales > Burkholderiaceae_B. The sequence continues at coordinate 12,790 of JBARWC010000082.1, read as the reverse complement.
TCGAGGTCGACAAGGGCGATATGGGCGACCTGGGCGAGATCGTCGATCTGGTCAGCCCGCGGCCCGAACGCTTCATCATTTTCTGCGACGACCTGTCCTTCGAGGAAGGCGAACCCGGCTACAAGGCCTTGAAATCAGTGCTGGACGGCTCGGTCAGCGCCTCGGGCGACAATGTGCTGATCTACGCCACCTCGAATCGCAGGCACCTGATGCCGGAATACATGAGCGAGAACCTCAGCGCCAAGCATCAAACCGACGGCGAAATCCACCCTGGCGAAACCGTCGAGGAAAAGATATCCCTGTCCGAACGCTTCGGCCTGTGGCTGTCGTTCTACCCCTTCAAGCAGGACGATTACCTGGACATCGTGAACTACTGGCTGAACGAGCACGGCTGCTCGCCCGCCGACATCGAGGCTTCGCGCACGGAAGCGCTGCAATGGGCGCTGGAACGCGGCTCGCGCTCGGGCCGGGTTGCACGCCAGTTCGCGCGCGACTGGGCGGCGCGCTATGTCTGAACCCGAAAACGCAGCGGCGGCCCCCAAACCCTACATCAGGGTGGCGGCGGGCCTGATCCTGCGCCCCGATGGCCAATTGCTGCTGGCTCAACGGCCCGAAGGCAAGCCCTGGTCGGGGTGGTGGGAACTGCCGGGCGGCAAGATAGAAGCGGGCGAATCCACCCTGGAAGCACTGGCCCGCGAGCTTGACGAGGAACTGGGCATACAGGTCACCGATGCCTCGCCCTGGGTAACCTACATCCACGAATACCCCAAGAACATCGTGGAGCTGGCGTTTTGCCGGGTCTATGGCTGGACGGGCACGCCCACCGGCCGCGAAAACCAGGCTTTGGCCTGGGTGAATCCCAAGGCGGACCTGCCGGTCGGCCCTCTGCTGCCGGCGACGGAACCGCCCATGCGCTGGCTGCAACTGCCGGAGCGCTACCTGATCACGGCCATCGGCGGCCAGGACGGGCTGGCCCCCTACCTGGAAAAGCTGGCCCGGGCGCTGCAACAAGGCGCCAAGCTGGTGCAGTTCCGCGAGCCGGACTGGACGGCGGCATCGGAAGCCGGCGCGCATGATGCCTTCAAGCAAGTTGTGCGGATGTGCCGCGAGGCGGGAGCGCGCTGCCTGGTCAATAGCTGCCACCCGGAAAGCTGGTGGACGCAGGCCGACGGCGTACATTTCCGAGCGGTGGACGCCCAGGCCCGGCTTGCATCCACCACATCATCGGCCAAACAGGACACGGCATCGTCCGCTGATCAAACCCGGCCCACAGGGCTGATCGGCGTCTCGGCGCACGACGCCGCCGGCCTGGCGGCGGCACGCACATTGGGCGCCGACTTCGCCGTGCTGGGTCATGTGCTGGATACGCCATCGCATCCCGGCCAGGCCGGCATGGGATGGGAAAAGTTCACCCAGTTGGCCGCCCAGGCCGGCCTGCCGGTCTTCGCCATCGGCGGGCAATCGGCGGCAACGCAGGCCGAAGCCCGGCGGCACGGCGCCCACGGCATCGCGGGCATACGTCATCTAATTGAGCAGGGCTGATAGCCGGCTGAATTGATCAGTTGGGCGCCCTGCACAAGAGCCGGCCAGGCAGCACAGGCTCCGGTGATCAAGGCGTCAAATCAAAGCATCAAGGCTGGGGCAAGGCGGCGGCATCCCAGCCACCGCCCAGGGCCGCGATCAACTGCACGCTGGTCACCAAACGGTCGGACACCAGCGACAAGGCGGCCCTCTCGGTGCTGAGCGCGGTGGTTTCCACCTGCACCACACTCAGGTAGTCGATCAGGCCCGCTTCGTACTGGTTCTGAGTCAGGCGCAAGGACGCCCGGGCGGCGTCCAGGGCGCGGCCCTGGGTCGCCTGCTCCTGGCCCAAGACGCGCAATTGCACCAGATAGTCTTCCACCTCGCGCAGGGCGGTCAACACCGTCTGGCGGTAGGAGGCAGCCTGCGCATCGTAGCCGGCGCGCGCCTGCTTGACTTGCGCCTCGCGCGCGCCGCCGTCGAAGATGGTCATCGCCAGGGCGGGACCCAAGGTCCAGAAGCTGGCGGGCGCGGTCAGCCACTGCGCCCATTGCCCGCTGCGATAGCCGGCCTGGGCGCTAAGCGTCAGGTCGGGGAACCAGGCCGCCTGGGCTACGCCGATGCGCGCATTGGCTTCGGCCGTGCGCCGCTCCGCCGCCGCGACGTCGGGTCGCCGCTGCAGCAGTTGGGACGGCAGGCCCACGGGAATGGCGGGCACCGACGCCAGGGTGGTGACAGGCTCCAAGGCGAACTGGGACGGGGTCTTGCCCAGCAGCACGGCAATGGCATGCTCCAGTTGAGCTCTTTGCCAATCCAGGGCCAGGAGCTGCGTGCGGCCGTTTTCCAGCTGGGTGCGCGATACCTCGACATCGGCCTGCGCCGCCACGCCGGCGCCGTAGCGGTTCTGCGTCATGGACAGCGACCGCTCGTAAGCCGCCACGGTCTGTTGCAGCAGGCGTTTTTCGGCATCCATGACGCGCAGCTTGAAATAGGTTTGCGCCAGGGTGGATTGCATGCTCAGGCGGGTGGTGGCCACGTCGGCGGCGCTGGCCTGCAAGCCGGCACCGCTGGATTCCACCGAACGGCGCACCTTGCCCCACAGGTCCAGTTCCCAGCTTACATTGCCGGTCAGCGTGTACTGGTTGCCGGCGCTGGCGCCCCCTCCGGATGACGTGGCGGTGCTGCCCTGCCCGCTGCCCGAACGCGTGCCCGATACCGAGCCGCCCACGGTGGGAAAGAAGCCCGAACGGCTGGACTGCAGCAGCGCCTGCGCCTGGCGGAACTGAGCTTCGGCCTGCACGATGCTCAGGTTGCCCGCCTGCAAAGACTCCATCAAGCCCGACAGGACGGGATCGCCATACATCAGCCACCAATCGCCGCGCAAAGCGTCGTCGCCCGGCTGCGCCGGCACCCAGCCCCGGTCGGCGGCGGAAACCTCCGCGGGCGCCGCGGCCAGGGCCTCTTTATAAGCCAGGCCGGTATCGACGGATGGACGCTGGTAATCGGGTCCCACGGCGCAGGCCCCCAGCGCCAGCGCCAGGCCGGACGCCGCCACCCGCTTCAGGATGGTCGGCCGCAATGCATTCAGCAGAAATAAGATGTCCATACTTTTTTGCAATTCACAGTAAGGGCCGCGTTCATGACCGCTGTGCGATCAGCGCGCCGCGCCGGCGGTTCGCCCATAGCCGGAAACGGTCCAGGTACAGATATACCACCGGCGTCGTGTACAGGGTCAGGATCTGGCTAAGTATCAGTCCGCCCACGATGGTCAGACCCAGGGGGCGCCGCATCTCCACGCCCGCCCCGGTGGCCAGCACCAGGGGCAGCGCGCCGAACATGGCCGAAACCGTGGTCATCATGATGGGTCGGAAGCGCACCAGGCAAGCCTGGTAGATGGCTTCGCGCGACGACAGGCCGTCGCGCCTTTCGGCCAGCAAGGCGAAGTCGACCATCATGATGGCATTCTTCTTGACGATGCCGATCAGCAAAAAGACGCCTATCAGGGCGATCAAGGTAAATTCCTCGCCCAGCATCAGCAAGGCCAGCAAGGCGCCTATGCCCGCCGAGGGCAAGGTGGAAAGTATGGTGATGGGGTGCACGTAGCTTTCGTACAAAATGCCAAGCACGATATACATGGTCAGCAGGGCCGCCAGTATCAGCCAGGGCTGCTGGGCCATGGAGGCCTGCAGCGCCTGCGCCGCCCCCTGGAAGCCCGCCTGTATCTGCTGGGTGGGCAAGCCCGTGCGCGCCACGGCTTCCTCGATGGCGCGCACGGCCTGATCCAGCGACACGCCGGGAGCCAGGCTGAACGAAACCGATTCCGCGGCGAACAGGCCCTCGTGATTGACGCTCAAGGGCGCGCTGCCCACCTCGAAGCGCGTAAAGGCCGACAGGGGAACGCGGTCGCCATTAGCCGTGACCACCTGAACCTGCTTGAGCGATTCCGCATCCTGCGCATAGCGCTGTTCCACCCCCATGACGACATGGTACTGGTTCAGGGGGCCGTAGATGACGGAGACCTGCCGCTGGCTGAAGGAATTGTTCAAGGTGGAAGCGATCAGCGACATATTGACCCCCAGGCGGGTGGCCGCATCCCGGTCGACAACCAGCTCCACGCGCCGCCCCTTGTCCTCGACGTCAGTATCCACGTCCACCAGTTCGGGCAGGCCGACCATTGCCCTTTGCACTTTCGGTAGCCACTCCTTCAGCAAGGCCAGTTCGCTGCCCATCAACGAATAGTCGTAGGATGCGCTGCTGCTCTGGCGCCCGACATAGATGTCCTGCTGCGGCACCAGCGTCAGCCGCGCGCCCGGCACGCCCTGGAACTTGCCGCGCAATCGGTTCACGACCTGGGTGGCGCTGGCATTGCGCTCGGAAAGGGGCTTGAGCTGTATCATCATGAAACTGGAATTGCTGCCCCCGCGCCCACCCACGAAGCCGGTGACGCTGGCTATGGCCGGGTCCTGCAGCAAGGTCTTGCGGAACTGATCCAGCTTGGGCCTCATGGCATGAAAGGACGTGCCCTGGTCGACGCGAAAGAAGCCCAATAGCTGCCCCGTGTCCTGCTGCGGAAAAAACCCCTTGGGTACGACCGTGTACAAATAGAAATTAAGTCCTATGGTGGCCGCCAGCAGCAGCATCATGAAGCGGCCATGCGACAGCGCCCAGCCCAGCGAACTCTTGTAACCACGCCAGAAAAAAATACCCATCGCCTTGAAAGCCCTGGTCAGCAGCCCCGCCCGGCGCGGCCGGCGGGCCGGGTCCGCCTTCAGTATCCGCGCGCACATCATGGGCGTCAGGGTCACGGAGATCAGCAGCGACACCAATATGGACACCGACAGCGTCACGGCGAATTCCCGGAACAGGCGGCCCACCAGTCCGCCCATGAGCAGCATGGGTATGAATACCGCCACCAGCGACAAGCTCATGGCCAGCACGGTGAAGCCGACTTCGCGCACGCCCCGTATGGCGGCGCGCAGCGGCGGCATGCCTTTCTCGATGTGGCGCATGATGTTCTCAAGCACCACGATGGCGTCGTCCACCACGAAACCGGTGGCCACGATCAGGGCCATCAGCGAAATTGTATTCAGGGTATAGCCGAACCACAGCATCAAACTGAAGGTGGTGATCAGCGAGGCGGGCACCGCGACGGCGGGAATCAGGGCCGCGCGAAAATTACGCAGGAACAGCAGCACCACCAGCACAACAAGAACGACCGCGATCATCAGCGTGAGCTCGGCCTCGTGCAGCGAAGCTCGTATGCTGGGTGTACGGTCCTGGGCGACGGTCAGCGTAACGTGCGCCGGCACCATAGCCTGGAACGCCGGCAATTGCTCGCGTATGGCATCGACGGTTTCGATGATGTTGGCGGAGGCCTGCCGGCGGATGATCAACAGCACGGCCGGGCTGTCGTTGAAGTAGCCGGCATTGAACACGTCCTCGACCGAATCCTCGACCTTGGCGATATCCTGCAAGCGTATCGGCGAGCCGTCGCGCCAGGCGACGATTAGCGGCTTGTATTGTTCGGCGCGGGTCAATTGCCCGCCCGAGCTCAACTGCCAGTTGTAGCGGTCGTTTTCCACCACGCCGTTGGGGCGCATGGTGTTGGCGCCGGACAAAGCGGTCCGCACCGCATCCAGCGACACGCCGGCGCTGTTCAGGGCCTGCGGGTTCAGGCTGACGCGTATGGCGGGCAGCGAGCTGCCGCCGACGTCGACCTCGCCCACCCCCGCCACCTGCGACAATTTCTGCGCCAGCACGGTGGACGCCAGGTCGTACAACTGCCCCTGCGTGGCGGTCTTGGACGTCAGGGCCAGCACCATGACCGGCGCCGACGCGGGATTCACCTTGCGATACGTTGGGTTGCTGCGCAGACTGGACGGCAGCAGGCTGCGCGCGGCATTGATGGCCGCCTGCACGTCCCGCGCCGCGCTGTTGATGTCCCGGTTCATGTCGAACGTCAAGGAGATGCGGGTCGAGCCTTCTGTGCTGCGCGAGCTCATTTCACTGAGCCCGGCAATCGAGCCGAGCGACTGCTCCAGCGGTGTCGCAACGCTGGAGGCCATGGTTTCCGGACTGGCGCCCGCCAGCTTGGCGGACACCGATATCATGGGGAAGTCCACTTGCGGCAACGGCGCGACGGGCAGGAACAGAAAAGCCAGCCCGCCGGTAAGCACCAGCGCCGCGCACAGCAGCGTGGTGGCCACCGGCCGCATGATGAACAGGGAAAACAGCCTCATGGGGCCAGCCCGCCATCGGCCACGCGCTTGCTGCGGGACGAGCCGGTATTGCGCGCAAACCGGTCGAACATCAGGTAGATGACCGGCGTGGTGAACAGGGTCAGGACCTGGCTGCACAACAGCCCGCCGACCATGACCAGCCCCAGGGGCTGGCGCAACTCAGAGCCCGACCCGGTGGCCAGCATGAGCGGTATGGCGCTGAACAGGGCGGCCAACGTCGTCATGAGGATGGGCCGGAAGCGCAGCAGGGCCGCTTCGTGGATGGCCGCCCGGGGCGCCAGGCCGCGGCTGCGCTCGGCGTCCAGCGCGAAATCTATCATCATGATGGCGTTCTTCTTGACGATGCCTATCAGCAGGATGATGCCGATGACGCCTATCATGTCCAGCTCCGATCCGCTGATCAGCAGGGCCAGCAGCGCGCCTATGGCCGCCGACGGCAAGGTGGACAGGATGGTGACCGGATGGATGTAGCTTTCGTACAGTATGCCCAGGACGATGTACATGACCGCCACCGCGGCCAGCATCAGCCACAAGGTGCTGGACAGCGAAGCCTGGAAGGCGCGCGCCGCGCCCTGGAAGCGCAGGTCCAGCGAGGCGGGCATGTCCAGTTCGGCCTGCGCCGCCCGTATCGCCAGCACCGCGTCCGACAGGGCCATGCCGGAGGCCAGGTTGAAGGAAATGGTGGTGGCCGGAAACTGCCCCAGGCGCCCTATGGACAACAAAGAACTGGTTTCTTCGAGGCGCGCCACCGCGCTCAGCGGCACCGGCGTGCCCGACGAGGTCTGCACGGGGATGCGTCGCAGGGCGGCGGGTTCCTGCCGGAACTGGGCGGCCACCTCGAGCACAACGCGGTACTGCGCCGACTGGGTGAAGATGGTGGATATCTGCCGCTGCCCGAAGGCATCGTACAAGGCATCGTCGATGACCGCATTGCTGACGCCCAGGCGGGCGGCGGCATCGCGGTCTATGACCAGCGTGGTCTGCAGGCCGCTGCCTTGCAGATCGGCGACCACGTCGCGCAGCCCCTGTACCCCGCGCAGCGCCTCGACCAGCCTGGGCGTCCATTCCAGCAGGACGTCATGGTCGGGATCGGACAAGGTCATCTGGTACTGCGTGCGGCTGACGCGGTCGTCCACGGTCAGGTCCTGCACCGGCTGCATGAACACCTGGATGTCCGGCAAGGCGGCAAGATCGGCGCCCAGGCGGTCGATGATGGCCTGGGCGCTTGCCCCGCGCTCGCTCAAGGGCTTCAGGGCGATCTGCATGCGTCCGGTGTTCAGGGTGGCATTGGTGCCGTCGATGCCTATAAAGGAAGACACCGCCTCGACGTCGGGATCCTTCAGTATGCGGTCGACCGCCTGCTGCTGGCGCTGCGCCATGGATGCGAAAGACACCGTCTGCGGCCCCTGGCTGATGGCCTGGATCATGCCCGTGTCCTGCTGTGGGAAAAAGCCCTTGGGCACCACGGCATACAACAAGGCCGTCAGCAGCATCGTGCCGAAGGCCACCCACAGCGTGGCGCGCTGATGGGCCAGCACCCATTGCAGCCCCCGGTCGTAGAGGTGGATCAGGTCGTCCATCCATCGGCCGGCTTGCCGCTGGAAGCGTCCATACTTCATTTCCGATTCGGGCCGCAGCAAGCGCGCGCACATCATGGGGGTCAGCGTCAGGGAAATCGCCAGCGACAGCAATATGGCGACCGCCAGCGTAATCGCGAACTCGCGGAACAACCGGCCGATGACGTCGCTCATGAACAGCAGCGGAATCAGCACGGCGATCAGCGACAGGGTCAGAGACACCAGTGTGAAGCCGATCTGCGACGCCCCCTTCAGCGCCGCCTTGAGGGCGCTTTCGCCCTCTTCGATATGGCGGGCGATGTTTTCTATCATGACGATGGCGTCGTCGACCACGAAGCCGGTGGCAATGGTCAGCGCCATCAGGGTCAGGTTGTTGATGCTGAAGCCGGCCAAATACATGATGCCGAAGGTCCCCACCAACGACAGGGGCACCACCACGCTAGGAATGAAGGTGGCCGTCCAGCTGCGCAGAAACACAAAGGTCACCACGACCACCAGGAAGATGGCCAATATCATTTCGTACTGAACGTGGTCTATGGAATCGCGTATGGTCTGCGTGCGGTCGGTGGCCACCTGGACCTCGACCCCCACGGGCAGCGACTGCTTGAGGGACGGCAGCAAGGTCTTGACGCGGTCCACGACCTCGATCACATTGGCGCCGGGCTGGCGCTGGATGTTCAGCAAGATCGCGGGCATGGTGCCCATCCATGCCGCTTGCCGGACGTTCTCGGCATCCTGGCGCGCTTCGGCCACATCGCGCAGGCGCAAAGGCGCCCCGTTCTTGTAGGCCACGATCAATTGCTCGTAGTCCTGGACGGAGCGCAACTGATCGTTGGTATTGATGGTGGTGGAGCGCTCCGGTCCGTCCAGATTGCCCTTGGGCTGGTTCACGTTTGCGCTGGTGATCGCCGTGCGCAGGCTGGCCAGGGTCAGGCCATGGGCCGCCAGCGCCTCGGGATTGGCCTGTATGCGCACGGCGGGACGCTGCCCGCCGGCTATGCTGACCAGGCCCACGCCCGATATCTGCGACAGCTTCTGCGCGACCCGGATGTCGATCAGGTCGCGCACCTGGTACAAGGGCAGGGTCGGCGAGGTCACCGCCAGGCTGATCACCGGAGTATCCGCCGGATTCACCTTGTTGTAGATGGGCGGGGCCGGAAGATCGTTGGGCAGCAGATTGGACGCCGCATTGATGGCCGCCTGGACTTCCTGCTCGGCCACGTCCAGCGGCAAGTCCAGGTCGAACTGCAGGGTGATCAGCGACGACCCGCCCGAACTGGACGAGGTCATCTGGGTCAGGCCCGGCATCTGGCCGAACTGGCGCTCCAACGGCGAGGTAACCAGCGCCGTCATGACATCAGGGCTGGCCCCCGGGTACAGTGTCGAGACCTGTATGGTCGGGTAATCGACCTGCGGCAGCGCCGACACCGGCAGCAAGCGGTAGGCCAGCACGCCCGAGATCAGCAGGGCTATCATGGCCAGCGTTGTGGCGACGGGCCGCAGGATGAACAGGCGCGACAAATTCACTGCCGTGCCCTAGTGCGCCCGACGCGACGCGGCGGCTCCCGAGCCGGCGTCGACGCCTGCCGCGAGCCCCGCCGGCGCCGCCGGAGCGCTGGATGCGGGATCCGTCACGACCTCTACCGCCGCGCCTTCGCGCAGACGATCCAGGCCTTCGGTGACCACGCGCTGGCCGGCTTCGAGGCCGGACTGGACTGCAACGAGCTTGTCGTCCACGCGGCCGGTGACGATGCGCTGTATGCCGACCTTGTCGCCTTCCTTGACCACATAGACGAAAGCCCCGATGGAGCCTTGCTGAACCGCCTTGGTGGGAACCAGCAACGATTGGACGGAGTCCACGCGCAGCCGGACATTGACGAACTGGTTGGGGAACAAGGACTCGTCCTCGTTGGCGAAACGGGCCTTGAGCTTGACGGTGCCGGTGGCGACGTCGATCTGGTTGTCGACGGACACCAGTTCGCCCGTGGCGATCTTGACCAGATCGTCGCGGTCGTAAAGGTCGACGGCCAGGGTTCTGCCGGCATGCAACTGCGCCAGGACCTCGGGCAGTTGCACCTGGGGCAGCGTGAACACGACGGAAATCGGCTGAGTCTGCGTGATGACCACCAGGCCATCGGTATTCGAGGCATTGACCATATTGCCCTGGTCGAGCTTGCGCAAGCCCAGGCGCCCCGATATGGGCGCGGTGATGCGCGTGAAGTTCAGTTGCAGGCGCGCGCTGTCGACCGCGGCCTGATCGCTTTTGGCGGACCCCTGCAACTGCTGGACCAGGGCGGCCTGGGCATCCACCTGCTGCCTGGCGATGGAGTTCTGCTTGAAAAGCAACTGGTAGCGCTGCAAGTCACGCTGGGCGTTCTTGAGCTGGGCCTCATTCTGCTTTTGCTGGCCCAGCGCCTGATCCAGCTGGACCTGATAGGTGCGCGGATCGATCTGCGCAAGCAAGTCGCCCGCATTGACCTTCTGGCCGTCGGAAAAATGCAGTTTTTGCAGCTCGCCGTCGACTCGGCTGCGCACCGTGACGGTATTGAAGGCAGTGACCGTGCCTATGGCCTTGAAGGTGTGCTGGATGAAGCCTTGCTGAACGCTTGCCACCCGGACCGGCGTCTTCATATTGGCCATGGCCGCAAAGCTGCTGCCCGGCCCGGCACGCCCCCCCTTTGACGAACCGGCGTCGCGCCCCATAAACCAATAAGCACCGGCAGCCAGCAGGATCAGGGCAAGGGCCAGCCATAGCCAGCGGCCCCGGCCGGGACTATGAGTTACGGAGCGGGGTTCCGCCATGCAAGGTTCTCCGGGTTCGAACGAAACAGGCGACATTTTCGCCTATTGGCGGCCCCAGGAGCACAGAAATCACGGAATTGAAATGGAACGCAACAACTATTGGCTGCGGGAAACGCGGCTCGGACGCCCATCCGGCGTCCGCAGGCCGCCCTGCCGGGCCGGCCTTAAACGTTGCAGCGTGCCAGCTTGAAGGGTATGTCGCGGCTGACCGGTTGCGGTTTCAGTTCGCAATCCTGGGATGCGAAACGCACCCATATCACGTACTTGTTCGCGCTCATTTCGGGGAAGATATCAAGCGCAGTGTCTATCCATACCCGCAAAAGCTGGAACACCTTGCCACCCAGCATTTCCTGGTAGGCGCCCTGCCTGGCCACCAGGTCGACCACGTCGCCCGAATCGCGCAGCATGCGCAAAATAAGCGCCAGGCCCTTGTAAAGAGGCAGAAAAGGCGTGATCCACCGGTGCAAGTCGGCGGCACGCGCTTCGGCCGGCTTGAGTTGCCAGGAAAAATAGGAAGGCATGTCGACCTGCGACGACCCGCCCGGCACGGCGATGCGGCCGCGCAAGCTGGCCAGCCATTCGTTGTCGCGCAGTTCCTGGCCTATGCGGCCCTGGGCGCCCAGTTCCGCCGATGCATGCTGGATTTCGGCAAGCATGGCATCCAGCGTACGCGCGTCGACCTCGGGGTGCTGGCGCAAGGCGCCCAGCGCCACCCGCTGCCGCTCAAGGTCTTGCAGCACCGCTCCGCGCAGGTCGGTACGGTCGCAGATGTCGAGAAGGTCGAACAGGGTAGCCACCGAAATCTGGTGATGGTGGACATCGGCCCCTTTGGCGAAGAAGAACAGCCTGTCGAACAGATGCTCGACTCTTAACAGAGACCGTACGCGCTCGTTGCAAGGGTATTCATAAAGAATCACGCGACCAAAAACCTTTTCAATGACTAGGGATGACTACCTGATGAGTGGCCAGCCTGTTGCCGCGCCAAAACGCACCAGGCATCGTGCAGTTCCCGGGCGCGCCGCACGAGATCGTCGGGGCTGGTGTGCCCGTCGTTAAGAACGACATCGTCGGCAACAGCCAAACGCGCCTCTCGTGACGCTTGTGCTGACATGATACGCGCAATAGCTTCTGGCGTCAGCCCGCTGCGAGCCTGCACTCTTTTGACCTGTGTCTGGGGGTCGCAATCCACCACGCATATGCGGTCGACCCGCCCCTGCCAACGCCCCGATTCAACCAATAACGGCACCACGAAGACAAGATAACACCCTTGGGCTGCGGCAGCCCGTGTTTGTGTAACTAAACTTATCATAGGATGTAAAATTGCTTCAAGTCGCTGGCGAGCCGAAGGATGTTCGAAGGCCAGTTCGCGCATGGCCTGACGATCCAGCGCGCCGGTGGGCGAAATGACATCGGGACCGAATTCCCGCCGTATCGCTTCGATGGCGGCACCGCCCGGCGCGGTCAGTTCGTGCGCGACGACATCGGAATCGATGATGGCGGCGCCCCATTCGGCGAACATGTCGGCGACGCGGCTTTTACCGGAGCCTATTCCACCTGTCAGGCCAATTTTGTACACAGCGGCACCTCGGCTAGCAAAACCACGAATGTACCGCAGTCGCGTGCAGGAAAACACCGGCGCCGCCGAACGCCAGGAAGGGGCCGAATGGATGCGCCCCGCGGGGCCGCAGGGATCGCTGCCGCCACATGGCGCAAACCAGGCCTGCCAGGCAGGCCAGCAGCAAGGCCCAGGGCAATAGCTGCCAGCCCATCCAGGCGCCCAGGGCCGCAAGCAGCTTGAAGTCGCCCCGACCCATGGCATCACGACCGCTGAAGCACTTGAAGGCGGCCGATAAGCACCACGGAAAGCCATAACCCAGCGCAACGCCGGCCAAGGCGTCATGCAAGGGCGGCCCCCTGCCCGCCCAGGCCAGCGCAAGGCCCAGCCAAAGCATAGGCAGGGTCAGGGCGTCGGGCAGCAGGCCGGTTTGGGCATCGATGCGCGCGGCCAGCAGCAACAGGACGCCGGCCAGCGAAGCCGCGAGAAAACAGATGCCAGGGCCATGGCGGTCGTAAAGCAGAAAAAGGCCGGCCGCCAGGCACAGGGCGGCGAATAGGGATCCGCCTTCGGCGCGACGGGACGCGGGCGGGGAC
>JBARWC010000081.1:0-3734 GCA_049646585.1 Burkholderiaceae bacterium | reverse complement strand
CCTCTGTCTTTTATACGGAATATGCATGGTTATCCGTAGTTCGATTGGTTTTTGTAAATTACTAGCCAAGATTGACTAAGCGATTGTCGTAGATACATTAATCGAAATTTGTTAATAAATTTACATTTTGATGTAAATCAATAGACACCCCTGGTTTTTGCCGCAAGATTGTTTCGGTTTTCAATAAGGAGGGCACAATGCCCGTCACCGGTAATTCGTTGTTAAGCGACATTCAAGAAGTCAATCTGTCCTACCTGATGCTGGCGCAGCGCATGCTGCGCGAAAATTATGCGGCCGGCATGTTCCGGCTGGGTTTCGATTCCGACGTTGCGGATATCGTCATGCGCTTGTCGCCCGCTCAATTGGTCAAGCTGGCCGGCTCCAGTTCCCTCATCTGCAAGTTCCGCCTGAACGACTACGACCTGCTTTCGTCCCTGACTCAAGACGTGCTGGGCGGGGTGCTGCAGCAAGCGCACTCCACCATACTGCTGTCCCAGCAGGTCAGCGAGCGAACCGCTTAAGCGGCCCGGCTTTCCATAACAGGCATTGTCAACTCGCATTATGACTACAAAAAGCGTCGCCAGGGAAGCGGAAGAAATTCTCCTGGCCACCGAAATGATCCAGCTCGGCGCCCGCTTGCAGGTGCTTCAGGCCGAAACCAAGCTTAGCTACGACCGTCTCGCCCGTCTGTACCGCGAGGTCAAGGGGTGTTCGCCGCCCAAAGGCATGCTGCCTTTTTCGGTGGACTGGTTCATGACCTGGCTGCCCAATATCCATTCCAGCGTGTTCTACAGCGTGTATCAATACATGGATACCCACACGCCGGCCCGTAAGGCGCGGGCGCTGGTCGAAGCCTACCGGCTCTACCTGGAACAAGCCTCCACCGGCAGGGCGGCCGATGCCGCCGACGAGCCCGTGCTCAGCTTTACGCGCGCCTGGATGCTGGTCCGCTTCTTCGACAGCAAAATGGTGCAGCTGTCGCATTGCACCCGCTGCAAGGGCGGTTTCGTGGCCCATGCCCACGACCCGCAAGGCGATTTTGTTTGCGCCATTTGCCGGCCGCCACCCAGGGCCGGCAAGACCCGCGGCAAGCTGGCCGCGGCCAGTCCCGTCGAGGTGTTGCGCTCGGCCCGCAAAGCCGCCGCCAAGGCCAGCCCGGTCACGGGTTGAAGCCCGTCTTCGCACGCAGGACGATACGCCTCGGGAACCCGGGGCGTTTTTTTATCCAGAGCGGGGATTTAGGCTCAAAAACACCCTTTGAATGGCGCTTTTGCCGCCGCCAAAAGAAGGGATCATATGCGGCATGTGTTTAATGAAGGCGGTTCCGTGTTTATTTTCCTTGGGTTCCTGATCGTTTTCCTGTCGGTATTCGGAAGCTATGTCGGCTTGGGCGGGCACCTGGGCGCCTTGTACCAGCCGTTCGAATTCGTTCTGATCGCCGGAGCCGCGCTGGGTGCCTACGTTGCTTCGAGCAGCGGGAAATCCATGAAGCTGCTGGCCGAGTCGCTGCCCGCCGTGGTCCGCAAGAGTCCTTACAGCAAAGAGCTGTACATGGAACTGATGGCACTGCTGTACGTGCTGCTGAACAAGGCACGCCGCGATGGCCTGATGTCCATCGAGGCCGATATCGAAGAGCCCGAATCCAGCGCCATCTTCACCGAATACCCTCGCATCCTGCGCGACAAGCATCTGATGGAGTTCATTACCGACTATCTGCGTTTGATGGTCAGTGGCAACATGAGCTCCTATGAAATCGAGACCCTGATGGATCAGGAGATCGAGGCGCATCACCAGGAACGCAACGTGCCCGCGAATTCGCTGCACTCTGTGGCCGATGGCTTGCCTGCCTTCGGGATTGTGGCCGCGGTGCTGGGCGTGATCAAGGCGCTGGCCTCGGTGGACCAGCCGCCGGCCATTCTGGCCGACCTTATTTCCAAAGCCATGGTCGGGACTTTCCTGGGCGTTTTGCTGGCCTACGGCTTCGTCGCGCCCCTGGCAACGTCGATAGAGCGCCGCTCGGTCGCGTCGGCCAAGGTCCTGGAATGCATCAAGGTAACCCTGTTGGCCAGCATGAATGGCTATCCGCCGCAGCTTGCGGTGGAATTCGGCCGCAAAGTCCTGTATTCCTACGTCAGGCCGTCGTTCATGGAGCTGGAGGACCACGTCCGGCAGACGCGCGCGCCCGCCCGCAAGGCGTAGCGAGCAGCCATGAAGAAACCCGAGCCGCGGATAGTCATCCGGCGCAAGCGCAATGCCACCGAGAGCAAGCATAATTCCAGCTGGAAGATCGCCTACGCCGACTTCATGACGGCCATGATGGCTTTCTTCCTGGTCATGTGGCTGCTTTCCCTGGTGCCGCAAAAAGACCTGCAGGCCATCGCCGAGTATTTCCGCATGCCGCTCATGACCGCCGTCACCGGCGGCCCCAAGAACGAAAGCGGCAGCAGTGTGATACCCGCGGGGGCATCCAGCGTCATTCCCAATCCCAGCCCCATTCCTTCACGGGGCGACGTCCATACCGAGGGCGAACTGCGCGACGTGCAGCGGCTGGAAAAGCTGAAGACCGAGCTGGAAGACCTGATCGAGACCGACCCCGTGCTTCAGCAGTTCAGCCCCCAGTTGCTGCTGGACATGACGCCGGACGGCTTGCGGATACAAATCATCGATAAGCAGAACCGCCCCATGTTCGCGACCGGCAGCGCTCTGGTCCAGCCCTATATGCGGCACATCTTGCGCCAATTGGGCCCGGCCTTCAACAAGCTGCCCAACAGCATCAGCATCGCCGGCCACACCGATTCCGTGCAATACGCCACCGGCGAGCGCGAATACAGCAATTGGGAGCTGTCCGCCGACCGGGCCAACGCGGCTCGCAAGGAGTTGGTGGCCGGCGGTATGGACGAAACCAAGACCAAGCGGATACTGGGCCTGGCGGCCTCGGTCAGCCTGATTAAAGATAATCCGGCGGCGGCCGTTAACCGACGTATCAGTATCGTTGTATTGAATAGCCGCGCCGAACGCCGGATCGACGAGCAGAATGCTTCCGCGGCCTCGGCCGCCACCCTGAAGGAGCTGCTGGAGCCCGCTCCTGCGCTGGTGCCCAAGGTGGTGGTGCCGGGCCTGCCCGAACTTCCGGAGCTGCCGGAATTGCCCGTCAAGCCGTTGCCGCCGGCGGGGCAATAAGCCGTTCGGCGCCGGCAGATGACTGGGCGGCCCTAAGGGGGGAAGGCGAATGACGGAGCTCTACAGTAAAAGGAAGCAATCATGAGTGCGGGCGTTGACCTGAGCCAGTTTTTCGATACGTTTTTTGACGAAGCCGACGAATTGTTGGCCGATATGGAGCAGTTGCTGCTCGGACTGGATCTGGGCAATCCCGACCCCGACGACCTGAATGCCATTTTTCGGGCTGCTCATTCCATCAAGGGCGGCGCCGGCACTTTCGGCTGCTTCGGCCACCTGGCCGAGACCACCCATTTGCTGGAAAACCTGCTGGACAGCATCCGCAGAGGCGAAATGCCGCTGCGCAAAGACATGATCGATCTTTTCTTGGAAACCAAAGATGTGTTGACAGAGCAAGTGGCGGCATACCGTAATTCTCAAGATCCCGACGTGCAGGCGTACGAACGGATATGTTTTCAGTTGCGCGAGCTGGCGCTTGAGCAGGGTCAGCCGGATCAGGCCGCCGCCGTGGCACCCGTGGCGGTGCCCGAGCCCGCCCCGGTCGCGGCATCCATTGC
>JBARWC010000080.1:0-50719 GCA_049646585.1 Burkholderiaceae bacterium | reverse complement strand
CTGCTCGGCCGCGCACAAGGCCGCGTGGCGCTGTGCGCCGACTCGGCGGGCCGCCGCGAAACCTTGCTGCAAATGCTGGCCGAATTCGGCATCACACCCGATTCCGGCGTCGAAACGCTGCAAGACTTCCTGAACTCCGAAAGCCGCTACGCCCTGGTCGTCGCGCCGCTGTCCAGCGGCTTCACCGTCGTGGACAGGGACCTGACCCTGCTGACCGAAAACGACCTCTACCCGAGCCAGGCCCGTCCCACCCGGCGCGGACGGCGCACGCAGGAAGTCGGCAGCGACGTCGAAGCCATGGTCCGCGACCTGTCGGAACTGCGCGAAGGCGATCCGGTGGTGCATGCCCAGCACGGCATAGGCCGCTATTGCGGCCTGGTCGAGATGGACCTGGGCGAAGGCCTGATGGAATTCCTGCACTTGGAATACGCCAACGGCAGCACCTTGTACGTGCCCGTGGCCCAGTTGCACGTCATCGCCCGCTACAGCGGCGCCGACCCCGAGCATGCGCCCCTGCATCAGTTAGGCTCCGGCCAATGGGACAAGGCGCGCCGCAAGGCGGCCAAGCAGGTACGCGACGCCGCCGCCGAGCTGCTGGCCTTGTACGCGCAGCGCGCGGCGCGCGAGGGCTATCGCTTCAAGCTGTCGGCCGCCGATTACCAGGCCTTTGCCGAAGGCTTCGGCTTCGAGGAAACCGCCGACCAGGCCGCCGCCATCGAAGCCGTCATCGGCGACATGACCTCGGGCCGTCCGATGGACAGGCTGGTCTGCGGCGACGTGGGTTTCGGCAAGACCGAAGTCGCCTTGCGCGCGGCCTTCCTGGCCGTCATGAACGGCAAGCAGGTCGCCCTGCTGTGCCCCACCACCCTGCTGGCCGAACAGCATGCCCAGACCTTCTCCGACCGCTTCGCCGACTGGCCCGTGAAGGTGGCCGAGCTGTCGCGCTTCCGCTCGGGCAAGGAAGTCGCCGCCGCCATCGAGGGCCTGAACGAAGGCCGTGTGGACATCGTGATCGGCACGCACAAGATACTGTCCAAGGAAGTCAAGTTCAAGAACCTGGGCCTGGTCATCATCGATGAAGAACACCGCTTCGGGGTACGCCAGAAAGAAGCGCTGAAAACCCTGCGCGCCGAGGTCGACGTCCTGACGCTGACGGCCACCCCGATACCCCGCACCCTGGGCATGTCGCTGGAAGGCATACGCGACTTCTCGGTGATCGCCACGGCCCCGCAGCGGCGCCTGGCCATCAAGACTTTCGTGCGCCGCGAAGACGGCAGCACCATACGCGAAGCGCTGCTGCGCGAACTCAAGCGCGGCGGCCAGGTGTATTTCCTGCACAATGAAGTGGACACCATCCACAACCGACGCGCCCGCCTGGAAGAACTGGTACCCGAAGCGCGTATCGCCGTCGCCCATGGGCAGATGCCCGAGCGCGAACTGGAAGAAGTCATGAAGGGCTTCTACCAGCAACGTTATAACGTCCTGCTTTGCACAACCATCATTGAAACCGGCATCGACGTGCCCACCGCGAACACCATCGTCATACATCGCGCCGACCGGCTGGGCCTGGCCCAGTTGCACCAGTTGCGCGGCCGCGTCGGACGCTCCCACCACCAGGCCTATGCCTACCTGCTGACACCGGGCGAAGACGCCATGACCTCCAACGCCAAGAAGCGGCTGGAGGCCATACAGGCCATGGAAGAGCTGGGCGCGGGTTTCTTCCTGGCCATGCACGACCTGGAAATCCGCGGCACCGGCGAAGTCCTGGGTGAATCGCAGTCCGGCAACATCCAGGAAATCGGCTTTTCCATGTATTCCGACATGCTGAACGCGGCGGTGCGGGCCCTGAAGTCGGGCGAGGAACCGGACCTGGATTCGCCCTTCTCCGCACTTTGCGAAGTCAATCTGCATGCCTCGGCCCTGCTTCCTTCGGACTACTGCCCCGACGTCCATGCGCGCCTGGGGCTGTACAAAAAACTGTCCCACGCCCGCCACGAAGACGACCTGATCCACATCCAGGAAGAGCTGATAGACCGCTACGGAAAGCTGCCCGAAGCCGCGCAGACTCTGCTGGCCACGCATCGACTGCGCCTGTCCGCCGAGCCGCTGGGCATCATCAAGATAGACGCCAGCGAAGCCCAGGCGCTGATCCAGTTTTCCGCCAAGCCCAACATCGACCCGCTGCGCATCATCGAACTGGTGCAAAAGCGCCGGGACGTCAGGCTGGCCGGCCAGGACAAGCTGAAGGTGGAAATCAAGCAGGCGCAAGTCCCCGCCCGCATCGATGCGGTGCGCGGGGTCTTGAGAGCGTTGGTGTAGGAGCTACCGGCAACCCGCCGGCGGCGGGCCTGCCAAGGGATGCGAGCGGCCTTAGTGGCTCAGGCGGAACCAGTTGAGTATGCCGTCCAGCGGGCTGACGTTGAGCGCGTAGTTGGCTTGCTCGCGCACCACCGGCTTGGCCCGATAGGCCACAGAAAAATGCGCCAGGGCCATCATTTTCAGGTCGTTCGCGCCGTCGCCCACCGCGATGATCTGTTCCGGCGCCGCGCCCAATCGGTCGGCCAGGGCCCGCAGGTGATCCGCCTTGCCCTGGGCATCCACGATCTTGCCCAGCACCTTGCCGGTCAATTTACCGTCGGCCACTTCCAGCACGTTGGCATGGCAGGCGTCCAGCCCCAGCCTTTCCTTCAGCCTTTCGGTGAAAAAGGTGAATCCACCCGAGACCAGCAGGGTTGCCAGGCCGTTTTTCTTGGCCGTGGCCACCAGTTGTTCAGCGCCGGGATTGAAGCGCAAGCGCTCTTCGTAGACACGCTCCAGGGCTGTGGCGGGCACGCCTTCCAGCAAGGCGACACGCCGCGTCAGGCTTTCGGAAAAATCCTTGATCTCGCCGCGCATGGCGGCCTCGGTAATGGCCGCCACTTTCGCCTTGCGGCCGGCCATGTCGGCGATCTCGTCTATGCATTCGATGTTGACCAGCGTCGAGTCCATGTCCATGGCCAGTATCCGGCAATCGCGCAAGCGCGAAATTTGCTCGAAAAAAGCATAATCCATGCCGAAATCTTCGCAACACGCCGCGACCTCGGCGCGCGCCCCGGCATCCACATCCAGCAGCCGCACGGCGGTGTTGCCCAGTTCCTGCACTCCGCCCGCACTGGCCAGCGCGGCAATTTTTTCGATATTGGCCGTCACCAGATTGGGGGCCTGAAGAATAAGGTGGGTCATATGCCTGTTCAAGAAGAAGCTGCGCCGGCTCGCAAGCGCCGGCGAAATGAATATACGGCGGCCATTTTACAAGGAAGGCTGGGGGCCGACGGAAATGGCGGACGGGACGCCTATGGCGCTATGATGACAAACCGGAAACTTGAATGACGCCGATGCCACTGCCAGAACATTACGCCCGCGCCGCGCGCAAGCTTTGGGCCCACTGCCTGCTGGCGGTCTGCCTTGCCCTGGCCGCGGTGAGCATGCCGGTTTTAGCCCAGAACAAAAACTCCGCCGAGGTCGACAAGACTCTGGATACGGCGCGGGCGCAAATGGACCGGGTGCAGAAAAAGCTAAACGCGGCGCCGGACAAGCCGCTGCAGGACCCCGAGCTGATCGATCTGCGCAATGCCTCCCAGGAAGCCCAGGAACAGGCGCAGGCTGCCGCCACCGCCCTGGAGCCCCAACTGGCCGGCATACAGGCCCGAGTGGCCGAGCTGGGCAAGCCCGCCGAAGGCATCAAAGAGGCGCCGGACGTTGCCGCGCAGCGCGCGGAGCTGACCAAGAGCAGCAGCACGCTGGATGCGCAAATCAAGCTGGCCCGGCTGATAGCCGTCGAAGCCCAGCAGGCGGGCGACCAGATACTGAAATTGCGCCGCGCACAATTTCAGGCCTCGCTGGGCGTGCGCACGGATTCCATCCTGTCCCCCGCCTTCTGGACGGAACTGCGTGACCAGCTACCGCAGGACATGCATCGGCTTCAACCCTTATGGACCGAGCTGACCGAATCCGCACAGAGCGCCGGCGGCACCGTATGGGGAGTCGCTCTGCTGGCCGTCGTGGCCGTTGTTTCGCTGCGCATGCTGGCCGGCCGCCTGCTGCTGCAGCTAACCGCCACCCGCGTCGCGCCGGGCCGCTTGCGGCGATCCCTGTATGCGGCGGCCCAGGTCGCGCTGTCCACCGTCGCTCCGGGCCTGATTGCCGCCATCCTCCGTCTGTGCGTCGAATCGGGCGCGGACCCCTCCGGCGAGCTGGATACGCTGCTTAGCCAGGTCGTCGGGGCGGCTTATTTTGGCGGTTTCGTCGCGGGATTGGGCCGCGCGCTGCTTTCCGTCAAACGCCCCAGCTGGCGCCTGGCTCCGCTGCGCGACAGCGTAGCGGCCGGCCTGCGATGGTTCCCTCTTCTTCTGGCCCTGATTCTGGTTACGGCCTGGATCGTGCAAAGGCTGTTCGCGCTGGTCAACGCCAGCCTGACCGCCACGGTGGCCCAGAACTGCATACTGTCCCTGGCGCTGAGCGCAATCATGGCGCTGGCCATGCACCGGGCCACGCGGCCGGGCCGAAGCGCCGGCTCCGAACAACAGAACGCCCGCGGCGAGTCGATGCCGGCCGGCTACACCTTCGCCCGGGGCCTGACCTGGCTGGCCATAAGCGCCAGCATGGCCGGCCTGCTGCTGGGCTACATCGCCCTGGGCAGCTTCATCGTCCGGCAAGCGGCCTGGCTGCTTATCGTGCTGAGCTCCGCCTACCTGCTCAACAGCCTGCTGAACGACGCCTGCGACACCATCGTGGCGTCCATCAAGCACAATGCCGACGACGAAAACTACAACCGCCCGATGACGCGCTTGCGCAGCCAGGCCACCGTGCTGCTGGCCGGCGTGGCACGCCTGGCCGTCGTCCTGCTCGCCCTGGCCCTGCTGGCCGCGCCCTTCGGCGACGGACCCAGCGCCTGGCTGCAGCGCCTGAGCTACCTGCACAACGGCATTACCGTGGGCGAAATCCTGATACGCCCCGCATCGGTCCTGCTGGCGCTTACGGTGATGCTGCTGGGCTTCGGCATCGTCAAGATGCTGCAGACCTGGCTGACTCGCCAGTATCTGCCCACCACCAGCCTGGATCCGGGCATGCGCCTGTCGGCCGCCACCCTGTTCGGCTACGCCGGCTACGTGCTGGCCTTTGCGATGGCCCTGTCCGCCCTGGGCATAGGCCTGGAACGCGTGGCCTGGATAGCCAGCGCCTTGTCGGTGGGCATAGGCTTCGGCCTGCAGGCCGTCGTGCAGAATTTCGTGTCCGGCCTGATCCTGCTGGCGGAACGGCCGGTAAGAGTGGGTGACTGGGTGTCGCTGGGCGGCATCGAAGGCGACATCCGCCGCATCAACGTTCGGGCCACCGAAATCCAGATGGGCGACCATTCCACCGTCGTGGTCCCGAACTCGGAATTCATCACCAAGGTCGTACGCAACGTCACCCACGCCAGTCCTTTGGGCCGCGTGCAGATCAAGCTGACCTTGCCCCTGGACACGGACGCGGAACAGGTCCACGACCTGATGCTGGCCGCCTTCACGGAAAACGAGGAGATTCTGGAAGAGCCCGCCGCCAGCGTCATGTTGGACGGCGTGGATGCGCATGGACTGACCTTCAATGCGACGGGCCATGTGGTTTCGCCGCGCGCCGCCTATCGGGTGCGCAGCGCCCTGCTGTTCGAGGTGCTGCGGCGGCTGAGGGATGCCCAACTGCCGCTGGTCAATCCGCCGACGATGGTGTTGAGGGAGTCCGAGGCTTCTGGACAGCCTTGCGATGCCGCAGCAGGTAGCGATACACAAAGCCCGGGTAGCCCAGCACCAGGAACAGGCTCAGCGTAACGGCGTAGAACTCCCAGGTCTGGCGAAACGCATTTCCCATATTGGCTTCAAACGCAAAGCCCAGGGCGCCCACCAGGCCGTAGAACACCAGCACTTCCAGCAAGCATACGAAAAACGGCTTGTGCACGGCGCGGCCCCGATTGCGCCAGCCCGGATAGCCCAGCAACACCACGGCCAGCACAATGACCGCCATCAGCTTGCCCACGAAACCCGCCGCCGAGGCGGGGTCGGACGCCACGAAAAAGGCCTGGCCGATCAGCGCAAGCGTAAGATAGCCCGCGCCCACCAATAGGACAAAGAACGCCGCGGCTTGCAGCCACTTCAGCCATACCGGGCGAGGCGCCTCGCCCGGCTGGGTCCAGGGCAGCACCAGAAAGGGCCGCTGGACCACGAAAGGAAGGTTGGCGCAAACCAAAGACAGGACGATGACGATCCAGACCGCAAACGTTTGATTCATTCGTCAGAACTTCAGCGAGCCTTCGATGACCCGCACGCAAAGCGCCATCAGGCCGCCGGGCAACACCCCCAGGATGATGATGAGCAGGCCGTTGACGGTCATTACGCTGCTGGTGACGACGCCGTTGTTTATGTCGGCCGGCTCGCCCTCGGGGTCGTCGAAGTACGCCATCTTGACCACACGCAGGTAGTAAAAAGCGCCGATCAAGGACATGATCACGGCAAATACGGCGATCGCGACATGCCCCGCTCCAACCAATGCCTGCAGCACCGCCAGCTTGGCGTAGAAGCCAGCCATGGGAGGAATGCCGGTCAGCGAGAACATGGACAGGAGCAGCATGGCGGCCAGGACCGGGTTGCGCCGGTTCAGGCCCTTCAGGTCGGCGATTTCCTCGCACTCGAAGCCCTTGCGGCTAAGCAGCAGGATCAGCCCGAAGGTGATCAGCGTGGTCAGCACGTAGATGATGACGTAGAACATCGCCGAGCCGTAGGCTTGGCCGGCCATGACCCGTTCCTGAACGACGCCCGACAGCAGCCCCAGGAATACGAAGCCCATGTGGGAAATCGTCGAATAGGCCAGCATGCGCTTGAAATTGGTCTGCGCGATGGCGGCGATATTGCCGATGGCCAGCGACAGCACGGCCAGGATCAGCAACATGGGCTGCCAATCGATGGCGATGCCGTGCAAGCCTTCGATCAGCAGGCGCAGCGTGATGGCGAAGGCCGCCAGTTTGGGCGCCGCGCCCAGGATCAGGGTAACCGAGGTGGGTGAACCTTGATAGACGTCGGGCGTCCACATATGGAATGGCGCGGTGGCCAGCTTGAAGGCCAGGCCGGCCACGATGAACACCACGCCGAACACCAGCGGCAGGCGCTCGGCATTGCCGCCGCCTATGACTTGGGCGATCAGGCGCAGATCGAGCTGTCCGGTGGCGCCGTAGATCATGGACATGCCGTAGAGCAGCACACCCGAAGCCAATGCGCCCAGCACGAAATACTTCATGGCCGCCTCGGTCGCCTTGACGCTGTCGCGGCGCAAGGCCACCAGCGCATACAGCGCGAAAGACATCAGCTCGACGCCCAGGTACACCGTCAGCATGCTGCCGGCCGAGATCATGACCATCTGGCCCAGCAAGGCCAGCAAGGTCAGGGAATAGAACTCGCCGCCATGCTTGACCATGTCGCGCTGCTCGACGTATTCGCGGCCGTAGATCAGGGTGGTGGCCACCGCCGCATAGGACAGCACCTTCAGGAAGTGCGACAGGGAATCGACCACATACAGGCCGCCGAAGGAACTGCCGTGGACCGCGTCGCTCCACTGCCACAGCGACACCGCCGTCAGCACCAGCAAGGCTCCTATGCTGAGCGAGAACGTGACGTGGCGGGACTCGGTCTTGTTGAAGGCGTCGATCAGCAGCACCGCCGCGGCCATGATCAGCAGCAGTATCTCGGGCGTAGCCAAGGCGAAGTCAAATGGATTTTGCATAATATTTCAGGTCTACAGTTTCGAGATAGAGACGTGCTGCAGCAAGGCTTCCACCGACACATGCATGACATCTGTAAACGGTTTTGGATAGATACCCATGAACAGCACGGCAATCGCCATGAGTCCCAGAACGAAGAACTCGCGCGCGCTCAGGTCGACCATGCCGCGGACGTTTTCATTGGCGATGGCGCCCAATGCCACGCGCTTGAACATCCACAGCGAATAGGCCGCGCCCCAGATCAGCGCCGACGCCGCCAGCAGGCCGATCCAGTAGTTGTACTGCACGGCCCCCATGATGACGGTGAACTCGCCCACGAAACCGCTGGTCGCCGGCAAACCGGAGTTGGCCATGGAGAACAGCAGGAACAAGGTGACGAAACGCGGCATGACGTTGATCACGCCGCCGTAGTCGGCGATGCGCCGAGTATGCAGGCGGTCGTACAGCACCCCTATGCACAGGAACATGGCGCCGGAAACGAAGCCGTGCGAAATCATCTGCACGATGGCGCCTTCCAGGCCCGCCGTGTTGAACAGGAAAAAGCCCAGAGTGACGAAACCCATGTGGGCGACCGAGGAGTAGGCCACCAGCTTCTTCATGTCGTCCTGGACGATGGCGACCAGGCCGATGTAGATCACGGCGATCAGCGACAGCGCGATCATCATGCCGGCCAGGCTGTGCGAGGCATCCGGCACGATGGGCAACGAGAAGCGCAGGAAGCCGTAGGCGCCCAGCTTCAGCATGATGGCGGCCAGCACCACCGAACCGCCCGTGGGCGCTTCAACGTGCGCGTCGGGCAACCATGTATGCACCGGCCACATCGGCACCTTGACGGCGAACGCCGCCAGCAGCGCCACGAAGATGAGGATCTGCGGCGTGTAGTCCAGCTTCAGTTGATGCCAGGTCAGGATGTCGAAGGAGCCGCCCGCGGCATGCCACAAGTAGATGAAGGCGATCAGGGTCAGCAGCGAGCCCATCAGCGTGTACAGGAAGAACTTGAACGCCGCATAGACCCGGTTCGGCCCGCCCCACACGCCGATGATCAGATACATGGGAATGAGCGTGGCTTCGAAGAAGACATAAAACAGCATGCCGTCCAGCGAAGCAAACACGCCAACCATTAGCCCCGACAGGATCAGGAAGGCGGCCATGTACTGGGACACGCGGCTGGTGATGACTTCCCAGCCGGCCAGCACCACGATCACGGTGATGAAGGCCGTCAGCAGCACGAACCAGATCGAGATGCCGTCTATGCCCAGGTGGTAGTTGATCGCAAAGGTCTCGATCCAACTGGCTTTCTCGACGAACTGCATGTCGGCGGTGTTGGGGTTGAAGCCCGTGTACAAGGGCAGTGTCACCAGGAAGCCCGCCACCGAGCCCAGCAGTGCCAGCACTCGGGTCAGGCCCGGCCTGTCGTCGCGGCCCACCAGCAGCACGATCAGCCCCGTAACGATGGGGACGAAGATCGAAAGCGTTAACCAGGGAAGAGTAGAAGACGCCATATCGCTAGCCATCAGTTAACCGTCAGCACAAAAAAGGAGAGTAAAGCCATGATCCCGATGATCATCGCAAAGGCGTAGTGGTAGATATAGCCCGACTGCAAATGCCGACTGACGGCTGCAAACCAACCCACCAGGCGGGCACTGCCGTTGACCAGCACGCCGTCGATCAGGCCGCGGTCGCCGCCCTTCCAGAAGCCTTCGCCCAGGCAGCGGGCGCCGCGCGCCACGACTTGTTCGTTGAACCAATCGGCGTAGTACTTGTTGTCGAGCACTCGATTGATGAAGGACAGGCGGTCATGAATGGCGGCGGGCAGCTTGGGGTTGACCGTGTAGCAATACCAGGCGACCACGAAGCCGGCGATCATCAACCAGAAAGGCACCGTGATGAAGCCATGCAGCGCAAAAGCCACCCAATCGTGCCAATGTTCGGCCAGTTCGGCCATGGCCGGGTGCTTGGGCAATACCGCAATGACATTGTTGAAGTAGCCGTCGAACAGCAGCGGGTCGATGAACCAGGCGCCGGCGACAACCGAAAGCACGGCCAATATGACCAGCGGCACGGTAACGACCCAGGGCGACTCATGCGGCGTCCCGCCATGGTGCCCGTGATCGTCGTGCGCGTCGTGGCCATGGCCCGCGTGCGCATCGGTGTTGAAGCGCTCTTTGCCGTGGAACACCAGGAAGTACACTCGGAA
The DNA here is from genome assembly GCA_049646585.1 of Burkholderiaceae bacterium. Taxonomy (GTDB): domain Bacteria; phylum Pseudomonadota; class Gammaproteobacteria; order Burkholderiales; family Burkholderiaceae_B. The sequence goes on along the minus strand of JBARWC010000080.1, from coordinate 40,739 downwards.
GGAATACAGCGAGGTCACGAATACGCCGATCAGGGTGGCGTAGTAGCCGAAGCTGGCGCCCCAGACATTGGCCGCCCCGACCGCCTCGATGATGTGCTCCTTGGAATAGGAGCCAGCGAAGAACGGCGTGCCCACCAGCGCCAGGGTGCCCAGCAGGAAGGTGATCCAGGTGATGGGCATGTATTTGCGCAGGCCGCCCATGTTGCGGATGTCCTGGTCATGGTGCATGCCGATGATGACCGAGCCCGCGCCCAGGAACAGCAAGGCCTTGAAGAAGGCGTGGGTCATCAGGTGGAAGATGGCCACGGAATAGGCCGAGGCGCCCAGGGCCACCGTCATATAGCCCAGTTGCGACAAGGTGGAATAGGCGATGACGCGCTTGATGTCGTTCTGGACGATGCCCAGTATCCCCAGGAACAGCGCGCCGATGGCGCCGATCACGATCATGAACGACAGTGCTGTCTCGGACTGCTCGAACACCGGCGAGAAACGCGCCACCATGAAGATGCCCGCGGTCACCATGGTTGCCGCGTGGATCAGGGCGGAAATAGGCGTCGGGCCTTCCATGGAGTCGGGCAACCAGGTATGCAGGGGAACCTGGGCCGACTTGCCCATGGCGCCCACGAACAGCGAAATGCAGGCGACCGTCAGCAACTGCCAGTCGGTGCCTGGAAAGGCCTGGGCGGCCAGCTTGTCGCTTTGCGCGAAAATGTCGCCGTAGTGCATGCTGCCGGCGTAGGCGAACAGCAGGCCTATGCCCAGGATGAAGCCGAAGTCGCCGACGCGGTTGACCATGAAGGCCTTCAGGTTGGCGAAAATGGCGGTCGGGCGCGTATACCAGAAACCGATCAGCAGATAGGACACCAGGCCCACCGCTTCCCAGCCGAAGAACAGCTGCAGCATGTTGTTGGACATGACCAGCATCAGCATGGAAAACGTGAACAGCGAAATATAGGAGAAGAAACGCTGGTAGCCGGGATCATCGGCCATATAGCCTATGGTGTAGATGTGCACCATCAGCGAAACCAATGTGACCACCACCATCATCAGCGCAGACAGGGAATCGATCAGGAAGCCGATCTGCAGCGGAGTCGTGCCGATGACGCTCCAGGTGTACACCGTGCCGTCGTAGGTGTGGCCGTCCAGCACCTGGAACAGCACCATGACCGAACCGATGAAGGACACCAGCACGCAGGCGATGGTGATCAGGTGCGAGCCCCGGCGGCCCACGGCCCGGCCCAGGAAGCCGGTGCCGAACAGGCCGGCCAGCAAGGCGCCTGCCAGCGGCGCCAACGCAATCAATAGATAAAGACTGGGTGAATTCATAGTATGTGCAATCCCATCAACCCTTGAGCTGGTCAAGTTCTTCAACGTTGATCGTATTCAGGTTGCGGAACAGCAACACCAAAATCGCCAGGCCGATTGCGGCCTCAGCCGCGGCCACCGTCAAGACAAAAAACACGAAGACTTGCCCGGCGGTATCGCCGAACCAGGTTGAAAACGCCACGAAGTTCATGTTGGCCGACAGCAGGATCAGCTCGATGGACATCAGCAGGATGATCAGATTGCGGCGATTCAGGAAAAAACCGAAGATGCCGATGGCGAACAGGATGGCGCCCAGTATCAGGTAATGAGCAAGAGTCAGTGTCATTTGGAGTCCCCTTGGGCTGGTTCGACGCCGGATGCGGCCGCCGGTGCTTCGGTCTGCGAGGGAATGCTGATCAGGCGCAGGCGATCCTTGGCCTGGACCCTGACCTGATCGGACGGCCGGTTGTGCTTGACATCGCTACGCTTGCGCAAGGTCAGCGCGATGGCTGCGATCATGCCCACCAGCAGCACCACGCCGCCCACCTGCACGGCGAACACGTAGTCGGTGTACATCGCCACGCCCAGGGCGCGGGTGTTGTCGTAGTCGTCGGCGATGGTGGCGGCCGGGGCCGTATTCAGCCAGGTCCTGACCAGCACGAAGGCCATTTCCAGCACCATGACCAGGCCTATGCCCAGGCCCAGGGGCAGATAGGTCTTGATTCCCGAGCGCAAGGTTTCCAGGCGCACATCCAGCATCATGACCACGAACAGGAACAGCACCATGACCGCGCCCACGTACACCAGCACGAGCAACAGGGACAAGAATTCGGCCCCCTGCAGCATCCAGATCATGGACGCGTTGAAGAAGACCAGGATCAGGTGCAGCACGCCGGTGACGGGGCTGGTGGCGGTGATGACGCGGAACGCGGCCACGACCAGCACCAGCGACAGCAAATAAAACAGGACGGTAGAAAAAATCATAGGGGTCGGGTCCGGCATCAACGATAAGGGGCGTCTTCGGCGCGACGGCGTGCGATTTCAGGCTCGTAGCGATCGCCGATGGCAAGCAGCATGTCTTTGGTGTAGTACAGGTCGCCGCGCTTTTCGCCGTGGTATTCGGAAATATGCGTCTCGACGATGGAATCCACCGGGCAGCTTTCTTCACAGAAGCCGCAGAATATGCATTTGGCCAGGTCGATGTCGTAGCGCGTGGTGCGGCGGGTGCCGTCGTCGCGCTCTTCCGATTCGATGCTGATGGCCAGCGCGGGGCAGACCGCCTCGCACAGCTTGCAGGCGATGCAGCGCTCTTCACCGTTGGGATAGCGGCGCAGCGCATGCAGGCCGCGGAACCGTGGCGACGTCGGTGTTTTCTCTTGGGGGTAGCGCAGGGTGATCTTGCGCTTGAAGAAGTATTTGCCGGTAAGGCGCATACCCTTCAACATCTCGGACAGCATCAAGCTGCCGAAGAAATCCTTAATAGCTTCCATAATCTAGCCCCTGTGTCCTATTGCCAAATATTCCAGGGCGTTTGCATCCAGATCGCTACCAGCAACAGCCAGACGCCGGTGAACGGAATGAATACCTTCCAGCCCAGGCGCATGATCTGGTCGTAGCGGTAGCGCGGGAACGTCGCACGGAACCACACAAACATCGAAACCACAACAAATGTCTTGATACCCAGCCACAGCCAGCCCGGAATCCAGGTCAGCGGGGCGATGTCCAGGGGGGGCATCCAGCCGCCCAGGAACATGATGGACGCCAGCGCCGACAGCAGGATCATGTTGGCGTATTCGCCCAGGAAGAACAGCGCAAAGCCCATGCCGGAGTATTCGACCATGTGACCCGCGACGATTTCCGATTCGCCCTCGACCACGTCGAAGGGGTGGCGGTTGGTTTCGGCCACGGCCGACACCACGTAGATGACGAAAAGCGGCAGCAGCGGCAGCCAGTTCCAGGACATGAAGTTGATGCCCTTGTCGGCGAACCAGCCGGCGGCCTGCCCGTTGACGATGCCGCTGAGGTTCAAAGTGCCCGACACCAGCAGCACAGTCACCATTACGAAGCCGATGGCCAGCTCGTAGGACACCATCTGCGCGGCGGCGCGCAAGGCGCCCAGGAAGGCGTACTTGGAGTTCGATGCCCAGCCCGCGACGATCACCCCATACACGCCTATGGACGTGATGGCCATGACGAACAACAGGCCCGCGTTGACGTCGGCCAGCACCACTTCGGGGCCGAAGGGAATCACCGCCCATGCCGCCAGCGCCGGCATCAGCGTCACCACCGGAGCCAATATGTACAGCACCTTATTGGCCTTGTTGGGAACGATGACTTCCTTGGTCAGAAGTTTGAACACGTCGGCGAAAGGCTGCAGCAACCCGCGATAGCCCACGCGGTTCGGCCCCAGGCGCACGTGCATGGAGCCTATCATCTTGCGTTCCCAGTAGGTCAGGTAGGCGACGCAAAGAATGATGGGTACGGCAATGACGAGGACTTTCACCAGCGACCATACGACCAGCCAGGCGGTCGGGCCGATGAGCTCGGTGCCGTAGTTTTCAAGAACTGTAAGCCACTCCATTAGGCACGCTCCACCGTCAATTGGCCGAAGCCGCTACCCAGCGCCGCCGTTTCATTAAAGGCGGCCGCGATCCGCACGCAATCGGGCGCGACGGCATTGTCTTCCAGGGCGGGCAGGACGATGCTGCCCTGCTGGCTGCTGACACGCAGCGCATCGCCGGTCTGGATGCCCAGGCCCGCCATGGTGCCGGCCGCCATGCGCGCCTTGGGCGGCTGCGATTCCGAGGTTTCCTGCAGGGCCGACGCGCGACGCACCAGGGCATCGCTGCGGTAGATGGGCACGTCGGTGACGCGCTCCAGGCCGCCGGACCGGGAAGCCAGGCCCGGCTGAGCCTTGATCTCGTTGGACAAGCGCCCTTCCAGGCCGCCGGCCATGACGGTGTCGCGCACCGCTTCCGAGGTTTCGAAGTCGAAACCCTGCAGCTCGAACAGGTTGCCCAGCACGCGCAGAACTTTCCAGCCCGGCCGCGTGTCGGCAAACGGGGCGGTCACGCCCTTGAAGCTCTGGCTGCGGCCCTCGGCGCTGACGAAGGTGCCCGAGGTTTCGGTAAAGGGCGAGATGGGCAGCATGACATCGGCCCAATCCTGCGCCGCAGAGCGGAACGGCGTCAGCGCCACGGCAAAGCCGGCCGCTTTCAATGACTGAAGCGCGCGGGCACCATTGTCGCCGTCCAGGGTCGGTTCGGCATGCAACACCAGATAGGCCTTGAGGGACTGGTCCAGCATCTGCTCGGCGGTCAGCCCGCCGCGCCCCGGGGTGGCGCCGGCCAGATAGCCGCCCACCGTATTGGCGCCCGGCGTCAGGAAACCGAATTTGGCCTTGGCCGCCTGGGCCAGGGCCGAGGCATTGGCGGCGATCAGCGTAGCCTGGCTGGATGCCAGCGCCATATTGCCCAGCAACACGGCAACCCGCTCGCCGGACAGCAGGCTGGTGGCGATCTGCTCCGCCGCCGCGGAAGGCGTGACGCCCGCCAGTGATTCAGGCAGCGCCTGCTCCGTGTTCTTGGCCACCGCCGCCAGCACCTCGGCCAGGGCATTGGGCAATGCGCTGGGCGCGACGGTCATACGCGCGGTCACAGGGAACAGGGGATCGTCGGCGGACGACTCGATGAAGGAAATCTGGGCGCCGTGCTTGGCAGCCTGGCGCAAGCGCTGAGCCAGCAGCGGATGATCCTTGCGCAGGAAGGAACCCACCACCAGCACGCGATCGAGCTGGGCGAATTCGGTAACGGGCATGCCCAGCCAGGGTACGCCCGGCAAGGCCTGATCCAGCGCGGGATCGATGTGGCGCAGACGGAAGTCGACGTTCTCGGAACCCAGCGCGCGCATCAGCTTGGCCATCAGGGCCAGCTCTTCGGTCGTGGCCGTATGGCTGCCGATGCCGCCGATCTGTTCGGCGCCGAACTGCTCACGCACCGTGTTGAAGCCGTGCACCACCACTTGCAGGGCGTCGGTCCAGGAGGCTTCGCGCCATTGGCCGTCTTCGCCCTTGATCATGGGGTGCGCCAGCCGGTCTTCGGTGTACAGGCCTTCGTAGGAAAAGCGATCGCGGTCGCTGATCCAGCATTCGTTGACGTCTTCGTTTTCGAAGGGCACGACGCGCAGCACGCGATCCAGCTTGGCCTGCACGACCAGGTTGGCGCCCAGGCTGTCGTGGGGGCTGACCGAACGGCGGCGCGCCATTTCCCAGGTGCGGGCCGTGAACTTGAAGGGCTTGGACAACAGCGCGCCCACGGGGCAGATGTCTATCATGTTGCCGGACAGTTCGGATTCGACCGCCTGGCCCACGAAAGTGGTGATCTCGGAATGTTCGCCACGGTTGACCATGCCGATTTCCATGATGCCGCCGATTTCCTGGCCGAAACGGACGCAGCGCGTACAGTGTATGCAGCGCTGCATGCCGTCGGTGGAAATCAGGGGGCCCATTTCCTTGGAAGGCACCACACGCTTTTCTTCGCGGTAGCGCGACGCCGAAGCACCGTAGCCCACGGCCAGATCCTGCAGCTGGCACTCGCCGCCCTGGTCGCACACGGGGCAGTCCAGGGGGTGGTTGATCAGCAGGAACTCCATCACGCTTTTCTGAGCGGCGATGGCTTTTTCCGAGCGGGTATGCACGACCATGCCGTTGGTGACAGGCGTTGCGCAAGCCGGCAGCGCCTTGGGCGCTTTTTCGACGTCGACCAGGCACATGCGGCAATTGGCCGCCACGGATAGTTTCTTGTGATAGCAGAAATGCGGTACGTAGACCCCCAGCTTGTGGGCGGCCTGGATGACCATGCTGCCCTCGGGAGCCTCTACTTTGATACCGTCGATGGTGATTTCAACCATTAGCGTGTCCTGACACTACAGATATTTGGGCACCACACAGCTTTTATGCTCGATGTGGTGTGCGAATTCGTCGCGGAAATGCTTGATGAAGCTGCGTACCGGCATGGCGGCGGCGTCGCCCAGGGCGCAAATGGTGCGGCCCATGATGTTGTGCGCGACCGAGTCCAGGACATCCAGGTCCTCGGGACGGCCTTGGCCGTTTTCAATGCGCGCCATCATGCGGTAAAGCCAGCCCGTGCCTTCGCGGCAAGGCGTGCACTGCCCGCAGCTTTCCTCGAAGTAAAAATAAGACAGCCGCATCAGCGACTTGACCATGCAGCGGGTCTCGTCCATGACGATGACCGCGCCCGAGCCCAGCATGGAGCCGGCCTTGGCGATGGAATCGTAGTCCATATTGGTCTGCATCATGATGTCGGCGGGCAGCACGGGCGCGCTGGAACCGCCGGGAATCACGGCCTTGAGCTTGCGGCCGCCGCGCATGCCGCCGGCCAGTTCCAGCAGCTTGCTGAACGGCGTACCCAGCGGGATCTCGTAGTTGCCGGGCAGCTCGACGTCGCCGGAAATGGAAAACAGCTTGGTGCCGCCGGCGTTGGGTACGCCGATATCCAGGTATTCCTGCGCGCTGTGGCGGAAGATCCAGGGCACCGCCGCGAAGGTTTCGGTGTTGTTGATGGTGGTGGGCTTGCCGTACAGGCCGAAGCTGGCCGGGAAAGGCGGCTTGAAGCGCGGCTGCCCCTTCTTGCCTTCCAGCGATTCCAGCAAGGCGGTTTCTTCGCCGCAGATGTAGGCCCCATAGCCATGGAAGGCGTGCAACTGGAAGTTGAAATCGGAGCCCAGGATCTTGTCGCCCAGGAAGCCGGCCGCACGGGCCTGGTCCAGCGCCTCTTCGAAGCGTTCGTAGACCTGGAAGATTTCGCCGTGGATGTAGTTGTAGCCCACCGAGATGCCCATGGCATAGGCGGCGATGGCCATGCCTTCAATCACGATGTGCGGATTGAAGCGCAGGATGTCGCGGTCCTTGAATGTACCGGGCTCGCCTTCGTCGGAATTGCACACCAGGTACTTCTGCCCCGGCAGGGTGCGCGGCATGAAGCTCCACTTCAGGCCCGTGGGAAAGCCCGCGCCGCCACGCCCGCGCAGGCTGGAGGCCTTGACGGTGGCGATGACTTCTTCCGGCTTCATGCCGGTGGTCAGGATCTTGCGCAGGGCTTCGTAGCCGCCGCGCTTGACGTAGTCTTCCAGCCCCCAGTTCGTGCCGTCCAGGCCGGCCACGATCTGCGGATTGATGTGGCGGTCGTGAAAAACCATGCTGGTGGCAAGATCGGGGCCGGGGTTGGGCGTAAGACCTTGCGAAAACTGGTGCAATAGACCCGGAGCGTTCATGCCGATTCCCCGTGCTGTTTGAGTTCCTGGATCATGGCGTCGATTTTTTCCGACGACATGCGTACGCACATATGCCTGTTGTTCATGAGCATGACGGGCGCATCGCCGCAAGCACCCATGCATTCGCCTTCCACCAGCGAGAACATGCCGTCGGGTGTGGTCTCGTGGAAATCGATGCCCAGCTTCTGCTTCAGGTAGTCGGCCGCCTTGACGCCGTCACGCAAGGCACAGGGCAGATTGGTGCAAACCGTGATCTTGAACCGGCCCATCGGGCGCGTATTGAACATGTTGTAGAAGGTGGCGACTTCCTGCACGGCGATGGGCGGCACATGCAGGTAGGCGGCGACGTCGTTGATGACGTCGGTGGACACCCACCCTTTTTCTTCCTGTGCGATGGTCAGCGCCGCCATGATGGCGGACTGTTGCTGGTCGCCTGGGAACTTGGTCAGTTCCCGGTCGATTTTTTGATAGGCTTGTTCGGAAAGCAGCATAGTTTGAATCCGGTTTTTACCTTGGCTGACGCCGATTAACGGTCGATTTCGCCAAACACAATGTCTTGCGTCCCAATGATGGTGACGGCGTCGGAAATCATGTGCCCGCGCGTCATTTCATCAAGGGATTGCAGGTGCGCGAAGCCCGGCGCGCGTATCTTCATGCGATAGGGCTTGTTGGCGCCGTCGGACACCATGTAGATGCCGAACTCGCCCTTGGGGTGTTCGACCGCGGCATAGGTTTCGCCGGCTGGCACGTGCATGCCCTCGGTAAAGAGCTTGAAGTGGTGGATCAGGTCTTCCATGCCGGTCTTCATGCGTTCACGGTGTGGCGGCGCGATCTTGTGATTGTCGATGATGACGGGGCCGGGATTGTTGCGCAGCCATTCCACGCACTGGCGGATGATGCGATTGCTTTCGCGCATCTCGGCGATACGCACCAGATAGCGGTCGTAGCTGTCGCCGTTGACGCCCACGGGAATGTCGAATTCAAGGCGATCGTAGACCTCGTAGGGCTGCATGCGGCGCAGGTCCCATTCGACGCCGGAGCCGCGCAGCATGGGGCCGGTAAAGCCCAGGGCCTTGGCCCGCTCGGGGCTGACCACGCCCACGTCCACCAGGCGCTGCTTCCAGATACGGTTATCGGTCAGCAGGGTTTCGTATTCGTCCACGCAAGTGGGGAAGCGGTTGGTGAAGTCTTCGATGAAATCCAGCAGCGAGCCCGAACGCGCTTCGTTCATGGCGCGCAGTTCCTTTTCGCCGCGGTACTTGCTGGACTGCCCGTACTGGGGCATGGCGTCCGGCAGGTCGCGATAGACGCCGCCCGGGCGGTAATAGGCCGCGTGCATGCGCGCGCCCGAAACCGCCTCGTAGCAGTCCATCAGGTCTTCGCGCTCGCGGAAGGCATACAGGAATACCGCCATCGCGCCCACGTCCAGTGCGTGCGAACCCAGGGACATCAGGTGGTTCAGCAGGCGCGTGATCTCGTCGAACATGACGCGTATGTATTGCGCACGCAGCGGAGCCTTGATGCCCAGCAGATTCTCGACAGCCATCACGTAAGCGTGCTCGTTGCACATCATGGACACGTAATCCAGGCGGTCCATGTAAGGCAAGGCTTGCAGAAAGGTTTTGTGCTCGGCCAGCTTCTCGGTGGCGCGATGCAGCAGGCCGATATGCGGGTCGGCGCGCTGGATGACTTCGCCGTCCAGCTCGAGCACCAGGCGCAGCACGCCGTGCGCAGCCGGGTGCTGGGGTCCGAAGTTCAGTGTGTAGTTTTTGATTTCAGCCATGTTCTAGCGCCCTGCTCCGTAGCCTTCTTCACGCACAACACGCGGAGTGATTTCACGCGGCTCTATGGTTACGGGCTGGTAGACAACCCGTTTCTGTTCCGTGTCGTAGCGCATTTCAACGTTGCCCGACAGGGGGAAATCCTTGCGGAAGGGGTGCCCGATGAAGCCGTAGTCGGTAAGGATGCGGCGCAGATCGGGATGCCCTTCGAATACGATGCCGAACAGATCGAAAGCCTCGCGCTCGAACCAGTTGACCGCGGGCCAGACGTCGACCAGGGTGGGCAGCACCGGGAATTCGTCGTTGGGAACGTAGGCGCGCACACGCAGGCGCCAGTTGTTCTTGACCGAAAGCAGGTGGACCACCACGGCGAAGCGCTGCGGATGCAGGCCGGGATCGGCCGTGTAAGTGGGAGCGCCCCATCCCGAGTAATCGATGCCGCACAGGTCGATGCAGGTGTCGAAACCCAGCGTCGCATTGTCGCGCAAAGCGGTACAGGTATCGATCCAGTCTTTGGCGGGAACCTCGAGCGTAAGCTCGTTCAGGGCCAGCTTCAGCGCGGCGGATTCGCCCAGTGCGGCCAGCAGGTTAGTGTGTAGCGTTTCGAGCCGAGTCATAGTTCAAGCAGTTCAACGTGTTTAGGGTGAAAGCCGCAGGGGCCTAGCGCGCAATGGTATTGGTCAGGCGGATCTTGTTCTGCATTTGCAGCAGGCCGTAGACCAGGGCTTCCGCCGTGGGCGGGCAGCCCGGCACGTAGACGTCGACCGGCACGATGCGATCGCAGCCGCGCACCACCGAATAGGAATAGTGGTAGTAGCCGCCGCCGTTCGCACAGGAGCCCATGGATAGAACCCAGCGCGGCTCGGGCATTTGGTCGTACACCTTGCGCAGGGCGGGCGCCATCTTGTTGCAAAGCGTGCCCGCCACGATCATCAGGTCGGACTGGCGCGGGCTGGGGCGGAAAATAATGCCGAACTGATCCAGGTCGTAGCGCGCCGCGCCCGCATGCATCATCTCGACCGCGCAACAGGCCAAACCGAAGGTCATGGGCCACAAGGAACCCGTCTTGGCCCAGTTCAGGAACTTGTCCGCGCTGGTGGTTATAAAACCTTCTTTCATAATGCCGTCGATAGCCATAATTTGCCTTTAGCCCTGGAACGAACAGGAAGCTTGCACTTTCCCCTTGGGGTTGCGGCCGCAAGTCCGCCTGCCTCGTTCCATTTGAATACGCATCTGCTTAATTTTTTGAACAACGGGCTGACGCAAGCCGGACAACCCGCAATAAGCGCCGATTATTCCCAATCGAGCGCGCCCTTCTTCCACTCGTAGATGAAACCCACGGTAAGAATGGCCAGAAACACAAGAACCGTCCAGAAACCCACCATGCCTATCGTGCCGTTGGCCATGGCCCAGGGGAACAGGAAGGCGATTTCCAGATCGAACATAATGAACAGTATCGCAACGAGGTAATAGCGCACGTCGAACTTCATGCGCGAGTCGCTGAAGGCCTCGAAGCCGCACTCGTATTGGGACAGCTTTTCGTCGTAGGGGCGATGGGGGCCAAGCAGGCGGCCCGCCGACAGCAGCGCAAAACCGATCAGGGTTGCAACGACTATAAACAGCAGAACGGGAAAGTACTGTTGCAGATTCATGCGAGCGCATCCAATCACAATAAGTAAACCCTGGGATTGTAGCATTTTGATAGCGTCATTCAGCTGAATAAACCCACACTGAAACATGTTGATTGGGCACTGTTGCGCACCGGAAATAAAAAAGCCACCCCGAAGGGTGGCTTTCAAAGCAGATACAACTTGCTTTCAGTTCAGTCGGCAGCCCGGCAAGCCGGACCGCCTCGGTGCATAGGCTAGCTATGCAGTCCGATTAGAACTGGTGACGCAGGCCGACGCCCAGGACGCTCGACTTGGCATCAGGCAAGAAGGCAGCGTGCTTGGCATACGAACCGATAGCGTACACGTTGGTGCGCTTGGACAGGTTGTAGGTGTAGCCCAGGCTGTAAACTTGCTGCTTGGCTGTTTCCCTGTCCGTACCTGCCCACGAATCCGGGTTGCTACGAGGATCAGCCATTTGCCAAGAAGCCATGATCTTGCCATTGCCGATAGGCGCAGTCACGCCAACCAGGTAGGAGTTAACCTTCAGGCCTTCACCGGTCAGGGCCGTAGCATTACCGCCAAAGCTTTCAGCAGTAAAGACGCCATTGCGAGTTTGACCGAAGCCCAAATGCACCTTGGCAACTTCAAAGTCGTAGCTACCACCCAAAGCCCAGGACTTGACAGTAGTCTTTTCACCAACCTTGGCTATGTCAGCCTTACCATTAGTCGGGTTGTACCCGAACGATACGCCGCCAGCGCGGAGCTGGTCATAGGTAAGAGCAACAGCGATGGGGCCGTTGGAATAACGCAGACCGGTGGTGACTGCCTTTTTGTTAGCGTCTTTTTCGTTGAAATCGACACCGCCGATGGTCTTGTCTTTGATGTCCCAATACTGGCTACCGTTGGTGTTAAACGAATAGCCAACACCAAACTGGAAGCCCGAGAAATTCGGGGTTTGGTACATGACCATGTTGTCGTAACGAACGGTGTTGGATGCCGTGAACGAAACACCAGCGTTAGCCTGACCGAAGCCAGCGCCAAACGGGTCGATCACACCAGGCAGGTATTTAGACGCAATGTTGGTTTGACGACCAACATCCAATTGACCCCAGGCATCGCTAGCCAAACCCAAGGTTGCTTGGCGACCAAAGAGGCGCGTCTGCGAATCGTTGCCATCTTTGTAGCCTTGTGCGGAAATACCAGTACCCAGATCAAAGCCGCTTTCCAATTGGAACACGACGCGCAGGCCGTCGCCCAGATCTTCAGCGCCCTTCAGGCCCCAGCGGTTACCGGACTGAACACCGTTGATCATGCCAGTACGGGTAGCCTTGAAGTTCGTGGCGTCAGTACGCGTTGCCGAGTAGCTGGAATTGCCTTTAACTTGTTGGTAGCCGATACCACCGTCCAGGATACCGTACAGGGTAACCGACGTTTCTGCTTGAGCGACACCGAAGAAGCCGACGGTGAGAGCAGCAGCGAGCAGAGTCTTTTTCATGTAAGAAATCTCCGTAGATTTGAGTAACTAGAGCAGCGACGACCAAACTGTGCTGCTGCCCTTTCTAACTCCGCGATGGGAAGTTGCTGCTATTGCATCAAAATTCACGGCCCATGGCTATGACCGTGTTCGCAAAAGTGTAGTTTTTCGCACAGGCTGTAGGTATAAAACAACAAAACAAGGGATTTTTGCGATTCGGATAGGGGATTACCCGGTATTTTTCCGTTGCCTTGGAGCCACACTTTTTAGCCGATTTTTTAATTAATACCGATTCTAGCTAAAGACCGCAGGCACTTGTTTTTATTAGTAGTTTTACCTGCGCAAGCAGCCTGTATTTTTTGTTTGATTTTCAAAGCTTTACCATCGTAGATGGCATTCAAAGCGCCTCTGCTCACAGCTTTCTAAGGTGGTTGTCCCAGGCCAGGGCGACCGCTTGCGCCACGTTTTCAGGCTCTGGGTTTGGGGGCGTCAATCGCGCCAACGCCCCCTGGCCACTGCTGGCCAGAAAGCCTTTTTGCGTCAACGGCGCCACGCCACAGCCGTCGAACATGCGCGTCACTCCCAGGCAGCGGCCATCGGTCGCATCCCAATACATGATCTGCCCGCCTACTGGGCTGGACGTAGCAATACACGTGCCTGATGCGTCGCAAGCCAGCGAGCCCACGTAGTTCTTCATCCCGCGCAGGGCGTCTTCCGGGCCGTTGAATAGTTGGGGCTCGCCGCCCCGGCGGTGGCGCCCGACCAAGGGCGGGCGTTCGCCCGCCGGGCCGGTATGCTGGCAGCCGAACCAGACCGAACCCGTGCCGTCGACCACCAGGTGGCGTATGGATAGGCGATTAAGAGCCGCATCAAGAAATACCTGCTCCAGCAAGCGGCCGTCATGCATGTCCATATAGGCCAGGGACGGCCGCATATCGTTCGCATTGAGCTGCAGCTTGCCGTAATCCGGGTGGGTCAGTATGCCGCCGTTGGCGACGCATAGCGTGCGGCCATCCGGCATCAGCACGACTTCGTGCGGGCCGACGCCATGGGTGGAATATTCGCCCACACGCCGATAGCCGCCCCCGGCGCTAGCGTCATACAGGCCGAGCACGCCGCGGCCGGCTTCATAATCGTTTTCCGTGGCAACCACCAGGCATCCGTCTGGAGAAAACACGCCATGACCGAAAAAGTGGCGGCCCGGTGCGACATCCAGTGTTTGCGGCGCCTGTCCGCCCGCCGCATCGAAGGCAATGGCAAAAAAACCAGGCTGCCTGCCGAATGCCACCACGCGCCCGCGCGCGGCGTCGATGGCGAAGCTATGTCCGCGCCCGGGCAAGGACAGCACCTTTCGGTCGCGCCCCCGCTCATCGAATAGCGCCGCTTCGTAGCGACCGGCATTCTTGCGCGCCGCCACGTATAAAGAAAGATCGCGCCCCGTCTGCGTAGGAGAGCCGCCCAGCGTCTTGCGCCCCGTGTCCGGCATCGTATCGGCGGCACCCTGGGCAAAGCCGGATACCGGGCCGCAAGCCAGGCCGCTCCCCGCCGTGGCCGCCCAAGCCAGGAAGCGCCGCCGATCAATCGCCATCGAGCGCATTGAAGCCTATTCTTACGCCGAAGGCCGGCGCCATGTGTTCGTCCACCACGCCTTTGACGTTCTTCAGGATCAACCCCGCAAGGGTCAGGCCGCGATAGCCTTCCTCTGATTTCAATAAATCCTCGGGGCCGCTCCGCATTGCCCGCAGACCGGCCTGCGCTTGTTCCAGTTCGTGCCGGATGCTGCTGTCCATCCATGCCTCGCCTTCAGCATATTCATAGGCGCCCGCGATATAGAAGCGCAGCATGCCCTGGACGGAAGCGGCCATGGCTTGCGTCGACAAGCCGCTGCGCCAGAATGGCGCTTTGCTATGCCTGGCCGCCTTCATGTTTGCGCCCAGCATAGGCATCAGCTTTACGTCCCTGGCAAACTGCAAGCCGGTGGACAAGGCCTTGATGGCTTCGCCCGCCACTTCCTGCCGGCTGCGATACAGGGCATTGGCGGGCGACGGGGCCGCAAACTGCCGCGCATAATCACCATCCGGAGCCCATTCTTTTTCCAGCTCGGAGCCAACGATCGATAGATTACCGGCTATGGCCACGGCATAGGCGCAAGCGCGCATCCTGCCCTTGTCGATGCCTTCCGCGGCGCCTGCTGTGCGCGCTTCGACCTGGGCAGGCGCCAGCAGCCCATCTTTGCCATACAGCACATATTCCAGTGCGGGCAAGCCTTGCAGGGCCACACTCTGCGTAGCCAGGCCGGCGGCGCTGGGAATGGCCTGCTCGCCCCCCAGCAGGCCCTGCACCTGGCGCAGGGTCACGCCGCGCGAATCGGGCCAGAAATAGATGCGCTCGTAGCGGTTGGCGGCCACCAGCGGGCCGAAGCGCAAGAACTCGATGCCCGACCATGCCCGGACCAATTCGGCAAAGTCGCCTTGGGTAGCACTGGCGCCGGCTTGGGTGGGTTCGGCGCACCAGGCTTGCAAATCGGACTGCAAGCGCTCGGCCGACCGCTGGAATTGCGACATGGCCGGCGCGATATAGTCCCGCGCCAGCTTTTCGCCCAAGCCCTGCGGCAACTGCCCCGCCGCGGCAAGGCTCGCGCCACACAACATGGCGGCCGTGGCGGCCCATCTATATATATAAGCAGCGATAGCAGGCATGACGGTATTCCGTCCTTATAAAGATTCCAGGAAACGTATCAGGTCGGCGCGCTGTTCCGGCGTCATGGCGGTTACACGGTCGCGAGCCGCCTGCGCTTCGCCGCCGTGCCACAGTATGGCTTCCAGCAGGGTCCGGGCCCGGCCGTCGTGCAGCCAGGTGGCGTTGGGATTGACGGTCTTGGTCAAACCTATGCCCCACAGAGGCGGCGTGCGCCACTCGCGGCCACTGGCATCGCCCTCGTCCTGCCCATCGGCCAGGCCCGGCCCCATGTCGTGCAGCAGAAGATCGGTATACGGCCAGATCAGTTGGAAACGGTGCTCGGGCCGCGCGGCGTCGCGCCGCGTCACGTATTTGGGCACATGGCAGCCTATGCAATTGGACTCATAAAACAGCCGCTTGCCGGCCAGCACGCGCTCGTCGCCCACGTCGCGCCGCTGCGGCAGGGCCAGGTTCTGGGAATAGACGGTGACGAAATCCATCAAGCGGGCGGGCACCTCGTGGTCGCCCAGATGCGGCTGCGCCCCGTGCGGCATGTCGTGGCACGCCTTCTGGGCCGGCGTGCAATCGCCGTAATGACTGGGAAACATGGGCGTGGACAAGCCCATGTCGCCTGAGAAAGCATTGGCCGACTGATGCTCGACCGTGGGCTGGCCGGCTTTCCAGTTGAAGCGCCCCAGCACCTTTTCACCGCTGCGGGAATCGCGTATCCAGTTGGGGCGGCCCGAAATTCCATCGCCCTGATCGCGCTCCGCATTCGCCAGGATGTCATCCTGATGAATGGCCTCGAGCAGGCCCAGGCCCAGCATGGGCGGCGCCAAGCGGGGCGAAAGCCTGACATCCGGGTGCAGAGGGCCATAGGCCAGATCCTCCACGCTATAGCTGGGGTCCATCAATACGGCCGTCTCGCCGCCGTTCAATGCTACGGGAACCTCGCGATAATCGATCTTTATCCTTCCTTCTGCGGCCACGCCGGCCACGGCGAAGGGTTGCAACTGATGCCCGTAGACCGGGTCCGGCAAAGAGGCGACTTCGCCCTGGTCCAGGCGCCGGCGCGCGTCCGCACTATTGTCCGGCAAGGATAGGCGCAGTAGCAAAGCCACGGCGTCGCTACGCTCCAGCGGATCGAAGCCCGGCACCGTGCCTCGGCCGTCCTTCACATGGCAGCCCTGGCAGGACCGCGCATTGAACAAAGGCCCCAGGCCGTCGGAGGCCTGGGTGGAGGATGGAGACGACACCCAGTCCTTGCGGAACAGGCCGTTGCCCACCATGAACTCTTGCCGCCCTTCGAAATCCAGGTTGGCCGCGGGATGCGAAAAAATGTCCGGATTGATCAGTTTCTGCACCGTGCCCGCGCCGCCCTGCATGACCTCGAACTGTTCGGGTTTGCTGAAGTCGGTGGTCGCCCGTGTAATGACTTGGACGCGCTTGCGATCCTTGGAGTCCAGGTCGGACCGTGGCGGCGAGGCAAGGGCGGGCACGGCCAGTATGCCCGCCGCCAGTATGGATGCGACTATGTATTTCACGTTGAATACGTTTCTTGCTTAGGCGCCGGCATATGCCGGACGGGCTACTTGAACACGGCGTTGGGGTTGTCCAGGCTGTCGGACCCTTCAAGCTCGATCCCGCCCAGATCAAGGGCCGCGATCACGCGCTCTATGCTGCGGGTCTGCGCCACCAGGCCGTCGATGACAGCCTGCACCACGGCATTGCCCGCCGTATTGCCCTGCGCAATCATCTGGTCGTAGGTTTCCACTTTTTCGGCGCGATCCTTCATGGCCTGCATGGCTTTCAGCGTGGCATCCAGCTTGGCGCGCATCTCGGCATCCAGCCCGGCATCGACCCCTTTGACCAGATCCGACAAGGCCGCGCCCTTGAGCGTCGAGCCATCCACGCGAGCATAGCGGCCCAGATAGACATTCATCATGCCGACCTGATTGTAGAAGTGCGAGTTATGGGTATTGTCGGAAAAGCAGTCGTGCTCTTCTTCGGGATCGTGCAACATCAAGCCCAATTTGATGCGCTCGCCGGCCAGTTCGCCGTAGGACAGGCTGCCCAGCCCGGTCAGCATGGCAACCAGCCCCGCCTTGGAGTCCTCTTGCACGGCCTGCCGGGCCTTGCCGTCGGCCTTCCAGTTGCCGACCATTTCTTCCAGGTCGGACACCAGCATATCGGTCACCACCCGCAGGTACTCGGCGCGGCGCTCGCAATGGCCGCCGGTGCAATTGGCCAGGTCGAAGTCGGTATGCGGACGGTTACCGGCATGGCGCTCCATGGGAGTGCCCGTCCGACCCGCCGGAGCCGGCCCGGTGCCGTTCAAGTCCTGGCCCCACAGCAGGAATTCGACGGCGTGGTAGCCGGTGGATACATTGGCCTCGTTGCCGTCGGCCTCGTGCAAGACCTCGCGCAGCAGCTCGGGCGTTATCGAGGATACGTCGACAGCCTTGCCGCCCACGCTAAGTTTCTTGTTGGCAATGACGTTGACGACATAATAGGCATTGGCGTCGGATTCCGTGCCGTAGGAGGCGTCGACGTAATCGATCATGCCTTCGTCCAGCGGCCAGGCATTCACCCTGCCCTCCCAGTCATCCACAATAGGGTTGCCGAAGCGGAAAGCTTCGGTCTGCTGATACGGCACGCGCGCCGCCAACCAGGCATCGCGCGCGGCGGCCAGGGTCTTGACACTGGGCTCGGCCAACATGGTGTTGATCGATTTTTGCATGGCCCTGGCTGTCGACAAGGCGTCTTCATAACTCGCCAAGGCGACGTCGGCGTAAGTCTGGACGACCGCCTTGGGCTGGACCGCCGCCTGGGCTCCCGTCATCATCGTTGCGGCCAGGGCCGCCCCCAAAAACAAATTCCGCATGGCTTTTATAGCTCCTTGCCTGCGGCGCCCCCGAGGCGCCGCGATAGTATTTTCAGCGAAATGTAAGTGTAAACGATTTTCATTTGCGATACATCGACACTCAAGCAATAAGGCGGCAACGCCACGGCCCCGGCTGTTTTAGGGGTTATCGACAATGTTTCCTTATACGATCCCCGATAACAATAAGGCCTCGATAATCCGCGACGGGCGTGCCGCGCCGTTGCGGCAGGTGGCGAATTCAAAGGGAGACCGAATGTCGGCTATCGTCAAAGTGCAGGACATCCACAAGCAGTTCGGCGACAACGAAGTATTGAAAGGCGTGTCCTTCGACATTCGCAAAGGCGAAGTGGTCGCCATCATCGGCCAGAGCGGGTCGGGAAAAAGCACGGCACTGCGCTGCATCGACCATCTGGAAACCATCAACAAAGGCACTATCAGCGTGTGCGGGCACGAACTGGGTTCGGACTCGATAAACCTGCGCCAACTGCGCCAGGACGTGGGCATCGTGTTCCAGAGCTACAACCTCTTCCCTCACCTGACGGTCAAACAGAACATCACCCTGGCCCTGAAGCACGTAAAGAAACTGCCCAAGAAGGCTTGCGCCGAGAAAGCCGACCAGGTCCTGCGGAAAGTAGGCCTGATGGAAAAAGCCGACAGCTACCCCGAACAGCTTTCGGGCGGGCAGCAGCAGCGCGTGGCCATCGCGCGCTCGCTGGCCATGGAACCGCAAGTCATGCTGTTCGACGAAGTCACCTCGGCGCTGGATCCCCAATTGACCGCCGAAGTGCTGAAAGTCATCGAAGACCTTGCCGCGGGCGGCATGACCATGATCCTGGTGACTCACGAAATGGCTTTCGCGCGGCGGGTCGCCGACAAGATCATCTATATGCACCAGGGCCTGGTATGGGAAACCGGCGGCCCCGAAATTCTGACCCATCCCCAAACCCGGGAATTGCAGGATTTCGTCGGCACCGGCTTATGATCTTTTGCCCACTGATTCCGGCGCCCTCCTACTGAAAACCAGGCCTTTCCACCACGAGGGAGATGCAATTCTTTCGATTTACTTGTATGATAACTGACAAGTAAATGAAATACCGGCCGCAAGCCTGTTCAGCTTTACCCATATTCCCTGTCAAACCCCTAAAAACCTAGGCGCGT
Organism: Burkholderiaceae bacterium; assembly: GCA_049646585.1. Taxonomy (GTDB): domain Bacteria; phylum Pseudomonadota; class Gammaproteobacteria; order Burkholderiales; family Burkholderiaceae_B. The sequence goes on along the minus strand of JBARWC010000080.1, from coordinate 21,557 downwards.
GTATCCGCGCATGGAGAAAACCAGATGGATCCTCAAGAACTGAAAGCCGTAATGGGCTCGGGCCTGCTCTCCTTTCCGCTTACCGACTTCGATGTCAACGGCGATTTTCACGAGGCCGGCTATCGCGAGCGGCTGGAGTGGCTGATGCCTTATGGCCCCAGCGCCCTGTTCGCGGCGGGCGGCACCGGCGAATTCTTCTCGCTGACCGGCCATGAATACCCGCAAATCATCAAGGCGGCCGTTGATACCTGCAAGGGTAAAGTGCCCATCATCGGCGGCGCCGGCGGCCCCACGCGCTTTGCCATCGAATGCGCCCAGGCCGCCGAGAAGGCCGGCGCCCACGGCATATTGCTGCTGCCGCACTACCTGACCGAAGCCGGCCAGGAAGGCCTGGCGGCCCACGTCGAGCAAGTATGCAAAAGCGTCAAGTTCGGCGTCATCGTCTACAACCGCGCCAACAGCCGCTTGACGCCGGACACCCTGGAAAAGCTGGCCCAACGCTGCCCCAACCTGATCGGATTCAAAGACGGCGTGGGCGATATCGAGCTGATGTCCGCCATCCATCTGCGCATGGGCGACCGCTTTTCCTACCTGGGCGGCCTGCCGACGGCCGAAGTCTATGCCGCCGCCTATAAGGCGCTGGGAACGCCGGTGTATTCGTCCGCAGTATTCAACTTCATTCCCAAAACGGCCATGACCTTCTACGAAGCGGTAGCGAATGACGATATCGCCCTTCAGCACCGCTTGCTGAAGGAGTTCTTCATGCCCTATCTGGCTCTGCGCAATCGCGAACCGGGCTATGCCGTCAGCATCGTCAAGGCCGGCGCCACCCTGGTCGGGCACAGCGCCGGCCCCGTACGGGCGCCGCTCTCCGAACTCAAGCCCGCCGAGGTCGATGCCTTGGGCAAACTGATCGAAAAACTCGGCCCGCAATAAGAAGCGGACTCGAATCACGCGGCCTTGCGCAGCTACGCGCGGCCGCCGTTCCGCCCCGGCCCGCCTTGCGCGCCGGGGCTTTCTTTATTCGGGTACATTGCTTGCTGGACGTCTCCGGTACGTGGAGAAAAACATGGCTGCATCGAGCAAGCGCGCCCTATGGAAAGGCGCTATTTCCTTCGGGCTGGTTCATATCCCCATTGCCCTGCATTCGGCTACCCAGGACCAGGGTCTGGATTTCGACTGGCTGGACAAGCGCAGCATGGATCCCGTGGGCTATAAGCGCATCAACAAAGCAACGGGCAAGGAAGTCAGCAAGGAAAACATCGTCAAAGGCATAGAGTACGAAGATGGCCGCTATGTCATCTTGTCGGCCGAGGAAATTTCGGCAGCCTATCCCAGGACGACGCAGACCGTCGAAATAGAAGCCTTCGTACCCATCAGCGACATCCCCTTCGTCTATCTGGATCGGCCCTACTATATCTCCCCCATCAACAAGGGCGCCAAAGTGTACGCCCTACTGCGCGAAGTCCTGGTCAAGACCAAAAAGGCGGGCATCGCCAAGGTCGTCATCCAGACCAAGCAGCACCTGGCCATCCTCATGCCTTGCGGTCCCGCGCTCATTCTCAACCTGCTGCGCTGGGGAGACGAAATCCGTTCCTGGGACGACCTGAACCTGCCGGCGCAAGGCACCAAGTCCACCGGGCTGACGGACAAGGAGATGGCCATGGGTGAACAATTGGTACAGGACATGAGCAGCAAATGGAAGCCCGAGGACTTCACCGATGCATTCAAGGAACAGATACTGCGGCTGGTCAAGGAAAAGGCGGACTCTGGCGAAATCGAGTCAGTCATGGAGCCGGACACCGAACAAACGGACGGCGGCGGCGCCAAGATACTGGACCTGACCGACATGCTGCGGCGCAGCCTGGGCAAAGGCCAGGCACGGGGCGCCGACAAGGCATCGGTCGGCCCCGCCCGGAAATCCACGGCCAGGAAAGCCGTCACGAAGAAGAGCGCAGGCAAGACGGGCGCAACGAAGAAGACCGCGGCAAAGAAGAGCCCCCGGAAGGCGGCGGCCAAATCCGGCCGCAAGGCCGCCTAGAGCGAGTGCGTCCATGGCCAAATCCGACCCGCTGGCATCCTACAAGGCCAAACGCGATTTCACGCGCACGGCGGAACCGTCCGAAGGCGGCGCTGCCAGGACCGGCGCCCGCTCTTTCGTGATTCAGAAACATTGGGCGTCCCGCCTGCATTACGACTTTCGGCTGGAGCTGGATGGCACCATGAAAAGCTGGGCCGTCCCCAAAGGGCCCAGTTTCGACCCCGCCGACAAACGCATGGCCGTTCACGTAGAGGACCACCCTATTTCCTATAGAGAGTTCGAAGGTCAGATTGCGGATGGACAATATGGCGCGGGCAAAGTCATCATCTGGGACAAGGGCGCCTGGGCGCCGCTGGGCGATGCGCGCAAAGGGTATCGCCAGGGCAAGCTGAAGTTCGAGCTGCACGGACACAAGCTGAAAGGCCGATGGACCCTGGTACGCATGAAAGGCAAATCGGCGAAGCAGGACCCCTGGCTGCTGATCAAGGAAAAAGACGAATTCCAGCGCCCTTCCACCGAGTTCAGCGTAGTGGATGAAATGCCGGACAGCGTAGCGCAAGAGCCTGATCATCCGGATCCGCCCGCCCCGGAACGGCCAGGAAAGAAATCGCCCTTGCCCGCCACGCTGAAGCCGCAACTGGCAACGCTGGTCGACTCGGCGCCCTCCGATGCGCAGGCGTGGCTGTATGAAATCAAGTTCGACGGCTACCGCCTTCTGGCACGCATACAAGAGGGAAGCACCCGCCTTTTCACCCGCAACGGAAACGACTGGACCGCCAAGCTGGGCGCACTGGCCAGGCAGCTCGAGTCCCTGCATCTTCCGGAAGGATGGTATGACGGGGAAATCGTCGTGTTCGACAAGAACGGCGTGCCCGATTTCCAGGCGCTGCAAGGGGCCTTCGACGCCACCCGGACGGAAAAGATCGTGTACTACCTTTTCGACCTGCCTTTTTGCGGCGGCAGGGATCTACGGCAGCTTCCCCTGGTCGAAAGACGCGCTTTGCTGGAAACCGTGTTGCGCGACGCCAAGGCCACCCAGCGACATGAGGCGATCCGCTACAGCGCGAGCTTTGAGGAAAGCGCCAAAGACATCGTGGCGTCGGCATGCAGAATGGGGCTGGAAGGCGTCATAGGAAAAAGAAAAAATTCCCGCTACGTGTCGCAACGCTCGACCGACTGGATCAAGCTCAAGTGCAGTATGCGCCAGGAGTTCGTCATCGGAGGCTATACCGATCCCAATGGTTCCCGCAGCGGCGTGGGGTCCTTGCTGCTGGGCGTACATGATGAAACCGGCGCCTTGCGGTATGCCGGAAAGGTGGGCACCGGCTTCGACAGCAAAATGCTTAACGCCATCAGAAAAAAGCTGGACACCTTGCATACGGAAAAAAGCCCGTTTTCGGCGACGGCGGGCATCGAGAAGAATGCCCACTGGGTGCGCCCCGAATTGCTGGCCGAAGTCTCGTTCGGCCAATGGACCAAGACAGACCGCATTCGCCATTCGGTGTTTCATGGGCTGCGCAGCGACAAGCCCGCCACCGCCATCGTCAGGGAGACCAGCATGCCCTCTGAAGCCGTCCGCAAACCGGACCGTTCCCAACCATCCGCCAAGAAGAAGGAGCCGGCCTTGGGCAAGCTCAAGGTCACTCACCCGGAACGCGTGATCGAAACGTCATCTGGCATCAGGAAGATAGATCTCGTCCGCTTTTATAGCCTGGTGGGGCCGCTGATGATGGAGCACCTCAAGGGCCGCCCCGTATCGCTGGTACGCGCCCCCGAAGGCGTGAAAGGCCAGTTGTTCTTCCAGAAGCACCTGGAAACGGCCACCATGGCAGGGGTCAGGCAACTGCCCAAAAAACTGGATCCCGGCCACGACCCGCTGATGGAGATAGCAAGAGAACAAGGGCTGCTGTCAGCCGCCCAGATGAACGTCATCGAGTTCCATACCTGGAATGCCGTCAAGACCATGATCGCCCGGCCCGACCGCATGACCTTCGATCTGGATCCCGGCAAAGGCGTGGAATGGCAAACCATACAGGAAGCCGCCCTGCTCCTGCGCGCCTTCCTGCAGGAGCTGGAACTGCATCCATTCGTAAAGACCAGCGGCGGCAAGGGACTGCATGTAGTGGTCCCGCTGCAACGGCGCTACGACTGGGATACGGTCAAGGACTTTTCGCACGCCATCGTGTTGCACATGGCCGCCACCCTGCCCCGGCGCTTCGCCGCGAAAAGCGGCCCGCGCAACCGGGTCGGAAAAATCTTCATCGACTATTTGCGCAATGGCTTCGGCGCCACCACGGTATCCGCCTGGTCCGCGCGGGCGCGCCCCGGCATGGGCGTGTCCGTCCCCATCGGATGGGACGAAGTCGAGAAACTGAAAAGCTCGGACCAGTGGCGGGTGCAAAACATACACGAAAGACTGGACCGGGGGAACCAGCCCTGGGCGGAGTACGGCAAATCCGCCAAGGCGCTGGGCAAAGCCATGAAGATGCTTGAGTTCAAGCCCGGAGAATGACTTTCCGGCGGGCCAGCTCCGCCAGACCGGACGAGGTGGGCGGACGGAGCCACTGACAGGCCCACGGCCAGCCCCGGCATGCATTGCGAGCCGGGGCCACGCAGTAGGCCCGGCGCCCCGGACGCGCCGCGACCGCTACCAGGTATTGCTGGACTTGGTCAGGGTCAGGCCGGACACCATCCCCTGACTATCGTATTCAACGGTCAGCATCTGCATTTCCACCAGCTTGCGCGCATAGCTGGTGAAAGTATGTGTAAAGGTTTGGGTCGACTTTCCGCCCGAACTGGTCGACGAGGTAAGGGGATTGCCCAACACCTGCATGACGGCGGTTTTGGACGTTCCTTTGGGGAACATCGCCGCCAGGCTGGCGTCTGTGGCGGAGGCCAGCAGCATCGGCCCTTCGTTCTTGTCCGCCAGTTGCCCTCCCGGCGCGTACATGTTTTGCGTGTACATATTGTCGTAACCCGCGTAGTACGGCACGCAGCCGCCGGCCACGCCGGACAGCGCCAATACGACGGCAAATCTCTTGATCTTCATTATCCACTCCCCCGTTAATAAAACCTTACAATCAGTAAGGTCGAGGAATAATATGCTGGCCGACCGGCGCTTACAAGATAATTTCGCGGCCTCCCATAATTACAACAAAACGGCTGCCGCGGCATGCTTGAGGCATGGGGAAAACGCCATCCGGACAATCTGAAATAAACTTCGGGTGGCGGCGAATACAGCGCCCCCCATTCCCAAAAGCACACAAACCGAACATCCAAGTGAACAACAATTTGTCTTCCCGCCATTCCTCGCATCCCGCCTGGGGAATCGCCGTTTTCGTACTCATCGCCCTGGCCGGATTGTTCTATGTGAAGTGGTCGCCGTATTACGACCGCATCTTCGTGGCTGCCGATACCCACTCCATCGGCTCTTCCATCCTGGCCGGCGCCGATGGCGCCGTGCCCTCCCCTTCCGTACAGGCAGCGCTCGATTACGCGATGGCCTACGGCCTGGCAATATGGAAGGCCATGCTGCTCGGTCTGCTTCTGGGTTCCGCCTTGCAGGCCTTGCTGCCCGCACACTGGATCCGGCGCTGGCTGGGCGGCCCGGGTACAGGCAGCGTCGTGACGGGCAGCCTGCTATCCATCCCCAGCATGATGTGCACCTGCTGTTCCGCCCCCGTGGTAAACGGATTGCGCAAGTGCCAGGCCGCCCCTGGCAGCACGGCGGCCTACTGGCTGGGCAACACCATGCTCAACCCAGCCACCCTGGTATTCATGGGATTCGTACTCGGATGGCACTGGGCGGGGCTACGTCTGGCGCTGGGGCTGGTGATGGTGATCGGCCTTGGCTGGGTGCTGAACCGCATGAACCGGGGCAGCGATGCAAGCGTCGACGTACCCGCCGAACCAGACGAGCAAGCACCGAGCGACGGGCAAGGCATGGATCCGGCGGCCATCCTGCGGCGCTGGCTGCGCGCGTTCAGCAACATGACCCTACGCTTGTTGCCCGAATACCTGATTCTCGTACTTGCACTCGGTGCTGCGCGAGCGTGGTTGTTCCCGATGATAGACATCACCGTCGACAACAGCATCTTGTGGATTCTCGGCGCAGCGGTGGCGGGCATGTTGTTTGTCATCCCCACCGCCGGCGAGGTGCCTATCGTCCAGGCCATGCTGTCGCTGGGCGTGGCCACCGGCCCCGCCGCGGCATTGCTCATGACGCTTCCGCCGATCAGCCTGCCGTCCCTGGCCATGGTGGCCCGCTCGTTCCGGCGGGCTGATCTGCTCGTACTGGTCGCGGGGGTTCTGGCCATGGGCATGCTTGCCGCAGGCGTCGCCATCGCATTGGGATTTTGATCAATAAAAAAGCCCGCAAACATTTTGTTTTTGCGGGCTTCCGGATATTTTTGAACAGCTTCGAATTATTTCTGGTGCCGACGGCGAGACTCGAACTCGCACAGCTTTCGCCACTACCCCCTCAAGATAGCGTGTCTACCAATTCCACCACGTCGGCTTGCAAAGACCGGTATTCTAGCATGAAATTTTTAGCCAATTTCCTGCCCTGACGGCCTGTGCCGCATGCCTGCGGCTACCCCTTATTTGCTCGTGGCCGGAGCCGCCGGCGCCGCAGGAACGGCAGGGGTGGGCTCAGCGGGAGCCGGCTTGGCGGGGGCCGCAGCGGGCGCGGGAGTCGACGGCACCGCCGAGCCTGTCGGAGCGCCTGGCACGGACGGCACGTCGGAACCGACGGCGGGAGCCGGTTTGTCCTGGAAGCCCTGCATCACGCCGCCATCGATGATGGACTTTGAACCCGGGTGGTGAGCCACATATGCCAGGCCGGCCGTCGACACAAAGAAGATGATGGCCGCCCACTTGGTGGTGCGCGACAGGAAGTTGGCAGCGCCCGTGGCGCCGAAAAGGCTACCTGCGGAACCGCCGCCGAAAGACGAGCCCATGTCGGCGCCCTTGCCTTGCTGCAGCAAGACCAGCACGATGATGCTCAAGGAAGAAATAACCTGAACAGCCAGGAGGACGGGTGACAACCATTGCATGAAAAAACTCCGAGGCCTATGCGGCCGCTATACGTAAAAATTCTTCCGCCACCAGCGATGCACCGCCCACCAGGGCGCCATCGATGTCGGGCATGGCAAACAAACTGGCGGCGTTCGACGCCTTGACGCTGCCGCCGTACAAAATACGAACCTGGGATGCGCCCAATTCCGCCAGCCGAGCGCGGATGAAGGCATGCACCGCCTGGGCCTGGTCGGGCGTGGCCGTGCGGCCGGTTCCGATCGCCCATACCGGCTCGTAGGCCAGAACCATGCGGGAAACCAGGGCTGCGCCCAGGCCCAGCACTGGCGCAAGCTGCCGGGCAATGACGTTTTCGGTCTGGCCGGCTTCCTGCTGTTGTAGCGTTTCGCCTATGCACACCACCGGCGTCAAGCCGGCATTCAGGGCCGCTACGGCCTTGTCCGCCACCAACTGATCGGTCTCGCCGTGCATGGCGCGCCGCTCGGAATGCCCTGCCAGCACCCATGTACACCCGAAATCGGCCAGCATCGCGGGAGCGACTTCGCCCGTATAGGCGCCCTGCTCGTGCGCGCTGACGTCCTGCGCACCCCAGGATATTCCGCTGCCTTGAAGGCTGGCGCCGGCCTGCCCCAGATAGGGAAAGGGAACGCACACCGCCACGTCGCAATCCGGTACAGCGGGCACGCCCGCGCACAGCCCGTCAAGCAGCACCCTGTTGGCGGCCTGATTGCCGTGCATTTTCCAGTTGCCCATCACAAGGCGCTTGCGAGGGTGTTCGCGACTTTGAGTGTCCATCTATCTGCCCAAGGCCTGAATTAAAAAAATTGAATAACCCGGCATTGTAGCGTGTACAGCCTCATTCGCATAATCGATTGTGGCAATCCGCAAGCCTGCGATCGGAGCCGGTCGGCTCCGATCGGGCACCCGCCCTAGACGGTCAGGACGATCTTGCCGATCTGCTCGCCGGCATCCATCATGGCATGGGCATCGCAGGCCTTTTCCAAGGGAAAGGTGGCATGCACGACAGGCCGGATCTTGCCCGACTCAAGCAAGGGCCAGACATGTGTTTTCAAGGACTTGGCGATCTCGGCCTTGAATTGCGGCGGGCGCGGACGCAACGTGGAACCGGTCACGGTCAGACGGCGACGCAGTATCTGGCTGCAATCGATACCGGCCTTGGCGCCGCCCAGCAAGGCGATGATGACGATGCGCCCGTCATCGGCCAGGCAACTGATATTGCGATTGACATAGTCGCCCGCCACCATGTCCAGCACCACATCCACGCCCTTGCCGCCGGTGGCCTTCTTGATCTCGTCGACAAAATCCTGGGTACGGTAGTTGATGGCCTGAACCGCCCCCAGCGCTTCTACGGCGCGCGCGCGCTCGTCGCTGCCCACCGTGGCATAAACCCGGTTGCCCATCGCGGTGGCCAACTGCACGGCCGTCGTGCCTATGCCGCTTGCCCCGCCATGCACCAGCAATGACTCGCCCGCCGACAAGCGGCCGCGATCGAACACATTGCTCCACACTGTGTAGTAGGTTTCAGGCAAGCCCGCGGCTTCGACATCGGACAGGCCTTTGGGTACCGGCAGGCATTGGACGGCGGGCGCCGTGCAGTACTCGGCATAGCCGCCGCCGGCCAACAAGGCGCATACTTTGTCACCAACTGACAGGCCCGTGGCGCCCGTATCGCCCGCCACGATTTCGCCCACGACCTCCAGCCCGGGCAAATCGGACGCCCCGGGAGGCGGCGGATAATTGCCCTTGCGCTGAAAGACATCGGGCCGGTTGATGCCGGCGGCGGAAACCTTGATAAGCACTTCGCCCGCCTTGGGTTCGGGCATGGGGCGATCCACCATCACCAGCACTTCCGGGCCACCGGGTTGGGATATTTCCACCGCCTTCATAACAGCTCCTTGATGGGAATTCAAAAGAAGCATTATCGCCTGTTAATTCGGTTTTTTTAAGGCGGCCGGCCCGGTTCAGCCCACAAGCGGCCCCACATGGGCTAAACTCACGTCCTTCTGAAAGGCCGATGCATGCACGATAAAATCGGACTTTCGGCATCCGGGCCGTACCCCGGAAGTGGAAGCGTGCCAGAGCGGTTGAATGGACTGGTCTTGAAAACCAGCGATGGGGCAACCCATCCGTGAGTTCGAATCTCACCGCTTCCGCCACATTACAGAGCTACCGGGCCTGACGCGAGCCGAAAGGCGCTTCGCGGCCCCGCGCACCCATGGCGGAATTGGTAGACGCAAGAGACTTAAAATCTCTCGACCCCTGGTCGTGCCGGTTCGATTCCGGCTGGGTGCACCAATGAAATCAAACACTTAGAAAGAAAACACGACGCCGCCTTTGTGCGACGTTCCGCATTCGCACACCTGTGCCTGCTCGTCTCAATCAAAAAATAAAAAGCCGGCCGTTCCCACCGCAAAAGCGATGAAAACGGCCGGCTGACCTGGCTGCCGAGGCGGCGTACCGCCCGCCCGGCCCCGCTGTCGGGTGCTTAGTGCTTAGCCTTCGGTCGGGCCCTGAGGACCGCCCTGGGCTTCGATGCCGCCGATGGCCTTCATGGACAAGCGCAGACGGCCCTTGTCGTCGGCTTCGATGACCTTGATGCGCACCATCTGGCCAACCTTGAGCACGTCGTTGATGTTGGCGATGCGGTAGTTGGCGATCTCGGAGATGTGCAGCAGGCCGTCGCGGCCGGGCAGCACCTGGACGATGGCGCCGAAATCCAGCAGGCGCAGCACGGGGCCTTCGTACTCCTGGCCCACTTCGACGTCGGCCGTCAATTCCTTGATACGGCGCTCGGCTTCACGGGCCTTGTCCAGGTCGGCGCTGGAAATGGTGATGGTGCCGTCGTCGCCGATGTCGATCTGCGTACCGGTTTCTTCGGTCAGCGCACGGATGGTGGCGCCGCCCTTGCCGATGACGTCGCGGATCTTCTCGGGGTTGATCTTGATGCTGAGCATGCGCGGTGCGAACTCGGACAATTCGGTGCGCGAACCCTCGATGGCTTCCTTCATCTTGCCCAGGATGTGCAGGCGGCCTTCCTTGGCTTGAGCCAATGCGACCTGCATGATTTCCTTGGTGATGCCCTGGATCTTGATATCCATTTGCAAGGCGGTGATGCCCTGCACGGTGCCGGCCACCTTGAAGTCCATGTCGCCCAGGTGATCTTCGTCACCCAGGATGTCGGTAAGAACCGCGAACTTGCCGCCGTCCTTGATCAAGCCCATGGCGACGCCCGCCACGTGGTCGCGGACCGGAACGCCGGCGTCCATCATGGCCAGCGAGCCGCCGCATACGGACGCCATGGAGGACGAGCCGTTGGATTCGGTGATTTCCGACACGACGCGGATGGTGTACTGGAAGTCTTGCGCTTCGGGCAAGGACGAAACCAGCGCGCGCTTGGCAAGGCGGCCGTGGCCGATCTCGCGACGCTTGGGCGAACCGAAGCGGCCGGTTTCGCCCGTGGCGAACGGCGGGAAGTTGTAATGCAGCATGAAGCGGTCGCGATGCTCGCCCATGATGGAGTCGATGATCTGTTCGTCTTGCTTGGTGCCCAGCGTGGCCACAACCAGGGCCTGGGTTTCACCGCGGGTGAACAGGGCGCTGCCGTGTGCACGGGGCAACACGCCCAGGCTGACGCTGATGGGGCGCACGGTGCGGGTGTCGCGGCCGTCGATGCGAGGCTCGCCGTTCAGGATCTGGCCGCGCACGATCTTGGCTTCCAGGTCGAACAGCATGTTTTCGACTTCGACGCTGTCGGGAGCGTCTTCACCCTTGGCGGCGGCATGCTCGGCCAGCTTGTCCTTGACGGCGGCGTAGACTTCGCGCAGCTTGTTGGTGCGAGCCTGCTTTTCGCGAACCTGATAAGCGGCGCGCAAGCCGTCCTGGGCGGCGGAGGCCACAGCGGTAGCCAGCGCTTCATTCTTGGGTGCGGGCTGCCAATCCCATTCGGGCTTGCCGGCTTCGGCGACCAGGTCGTGGATGGCGTTGATGGCGGCCTGCATTTGCTCGTGGCCGAACACGACACCGCCCAGCATGACTTCTTCGGACAGGTTCTTGGCTTCGGATTCGACCATCAGCACGGCGGCTTCGGTGCCGGCAACGACCAGGTCCATTTGCGAAACCTTGATCTGGCTGGTGGTGGGGTTAAGCACGTACTGGCCGTCGATGTAGCCGACACGCGCGGCGCCGATGGGGCCGTCGAAGGGAATGCCCGAGATGGCCAGCGCGGCCGATGCGCCGATCATGGCGGCGATGTCGGGGTCGATTTCGGGGTTGACCGAAACCGTGTGCAGGATGACCTGGACTTCGTTGTAGAAGCCTTCGGGGAACAAGGGGCGCAAGGGGCGGTCGATCAGGCGCGAGGTCAGGATTTCCTTTTCGGAGGGACGGCCTTCACGCTTGAAGAAACCACCGGGAATGCGGCCGGCGGCATAGGTTTTTTCTACGTAATCAACGGTCAGCGGGAAGAAATCCTGGCCGGGCTTGGCCTTCTTGGCCCCGACGACGGTCGCCAGGACAACGGTATCGTCAATCGAAACCAGTACGGCGCCGGAGGCCTGGCGAGCAATCTCGCCTGTTTCCAGGACCACCGTGTGCTGGCCGTACTGAAACGACTTGCTCACTTTATTAAACATTACAGAATATCCTTACAATGAAAAAAACCGTGTACACCGCGATTCTGGTCGCAGTGTCCACGGTTGCATCGTGGGGAGCCAGCCCCGGGTATCACTTACGCAGACCGAGCTTTTCGATGAGCGAACGATAAGAATCGGGATTACGGCCCTTCAGGTAGTCAAGCAGCTTGCGGCGACGGCTTACCATGCGCAGCAGGCCACGACGCGAGTGGTGGTCTTTCATGTGCGCTTTGAAGTGACCGGTAAGCTCGTTGATGCGTGCCGTAAGCAACGCCACCTGAACTTCGGGAGAGCCGGTATCGCCTTGCGCGCGTTGATACTGCGCAACGATGTCGGATTTTTTGATGTCAGCAACAGACATTATTCAGCCTCTTTAACAAGCGCCAGGGCCGAGGTGCCCTGACGTGCGGTGATTAACAAATTACAATCTACTAAAGCATTTTTCTTCGGGCGCGGCCCAAAGAAGTCAGCATTATACCGGAAAAGGCCAATCGCCATGGATACCGTCACCGCCCTCCATTATGTAAAGCTGCTCGGCGCCGGCGCAGGGCTGGCTTTTCTAGCCGCCTGCGCAAACATGGCCGACACGCCGCCCGGTACGCCGCTGGCCCAGGTCGAAGCCAAGTACGGTCGGCCCGGCTATTCCTGCCCGACCGAAAACGGCGGCCAGCGCCTGATCTGGAGCCAGCAGCCCTATGGCCAATACGCCTGGGGAACCCATGTCGATGGCGCCGGCAACACCGACCGCATCGAGGCGCTGCTGACCGACCAGCATTTCAGCCTGCTGTCCTCGGGCACCTGGACGCCCGAACGGGTGCGCTGCGAATTCGGCCCGCCGGCTGAAATCAGCACGGTCGGGCTGCCTTCGTCCCGGCAGATCGTCTGGAGCTACCGCTATCGGCAGAACAGCGTATGGAACTCGCTGATGTATGTGTACTTCGGAAAAGACGGGGCCAAGGTGACCCGTTTCCACCCAGGGCCCGACCCCATGTACGACCGCGACAGCAACTGGTTCTTTTGAAGGCCGGCGGCAGCGGCCGCCGGGCATTCCCGCCTTACTGATCGACCTTGCCGGACGACGTATCGTGCCTGTCGGTCTGCCCGCCCAGCTCGGGGGATTGAAAAGTGTGTTTTGCGCTGAACGAGTGCTCGGCCGATGCCGGGGTGTCGTCGGCCTGGCCGCCCAGGCCTTCGTGCCACATGCGGTTCAGCCGCCGCGCCCGGCGCCAGCGCCACAGCATGATGAACCAACCCGACAGGCCGTAGACTACGAACAAGCCGAACAGCACGATGGGCGGATCGCTGGAAACGAAGACGAATACGGCGACGACCAGCAAAATCACCCAGAACGGCACGCTGCGGCCCAGGGCGAAAGTTTTGCCGCTATAGAACGGCGCATTGGTGACCATGGCGATGCCGGCGTACACGGTAAACACAAAAGCCACCCAGGTAATGGTGTGGGTTTCCAGCAGCAGCTTGTTGTCCACCGCCAGCCAGACGAAGCCCGCCACCAGCGCCGCCGCCGCCGGGCTGGGCAGCCCCTGGAAGAAGCGCTTGTCGACCACGCCGATATTGGTATTGAAGCGCGCCAGGCGCAAGGCCGCGCCCACCACATAAATGAAGGCGGCCAGCCAGCCCCAGCGGCCCAGCCCCTGCAAGGCCCATTCGTACATGACCAGTGCCGGCGCAATTCCGAACGAAGCCATGTCGGACAGGGAGTCGTATTGCTCACCGAAAGCCGATTGGGTATTGGTCAAGCGCGCCACGCGCCCATCCATGCCGTCGAAAATCATGGCCACGAAAATGGCGATGGCGGCAACGTCGAAGCGTCCATTCATGGCCTGCACGACCGCGTAGAAGCCGGCAAACAGGTTGGCGGTGGTGAACGCGTTGGGCAGCAGGTAGATGCTGCGCCGCCGATGGGACTCGTCGGTATGTGGCATGGCTGTTACTCGCTTGCGGCGGTGGTGGCGCTATCGGGCAGCTCGGCCAGGACCGTGCTGGTAGCCTGAACCTTGTCGCCTATGGCCACGCGCGGGCGCGCGCCCAAAGGCAGGTATACGTCGACCCGCGACCCGAAACGGATGAAGCCGTAGCGCTGGCCGGCATAAAGCCGCTCGCCTGGTTTCGTATAGCAAAGTATACGCTTTGCCACCAGGCCCGCCACCTGGACGGCGGTGACCACATGCCCTTGGGGCGTCAGCAGCACCGTGGCATTGCGTTCGTTTTCAAGCGAAGCCTTGTCCAGCGCCGCATTGAAAAACTGCCCGGCGAAATAGCTGACGGTTTGCACCGTGCCGTCGACGGGCGAGCGGTTGGAGTGAACGTTGAAGACGTTCATGAAGACGCTGATTTTCAGCGCGTCGCGGTCGGCGTAGGCATCGCGGACTTCTTCCACGGCCACCACCCTGCCGTCGGCGGGCGACAGGACGTTGAGCTCGCCTTCCGGTGCGACCCGGGCCGGGTCGCGGAAAAATTGAAGGACAAAAATCGACAACAGCCAGAAAGGGATCGAAGCGGCGCCCGACCAGAAGCTGACTAAAATCGACACCAGCACGATGCCGGCCAGGAATGGCCAGCCTTCGCGTGCAATAAGGGGATGGGGGTAAGCAGGTTTATTCATCGTAAGACGAAGAATAACCGAAATAAGGCCCCATCAATACTGATATGTGAGGCTTACCCGTACGCTGCGGCCGGGCTGCGTATAGCTGTCGATGGGATAGGCATAGCCGGTCGCGCTGGCCGACGGCGTAGGCACGTCCAGGGCATTCCAGTATTTCCTGTCAAAGACGTTGTATACCCCCGCCTGAAGACGCAGCCCTTTCACGGCAGCCGGCTTCCACCAGGCAGTCAGGTCCAGCAAGCCATATCCCGGCGCCTTGAAGTCGGGCGTCTTCTGATTGGCGGTCGGCTCGGGGTTTTCCACCTTGCTATGCCGTTCCACCATGGTCACGATGCCCTCCGCTCCCCATTGCTGACTGCGGTAGCCCAGGGCCACAATCGCCTTCAAGGGAGCAACGCTGTTCAAATAGGTATCCCGGTCCTGGTCTTTTCCATTGGCCCAGGCCAGCGACCCCCAGGTATACCAATTGTCGTTGAATGCCCAATGCGCGCGGGCCTCGGCGCCGTAAATGCGCACGCGGGACCGGTTTGCATAGTGATACACGGTGCCGTATCCATTCGCATCCCATGCCGGGTCGCGTCCGTCCGCGTTCTTGGTGTAGATCAGGCGATCGATATAGTCCCGGTAGTGGGTATCGTAGACACTGAAATGAGCGCCGCGCTCCGTATCGCCCACGTCCATTCCCAGCTCCCAGCCGCGGCTGGTCTCGGGCTTGAGGGTGGGATTGCCGAGCACGGCGTACTCGCCGGCCGACTTGCCGCCGAAAGCAAGGAAAAGCTGGCTGGGGTTGGGCGCCTTGAAGCCATAGCCGTACTTCGCATAGAAGGACAGGTTTTCCTGGGGCTTGTAAGCCGCAAGCAAAGAAGGCGACGCGCGATGGCCGCTGCTGCCGGACAAGGTCTGGGAGCCGAGAAGATTTTTGCCATACAGCCCGCCGGTCTGCGGCTTATGCTCGTAGGCATCGAAACGCAGCGCGGGAGTCAGCGCATACTTTCCGTCAGCCCATGAAAACTCGTCTTGCGCCCACAAGGCCCAAGCATCGCTTTTTACCTTGGGAATATCGGCCTGGTTGGAGCGCAGATGCGCGCAGCCCGCGGCGGGGCAGGTGTCATAGCCACGCGAAAGCTGTTCGGTGTCGCTGCCGGCCCACTCCCCGCCCGCGGACCAATGCTGGCGTACGCCGCCATCGATGTAACCGCCCCACTCCGTCACCAGGCCCAGCGTGGATTGTTCTATGGTGTTGTTGCGGCCATAGGGGCCTTTGGCAGTCCTGCCTGAACGCACGCCATCCATGCTGTCTTCCAGGCGCAGTTTTTGCCAATAAAGCTTGAGGTCTCCGTAGCTGAGCAAAGAACGATCCTGGGCGGACTGATAGGAGTAGCCCAACACGGCGCGATCCCGCTCCTGCTTTTTCTCGCTATGGTAGGCGCCTATGGCGTAGTTGGCGGTATCCTGTTCCCGCCGGTCGTCAACTTTTGCATCGCGCCGGAAAAATTCGCCGCTAAGACTAAGCATATGCTCGGCGGTCAGGTCATGTTCCAGCTTCAGCAAAGCATTGTTCTGCGTATAGTCCATGGGATCGGGCCTTTCACGCAGTTCGCCATAGCCCCCGACTTCGCCGTAGTTGTCGCGTTCATGCCCCTTCCGGTGCCCGGCCTGCACCAGCCATCGCGTATCCCCGACGCGGCCCGCCAGCGCGGCGTCCGCACCGGCGCTCTCGTCCACACTGTCGTAGCTCGTCTTCACCAAAGCACCGAAGTCCTTGCCGCCGGACAACAGATCGGAGGGCGACAAGGTGCGCAGATCCAGATAGCCCACCAAGGAACCCGATTGCACGGAGCCCGCACCCTGCACCACATCGATGGCCGACAAAGTATTGAACGAAATCGTGTTCAACCCGCCCTCGGCGCTGCGCGACCCGTCATCCAGCCAGGGTACCCTGATGCCGTCCACACGGGTCACGACCCGGTCGCCGTCCATGCCCCGAATGTTGACGCTGTTGTTCTGGGGATTGATATTCACGCCGGGGTCGCCGCGCTTGGCGAAGTCTTCCCAGCTTTCAATCGAACGCTCGTCCAATTGCTGACGGGTGATGATGTGCGAACCTTCGGGAAGCGTTTCTTCCAGCCGTTGCCCTTGCACTTTCAAGGGAGCCAAGGTTTGTATGGCCGCGCCCGCCTCCGATCCCTGCCCTGTGGAGCCTGCGCTCTGTGCACCCGCATGTGCAGCCGCCACGGCCATGAAAACGCCGCAATACCAAACCCCTGATTTCCCCATGATTTTTATTAGCCTAAAGTTGATTACAAATCGAAAGCGCAAATGATAACGATTTACATTTAGAAAATCAATTACTTTAGGCAAAGGTCGAATGAAACGACGAGGCAATGGGAGGACTCTTCCGCCAAAAGCCGCGGATGGCCTTCCAAAAACAATCTGGCCCACACGCAAGACGCGTGTGGGCCAGGCTTTGCCGGCCCGTGGGCCGGCATGCACGGAAGGATCAGTTCTTGGTCTGATCGACCAGCTTGTTGGCCGCGATCCAGGGCATCATGGCGCGCAGCTTGCCGCCGACCTGTTCGATCTGCGACTCGGCGTTGATGCGGCGACGCGACGTCAGCGCGGGTGCGCCGGCGGCGTTTTCCAGGATGAAGCTCTTGGCGTATTCGCCGGTCTGGATGTCGGCCAGGCACTGGCGCATGGCTTTCTTCGTTTCCTCGGTAACGATGCGCGGGCCGGTGACGTATTCACCGTATTCGGCATTGTTGGAAATGGAGTAGTTCATGTTGGCAATGCCGCCTTCGTAGATCAGGTCCACGATCAGCTTCAGTTCGTGCAGGCACTCGAAGTATGCCATTTCGGGCGCATAACCGGCTTCGACCAGGGTTTCGAAACCAGCCTTGATGAGCTCGACGGTACCGCCGCACAGCACGGCCTGTTCGCCGAACAAGTCGGTTTCGGTTTCTTCACGGAAGTTGGTTTCGATGATGCCGGCGCGGCCGCTGCCGATGGCGCAAGCGTAGGACAAAGCGATATCGCGGGCGGCGCCGGAGGTGTCCTGATGCACGGCCACCAGCGACGGCACGCCGCCGCCCTGGCTGTAGGTGCCGCGTACGGTGTGACCGGGCGCCTTGGGGGCGATCATGATGACGTCGATGTCGGCACGCGGCTGGACCTGGCCGTAGTGCACGTTGAAGCCGTGGGCGAAAGCAAGCGCGGCGCCGGCCTTGATGTTGGCGGCGACCTGGTTGCGGTAGACCTCGGCGATGTTCTCGTCGGGCAACAGGATCATGACCAGGTCGGCGCCCTTGACGGCGTCGGCGACTTCCTTGACGTTCAGGCCGGCGTTGGCGGCCTTGTTCCACGAGGCACCGCCTTTGCGCAGGCCTACGGTTACGTTGACGCCGGACTCATGCAGGTTGAGCGCGTGTGCGTGGCCTTGCGAGCCGTAGCCGATGATGGCAACCGTTTTGCCTTTGATCAGGGAAAGGTCGCAATCTTTGTCGTAAAAAACTTTCATTCAGGTGCTCCAATAGCCGTTTGGTATTTTGATTTTTGCCGGATGCGGTATCCGGCATTCAGGTTGAACAGTGGCCGGCATACTGCCGCCTGGCCGGTAATGATAAATTAAAGTTTCAGGACGCGTTCACCCCGGCCTATGCCCGATACGCCCGTGCGCACGGTTTCCAGGATGGCACTGCGATCGAGCGCGCCGATGAAGGCTTCGATCTTTTCCTGGTCGCCGGTGAGCTCTATGGTGTAGGCCTTGTCGGTGACGTCGATGATGCGGCCGCGGAAGATATCGGCCATGCGCTTCATTTCGTCGCGTTCCTTGCCCACGGCCCTGACCTTGATCAGCATCAGTTCGCGCTCGATGTGCGGGCCTTCGGACAGGTCCACCACCTTGACCACATCCACCAGGCGATTCAGGTGCTTGGTGATCTGTTCCACGATTTCATCCGACCCTTCGGTCACGATGGTCATGCGGGACAACGTGGAGTCCTCGGTGGGCGCCACGGTCAGGGTCTCGATGTTGTAGCCGCGCGCCGAGAACAGGCCGACCACGCGGGACAGCGCGCCGGGTTCGTTTTCCAGAAGTATGGAGATCACGTGTTTCATTTTTTTATCTCCTTACAGGTCTTCGGAACCGAGCAGCATTTCGGTCAAGCCGCGACCGGCCTTCACCATGGGCCATACGTTTTCAGTCTGGTCGGTGATGAAGTCCATGAACACCAGCCTGTTCTTGTGCTTGGTGAACGCCTCGCGTATGGCCGGTTCGACGTCGGCCGGCTTCTCGATGCGCATGCCGACGTGGCCGTAGCTTTCGACCAGCTTGACGAAGTCGGGCAAGGCGTCGACATAGGATTCGGAATAGCGCGAACCGTAATCGATTTGCTGCCATTGCCGGACCATGCCCAGATAGCGGTTGTTCAGGCACAGCACCTTGGGAGTCAGGCGATACTGACTGCAAGTGGACAGTTCCTGGATGTTCATCTGGATGGATGCCTCGCCGGTGATGACGGCAATCTGGCTATCCGGATGCGCCATCTGGACGCCCATGGCGTAAGGCAGGCCTACCCCCATGGTGCCCAGGCCGCCGGAATTGATCCAGCGGCGCGGCTCGTCGAAGCGATAGTACTGGGCGGCCCACATCTGGTGCTGGCCGACGTCCGAGGTGACGAAGGCGTTGCCGCCCGTGACTTCCCACAGCTTCTCGACCACGAACTGCGGCTTGATGATGGTGTCGGAATTTTCGTAAACCAGGCAATTCTTGCCGCGCCAGGCGTTGATCTGTTCCCACCACTTGGCCACTGCGGCCTTGTTGCTGGACGTTGCCTCGGCGGCGGCTTGCGCGTATACCGCGTTCATTTCCTGCAGCACGTCCTTGACGTTGCCCACGATGGGCACGTCGACGCGCACGCGCTTGGAGATCGACGACGGATCGATATCGATATGAATGATCTTGCGGGGATTCTGCGCAAAATGCTTGGGGTTGCCGATGACGCGGTCGTCGAAGCGCGCGCCCACGGCGATGAGCACATCGCAGTTCTGCATCGCCATATTGGCTTCGTAGGTGCCGTGCATGCCGGGCATGCCCACGAACTTGTCGCTGCTGGCCGGGAAGGCCCCCAAGCCCATCAGGGTGTTGGTGCACGGCGCGCCGGTCAGTTCGACCAGTTGACGCAGCTCGGCCGAAGCATCGGACAGAACCACGCCGCCACCCGAATAAATCATGGGGCGCTCGGCCGAAAGCAGCATCTGCACCGCCTTCTTGATCTGGCCAAGGTGGCCCTTGTTGACCGGCGCATACGAGCGCATTTTGACCTCACCACGCTTGGCGGTGTACTTGCACTTGGCGACGGTGATGTCTTTGGGAATATCGACCAGCACCGGGCCGGGGCGGCCCGTCTTGGCGATATAGAAGGCGCGGCGCATGGTTTCGGCCAGGTCGCGGACGTCGCGGACCAGGAAATTATGCTTGACGCAGGGCCGCGTGATGCCCACGGTGTCGCATTCCTGGAAGGCGTCTTCCCCTATGGCATAGCTGGGCACTTGGCCGCTGATGATGACCATGGGGATGGAGTCCATATAGGCGGTGGCAATGCCCGTGACGGCATTGGTCAGGCCCGGACCGCTGGTGACCAGCGCAACGCCCACCTTGTCGGACGAACGCGAATAGGCGTCGGCCGCATGGACGGCGGCCTGCTCGTGGCGCACCAGAATATGCTTGAAATTGTCTTGCTTGTAGATTGCGTCGTAGATGTACAGCACTGCGCCGCCGGGGTAGCCAAACACATGGTCTACGCCTTCTTCGGCCAGGCACTGCACGACGATGTCGGCGCCATTGAGTTCCATATTATTTTCCTTTCGTAACCAGCACTGCTATCCCGACCGGCCCCAAAAGGCCCGAGCTTGAACCAGTTGCAGCAACATGACCTGGCGCTTTATGGCTCACGGAACCATGCCGCCCAGACACCTTGCCGATCCGACCCGTACTCATCGAAATACAGCACGAGCGTTTCCTAGAAACGCGGGAGGTAGAAACGGAAGCCTTGGCAACACACGCTTGTGGCGCGGCCAACAGCAAATTATTACAGGCGCAAAAAACCGGGCGTATGGCCCGGGCAACAGTGCCTCTGGCGACCCGCCCGGGATAATTGAGCGGATCACAACACGTTAATTTAGCGCGTAACGCGGCGATAGGCAAATCAGGCCAGCAGGCGGCTTTCCAGCACGGAGCCGATGAACTCGGCATATTGCGTGGCGTTCACGCCCTGGTTGCTGTACTTGCGCCGCTTCAGATACCAGTCCTGCATCATGGCCTTGCACAGCGAAGCCAGCAAGCGGGCATTGACCCGCCGGAAGGCGCCGGACTTGATGCCTTCCTGGATGATGCCATGAAGAATGTTCTCGATTTCCAGCTCGATCGCGATGGCTTCCTTCTTTTGCTTCACAGGCAGGCTCTTGGTTTCCATGAAAGAAAAATAGAACCAGGGCTGCATCAGCTCGCTCAGATAGACGTGCGCCTTCACGGCCGCCAGCAGCTTGTCGCGCGGGGCCTGGACATCTTGCGTGTAGGCCAGCATGGTGCGCCGGGTCAGCAGAAAGCCATGGCCTTGTATAAGGCCGAGCAAGTCTTCCTTGCTGCGTATGTAGGCGTACAGGCCGCCTATGCTGAAGCCCGAATCGGCGCACAGGTCGCGCAGCGACATGGCGTGAAACCCTTTGGAGCTGGCCAGCCGCAAGGTCGAATCGATGATGCGTATCAGGTTCTTGACCGCCACATGCTCTTTCTTGATCCGGATGAGATCCCGGTTCTGGTGAAACAGCTCGCGGCAGATTTCGACTTTGGACAGGCTCAGCTCGATCTTGAAGGACTCAAAATCAGCAATCATCACAGGCTCCCGCTGTTGTTGCGCGGCGCAAGTTTACGGTATTTCCGGCGGGCTCCTATACCGACAGATAACGATGCTGGGTTTCGGTGTCGCCCACCAGGTCCTGGCTGGCGGCATGGTGCACGATCATGCCTTTTTCAAGGATGTAGGCGCGCTTGGCATGCTTGAGCGCAAAATGCACGCTCTGGTCGGTGAACAGGATGGTGGTGGTCTTGGCCAGTTCATCGATCAGCGCGCCTATCTGCTTGACGATGACGGGCGCCAGGCCTTCGTTGGGCTCGTCCAGCAAAAGCAGGCTGGGCTCGCTCATGAGC
>JBARWC010000079.1:0-13472 GCA_049646585.1 Burkholderiaceae bacterium | reverse complement strand
GCTTGCGCCACGTCATCGTGCGCAGGCGGGCAGCCCAGAACGGCCAGCTCCGCGGCGCGATGGTGGGGAGCATTGGCGTGCAGGCGTATCCAGCCGTCGCCGGCCGCATAGTCGCCCGTGACCGGGTCGCGCACGGAGGGAAGGCTCCAGCCTTGCGGCCGCAAGCTTGTGGCGAACCACATGGAAGCCAGCCGGCGGTCTACCGACACGGCGGGCCGTTCGCCGAAGCGCGTTTCCATGTAGCGGGCCAGCGCCAGCGCCGCCGTGCCTATCGAAGCGGCGGCCAGTTCGGTAACCGGAAAAGCCGATGGCAGGCTGCCGTCGCCGGTCAAATCCGGAAGCGGCTTGCCGCTAGCCGTGAAGTGCGCCGCTGCGGCGGGAGGCTGCATGGCGTGCAGGAATGCGGCGAAGGCGGAAGAGTGTGTCATGGTGCGGGCGCTGGCGGAAGGAACAGGTGCTTTCATCATACCGCCGCGGGGCGCAGCGCAGCGTCTGGCGCCGCGCTTGGGCCGTTTTTTTGGTATCCAACCTGGACTTGCCCGGCGTACGGCACTACAATGGCTAGCTTGCGCTGCTTGGAAAGCAGCCCGCGCCAGGGCTTCTGGCGGGGTTCCAGGCGGCAGTTCCAGGGAATGCATTTTCCCATCACATGGCCGCTACGCGGCGGCCCGGCTAGCACTAGCCGAAACAAACATGCCCGGCCGGATTCGGCCGCGGGACAACACGTCGGCCCCATGGCCGACATCGCAGCATACAGGCGCTTGCAACCCTTGCCGGTATCCGGCGCTACGCCATTGCCTGTCGATGCTGCAACAAGGCACCTGATTCGTGTCTTTCAACCAGTCCGCTCCGGAGCCCAGTCGTTCCCGGCGCGGGCGGGCTTGACTGCGCGCGTCCATATCAGCGGCCTTGCACATGAGGACTGTTATACCGATGCAAGAGACTGATCTTTTCCAACTCTCGACAACCACGGCGCTGATGCTGCTGGTGGGCTTTTACGGACTGACCTTCCTGCTTTCCCTTCTGATAGGAAAAAAGAAGGAGAACGTGGACGGCTACATGGTGTCGAACAATGCCATTGGCTTCGGCCTGGCGGCGGCCAGCATGATCGCCACCTGGATATGGGCGGCGTCGTTCTACGCCAGTGCGACGTCGGGATACCGCTACGGCCTTTCCGGCCCGCTGCACTACGGGCTGTGGGGCGCCTTGATGATACTGTTCATCTATCCCTTCGGGCGGCGCTTCCGCCAGCTGGCGCCCAAGGCGCATACGCTGGCCGAAGTCATACAGGCGCGCCACGGCACGTCCAGCCAGCTCATCATGGCGGTCTCCAACCTGGTGGGCAGCTGCATCAGCCTCATGGTCAATTTCACCGCGGCTGGCGCGCTGGTCTCCATACTGAGCCCGCTCAGCTTCATACAGGGGGTGCTCATCGCCGGCCTGGGCGTGCTGTCGTACACCTTGTGGTCCGGCTTCCGCGCTTCGGTCATGACGGATTTCGCCCAGTTGATCGCGATGATCCTGGCCGCCGTGGTGATCATTCCGCTGATCTTCTTCAATGCCGGCGGCACGGACATGCTGGCGGCCAACCTGGGAAGCCTGAGCGAGCAGCAAGCCGACTTCTTCTCGACCACGGCCATACTCGAGCAGGGCGCGCCTTATTTCGTGGCGGTCCTGGCCTATGCGATCGGCAACCAGACCATTGCGCAGCGGCTGTTTGCCGTGCGTGAAGACCTGATCAAGCCCACTTTTTTGACCGCGACGATAGGCTACGGCGCGGTGGTCATCGGCCTGGGCATGCTGGGCCTGCTGGCGCTGCTGGTCGGGCTGGAGCCGGCCGGCGGCAACATGAACAACATCATTCCCCAGATGGCCTCGGCCTACCTGCCGCCATTCGGAATTGCGCTGTTCTTCATCCTGGTGGTGGGGTCGCTGTCGTCGACGGCGGATTCCGACCTGTCGGCCCTGTCGGCCATCGTCATGACCGACGTCTACGGCAAGAACCTGGCGCGCGGCAAGCCGTGCCCCAAGCGCATGCTGTGGCTGGGGCGCATCACCATGGTGGTCGCCACGATGCTGGGCGTGATATTCGCCAGCCTGCGCCTGGACATCCTGGTGATGCTGGTGTTCGTGGGAGCGCTGTGGGGGGCCATCGTCTTTCCCGTCATCGCCAGTTTCTATTGGGACCGGGTCAGCAACAAGGCTTTCACCTGGGCGGTCATCTCCGCCGTCGCGCTGTTCACGACGGCGCGCTTCGAACTGATGCCGCTGGAAGGCGCCGTGGGTGTGCTCTTCGAGCTGTGCGCCTCGCTGGGCTTGGGCGTGGTGGTCGGCTTGATGGTCTTCGCGTTTTTCAATAGCCGTATCGCGATCGCGATGGGGGTCGCAGCGGCCATCGCATCCATGCCTTTCACGATCGGATTTCTGCGCGAGTATGTCGTGCTGCTCAGTTCGCTGACGGCCTATGGTGTGAGCGCGGCGGTGTGCGTGGCCGTCAGCCTGCGCGGCAATGAACGTTTCGATTTCGACCTGCTGGCTGAACGGGTGACCTCGTTCCACCAGGACGACCAACCGGCCGCGGCCCAGCCCGGCCCCGTCTCAACCGGAGGCGGCCGCATTGCAGCCGCCCGTGCTTAAAGGAGAGAACATGACGAATATGCTTCTGACCGGCTATATCCTTGTCTGGCCCGTGGCCTCGGCCGCCGTCCTGGTGGCCTTGATTGTCGCGCTGATCCGCGACATGCGCGCCGCCAGCCGGGACGGCGACAGCATGGTCTAGCCCGAATTCCTCAGCCCCGCCGCAATGCCGTTTATGGTCATGTGTATGGCCCTTTGGCTGCGGCTTTCTTCGCCGCCCGCCGGGGCGGCTTTCTTTTCGGCCTGGCGATGGCGGTGCAAAAGCTCCACCTGCAGATGATTCAACGGGTCGATGTAGGCGAAGCGCTCGCTCAGCGCGGCGCTGAGCTGGGGGTCGTTGGCCAGCAACTCATGGCCGCAGACGCGCTTGAACATGTCCAGCGTCAGTTCGTACTCGGCCCGGATGCGGCCGAAGATGCCGTCGCGCAATTTGGGCTTGGGCACCAGGCCGGCGTAGCGCCGGGCGATGTCCAGATCGGTCTTGGCCAGGACCTGCTCCATATTGGACAGCAGCGTCTTGAAGAAAGGCCAGACCGCGGCCATTTCCCGCAGCTGCGCCAGGCGCTCGGCCGATTTGGCGGGGGCGTTCGGGCAGCCCCGCTCCACGTAGGCATGCAGGGCCGTGCCCATGCCGTACCAGCCGGTGAGCATCAGCCGGCATTGCGCCCAGGAAAATCCCCAGGGTATGGCGCGCAGGTCCTCGATTTTCTGGCTGGCTTTGCGCGACGACGGCCGCGACCCGATGTTCAGGCCGGCGATCTCCAGTATGGGCGTGGAGGCGAAGAAATAATCGTTGAAGCCCGGCGTGCCGTAGACGAGGTCGCGATAGCTTTGCTGTGCGGCCTCCGACATGAAATCCAGGATGGCGCCGAAGCGCGCCATGTTGTCGTCCTCCGACTGCGGCGTCGAGGTATGGGCCGACAGGCTGGTTTCCAGCGTGGCCGCCACGAAGTTTTCCAGGTGCCAGCGGCCCACTTCGGCGTCCTTGTACTTGCCCTGTATGACCTCGCCCTGCTCGGTCAGGCGGATTTGCCCGTTGACCGTACCCGGCGGCTGGGCCAGGATGGCGTCGAAGCTCGACCCGCCGCCGCGCGCCACGGATCCGCCCCGGCCGTGGAATAGGCGCAGGCGCAATTTGCGCTTCTTGAATACCTGCACCAGTTGCCTTTCGGCACGGTACAGGGACCAGTTCGATGTCAGGTAGCCGCCGTCCTTGTTGCTGTCCGAATAGCCCAGCATGACTTCCTGTATGCCGCCCTGCGCATGCCGCAGCCTTTGCGTGACCTCGGGCAGGTCCAGCCAGTCGGCCATGATCAGCGGCCCGCGCTCCAGATCGGGTATGGTCTCGAACAGGGGCACCACCATCAGGCCGTCGGCGGCTTTCGGGTCATGGGGCGAGATCAGCCCGGTTTCCTGCTGCAGCACCAGGACTTCCAGCAGGTCGCTAAGCGTTTCGGTGTGCGAGACGATGGCTTGCTTGATGGCGTCGGGGCCGTATTTTCGTCGGCATGCGGCGGCCATGCGCAAGATCGCCAGCTCTTTCTCGGTTTCGGCCGAATAGTGCAGCCAGGGCGATACCAGCGGACGCACCTGCTGTATTTCCTGGCGCAGCAATTGGACGCGATCGTCTTCCGACAGCTTGCGGTAATCCACCGGCTTGCCCTTGAAGCTGGCCTTGGCCGCCTTGAACAATTCCGTCAGCACGCGTTCGTGTACGTCGGAGCTCTGGCGCAGGTCCACCGTGGCCAGGTGGAAGCCGAAAATGCCCACGGCCTGGAGCAGCCCCGACAGACGCAACTGCCCGATCAGGCTGCCATGGTGTTTGTCCAGGGACTCGGCAATGACGCGTAGATCGCGCTGGAATTCTTGCGGGCCGGCGTAGGCGGCCGCCTCGTAGGTGGGGCGCTGGGCCAGTTGCTTGCCCGTCAGGGCGACCGAGGTTGCCGCCAGGCGCGCATACAGGTGGATGAAGGCGCGGCGGTAGGGTTCGTCGATGCGGTGTTCGGATGTGTCCTGGCTGGCCATGGACAAGGCCAGCAGGTCGGGGCTGGCGGCGGCCAGCGTCTGCGACAGCGAAATCTCGGTGCCCAGCGCCTTGACTTCTTGCAGGTAGTGGCCGAGCACGTGCGCCGATTGGCGCAGCAGAGCCTGTTCCAGCGTTGAGGCGTCGACGTTGGGATTGCCGTCGCGGTCGCCACCTATCCAACTGCCCATCTGCAGGAAGGGTGGCAGCGCTTGGGTGCCGGCTTCGAACAGCGTGCCGCCGGGCGCTTGCAGGCGTATGGCCAGGTCCTGGTACAGGCGCGGGATGGCGGTCAGGAAGGTGCTGGTGTAGTAAGTCAGCGCATTGTCGATCTCGTCCAGCACGGTCAGCTTCTGCCGGCGCAGCATGCGGGTTTGCCAGAGCGTGGCCACCAGGCCGGCCAGCCTGCGCTGGAACTGGATGACCTCGCCCGGCGTCTGCGTGGCATCGCACAGCGCCAGTTGGCGGGCGATTTCCCGGTGCAGGTCCAGCGTGCTCTTGCGCTGGACTTCGGTGGGGTGGGCCGTCAGCACCGGCACGATGCATGCCTGTTCCAGGTGGCGCAGTATCTTGCGGCGGCTCACGCCTTTGCTTTGCAGCAGGTCCAGCGCATGCTGAAGGCTGCCGCGCATGGGCGCATCGGCCGCCAGTTCGTGCCGGCGCTGGCGCCGGTTCTGGTCGCGGTCTTCGGCGATGTTGGATAGGTGCAGGAAATAGCTGAATGCGCGCGCCACGGACGAGGCTTCCTCTTCTTCCAGGCGGGCGATCTGCCGTTCCAGGATGCGGCTGTCCTTGGTATTGCCTTCGCGGCGGAATTTCACCGCGGCGCGCCGCAGTTTTTCGATGACGTCGTAAATCGCCTTGCCTTCGCTGTTCTTGATGACATCGCCCAAGGTTTTTCCGAGGGTCCGGATGTCGTTGCGCAGCGCGGCGGGTTCCTGGTTGGCGGGCAGGGCTTGATTCACGAAGTCTCCTGAAAAAAATGTGGCGCCCGGCGGGCCGCGGCCTGTGCTTTGGCCATTTGCCCGCCTGGGCAAACTTCCACTATACGATGGATTATGATAGGCCCCTTTTTCCTCAGCACTTTTCCGTTCAGAGATCCCAATGCCGCAATACCGCTCCCGCACCTCGACCCATGGCCGCAACATGGCCGGCGCACGCGCCCTTTGGCGCGCCACCGGCATGCAGGACGGCGACTTTGAAAAGCCCATCGTCGCCGTCGTCAATTCCTTTACCCAGTTCGTGCCTGGCCACGTCCACCTGAAGGACCTGGGTCAGTTGGTGGCGCGGCAGATCGAGGCGGCCGGCGGCGTGGCCAAGGAGTTCAACACCATAGCCGTCGACGACGGCATCGCCATGGGGCATGGCGGCATGCTTTATTCGCTGCCTTCGCGCGAACTGATCGCCGACTCCGTCGAATACATGGTCAACGCGCACTGCGCCGACGCCATGGTGTGCATCTCCAACTGCGACAAGATCACCCCGGGCATGCTGATGGCCGCCATGCGCCTGAACATCCCCGTCGTGTTCGTATCCGGCGGCCCAATGGAAGCGGGCAAGGTGGTCGAACCGGGCACGCACAAAGTCTTGATGAAGCTGGACCTGATTGACGCCATGATCAAGGCGGCCGACCCCAATGTCAGCGATGCGGAGGCCGCCGAGGCCGAGCGCAATGCCTGTCCCACCTGCGGTTCGTGCTCCGGCATGTTCACCGCCAATTCCATGAACTGCCTGACCGAAGTGCTGGGCCTGGCTCTGCCGGGCAACGGCACCGTGCTGGCCACGCATGCGCGCCGCAAGAGCTTGTTCGAGGACGCGGGCCGTTTGGTGGTGGACCTGTGCCGCCGCTACTACGAACAGGACGACGCGTCGGTGCTGCCGCGCAACATCGCCACCTTCGCGGCCTTCGAGAATGCCATGACGCTGGATGTGTCCATGGGCGGCTCCACCAATACCGTGCTGCACCTGCTGGCCGCCGCGCAGGAAGCGGGCGTGGACTTCACCATGTCGGACATCGACCGTATTTCGCGACGCGTGCCCTGCCTGTGCAAAGTGGCGCCGGCAACCGATAAATTCCATATCGAAGACGTGCATCGCGCCGGCGGCATCATGGGCATATTGGGCGAGCTGGCACGGGCCGATCTGCTGCACCTGGACGTGGGCAACGTCCATAGCGGCACGCTGGGCAAGGCCATCGAAGCCTGGGACGTGGGCGGCGCCAATGCCGCGCAGGATGTGCAGGACTTCTTCAAGGCGGCGCCGGGCGGTGTGCGCTCGCAAACGGCCTTCAGCCAGGACCGCCACTACCAGGAACTGGATCTGGATCGCAAGAAGGGCTGCATACGTTCCAAGGAACACGCCTATTCGCAGGACGGCGGGCTGGCCGTGCTCTACGGCAACCTGGCCCCCAAAGGCTGCATCGTCAAGACCGCGGGCGTGGATGAAAGCATATTGACGTTCACGGGCACGGCCCGCGTGTACGAAAGCCAGGAAGATTCGGTCGACGCCATTCTGGGCGACAAGGTCAAGGCGGGCGACGTGGTCGTGATCCGTTACGAAGGCCCCAAGGGCGGCCCCGGCATGCAGGAAATGCTGTATCCCACGTCCTATCTGAAGTCCAAGGGCCTGGGGAAAAGCTCGGCGCTGCTGACCGACGGGCGCTTCTCGGGCGGCTCGTCGGGCCTGGTCATAGGTCATGCCTCGCCGGAAGCGGCCGAAGGCGGCAACATCGGCCTGGTCCAGGACGGCGACACCATAGAAATCGATATCCCGAATCGCAAGATACATCTGGCCATCAGCGACGAGGAACTGGCCAGGCGGCGCGCTGAAATGGAAGCGCGCGGCGCCGCCGCCTGGCGGCCGGTGGACAGGCAGCGCGTGGTGTCGCAGGCCCTGAAGGCCTATGCGGCACTGGCGACCTCGGCCGATCGGGGCGCGGTGCGCGATGTATCGCAGTTGAAGTAGGCATGGCGGGGGCTTGCGCCCCTGCATGCAGGAAGAGGGCGGATGCGGCCAGGCCGGCACCGCCTTTTTTTTACCCGACCCCCGCGTTATGCCGGTTCGGTCTTGCCTTCCGGCCACCAGAGCACGGTCTGGTCGGCCTCGCTTACCTTCAGGGTAGTCAGTTGGCTGGGCTGGCAGGGGCCGCCGGTGCATACGCCCGTATCCGGCTTGAAGGTGGCGCCGTGGCGCGCGCACATCAGCTGATCGCCCGCGCGCGTGAAGACATGGCCTTCCCAATCCAGTTGCGAACCCATGTGCGGGCAGCGGTTCAGATAGCCGTAGGCGCGCCCTTCGTAGCGGACGAAAAATGCGGTGGTCGTTTCGCCGGCGTGTCGAACCGGCAGCTTGCGGGCCAGACCTCCGTCCACCAGGTCGGCGGACGGACAGACTTCGATGGCTAAGGTGCTCATGGGCTTGGAAGATAGAGGTGTGTCGGGCATCGCGGTCGCCGCCTACAGCCCGCCGGCACACTGGACGACGGTGCCGGTTATATACGATGCCGCCGGCGAAAGCAGCCAGGCCACGGTTTCGGCGATTTCCTCGGGTTTGGCCAGCCTGCCCATGGGGATTTTCGGTGCGACCCGTTCGGGGCGGCCGGGCTCACCCGCCGTGGCGTGGATCTCCGTCAGCGTCGAGCCGGGCGCCACGGCGCATACGCGCACGCCGGTGGTGGCGACTTCGCGCGCCAGGCCCAGGCTGAAGACTTCCAGCGCGGCCTTGCTGGCCGCATAGTGTATGTATTCGCCGGGGCTGCCGGTACGCGCCGCGACCGAGGACACGTTGACGATGATGCCGCCCGAGCCGTGGCGGGCGAAGCAGTCCAGCGCCGCGCGCGAGCACTGGATGGCGCCGAATACATTCACCTGGAAGACGCGTTCTATGGTGGCGTCGGTGGTTTTCGCAAACGGCCCGATGGGGCCGGTGATGCCGGTATTGTTGACCAGGGCCGTCAGGGGCCCCAACTGCCGCTCCGCCTCCTGGAACAGGCGTGGGATGTCCTCGGGCCTGCCCACGTCGGCCTGGATGATGGCGGCCTTGCGGCCCAGGCGCTCCACGGCTTGCGCGACACGGCTCGCCGCATCGGCATCCTTGATGTAGTTGATGGCAACGTTGAAGCCGTCGCGCGCGGCGGCGATGGCGGTGGCCGCGCCGATTCCGCGGCTGGCGCCGGTGATGAGTACTGTCGGGGCCGAAGCTGTCATGCGTGCACCTGGGTGTAGTCGTGTCCAGCTGCATTATGCGTCAAAAATCGATTGCCGCCATGCTGCCGACGAACATCAGGGCGGCGAACAAATGGATGATCACAAGTAGGGAATAGCTCATGATGCCAGTGCTTCCGCTTCAGTGGGAATGATTCTCAATTTTAAATAGTCGCATCGTTTCACGCCGTTTTCCATGATTTGCATCAAGTTTCCGGACGGGCTCCCGGCAAGTCCATGCGGGGCGAGTGGCTATTTGGATCGGCTTAGGGGGTAAACTGGCCGAAAAAAGCTGTTGTCTGGTCCGGAGTTTCCGAGCCGCGAGTTCACAAAAGGAAGATAATGAGCACCCCAAAACGCCTGCGTTCCGCAAACATCACCCAGGGCCCGGCCCGCGCGCCCAATCGCTCCATGTATTATGCGCTGGGCTACAAAGAAGAAGACTTCAACAAGCCCATGATAGGGGTGGCCAATGGCCACAGCACCATCACGCCGTGCAACAGCGGCTTGCAGAAGCTGGCCGATGCGGCGATCGAAGCCATTGAGTCGTCGGGCGGCAACGCGCAAGTGTTCGGCACGCCGACGATATCCGACGGCATGGCCATGGGCACGGAGGGCATGAAGTATTCGCTGGTCTCGCGCGAGGTCATCGCCGACTGCGTGGAAACCTGTGTGCAGGGGCAATGGATGGACGGCGTCGTCGTCATCGGCGGCTGCGACAAGAACATGCCCGGCGGCATGATGGGCATGCTGCGCGCCAACGTGCCGGCCATCTATGTCTACGGCGGCACGATTCTTCCCGGACGCTTGCATGGCAAAGACCTGAACATCGTCAGCGTGTTCGAGGCGGTGGGCGAGAACGCCGCCGGGCGCATGAGCGACCAGGAACTGAAGCAGATCGAATTGCACGCCATTCCCGGCCCCGGCTCTTGCGGCGGCATGTACACGGCCAATACCATGAGCTCGGCATTCGAGGCCATGGGCATGAGCCTGCCTTATTCCTCGACCATGGCCAACGTCCACGACGAGAAAACCCAATCCGCGGCCGAATCCGCGCGGGTCTTGCTCAAGGCCGTCGAACTGGACCTGAAGCCGCGCGACATCGTCACCCGCAAGTCCATCGAGAACGCCGTCAGCGTGGTCATGGCGACCGGCGGCTCGACCAATGCGGTCCTGCACATACTGGCCATTGCGCACGCGGCGGGCGTCGAATGGACCATCGACGATTTCGAGCGCGTGCGCAAGCGCGTGCCGGTCACCTGCGACCTGAAGCCCAGCGGCCATTATCTGGCGGTGGACTTCCACAAGGCCGGCGGCGTGCCCCAGGTCATGAAGCTGTTGCTGAACGCCGGGCTCATCCATGGCGACTGCATGACCATCACCGGAAAGACGATAGCTGAGCAACTGAAAGACATCCCCGACACGCCGCCCGCCGACCAGAAGGTGATCTTCCCCCTGGACAAGGCGCTGTACAAGCAAGGCCACCTGGCCATCCTGAAGGGCAATCTGTCGCCGGAAGGCGCGGTCGCCAAGATCACCGGCCTGAAGAACCCCGTCATTACCGGGCCGGCGCGCGTCTTCGACGACGAGCAGTCCGCCCTCAAGGCCATCTTGGACGGCAAGATCAAGGCCGGCGACGTCATGGTGCTGCGCTACCTGGGGCCCAAGGGCGGCCCGGGCATGCCTGAAATGCTGGCCCCTACCGGCGCGCTGATCGGCGCGGGCCTGGGTGATTCGGTGGGCCTGATCACCGATGGCCGGTTCTCGGGCGGTACCTGGGGCATGGTGGTCGGCCACGTGGCGCCCGAAGCCGCCGTGGGCGGCACGATAGGCCTGGTGCACGAGGGCGATTCCATTACCATCGATGCGCACCAGTTGCTGCTGCAACTGCACGTGGACGATGCCGAGCTGGCCAAGCGCCGCGCGGCCTGGAAGGCGCCAGCCCCGCGTTATACGCGGGGCGTGCAGGCCAAGTTCGCTTTCAATGCGTCCACGGCCAGCACGGGCGCCGTGCTGGACAACTTTTAAGGCAGGTCGAACACCAGCACTTCGGCGTTCCGGCCGCCGGTCAGTGTCAGCAGCGATTCGTCGGCGATCTTCACACCATCGCCGGCGGACAAGGCCAAGCCATTGAGCGTCAACTGGCCGCGGGCGACATGCACATAAGCGTGTCGGCTCGCCGTCAGCGGATGCTCTATGCTTTCATCGCCATCCAGCAGCCCGGCATAGACGCGCGCATCCTGCACGATGGTCAGCGAACCGTCCTGGCCGTCGGGTGACACGATCAGGCGCAGCTTGCCGCGTTTTTCTTCCTCGGCAAAGCGCGTTTCCTGGTAGTTCGGCTTGATGCCCGAAAACTTCGGCACGATCCAGATTTGCAGGAAGTGCACCGGCTCTGTGCGGGAATGGTTGAACTCGCTGTGCTGCACGCCGGTTCCCGCGCTCATCAGCTGCACGTCGCCGGGGCGTATGACCGAACCCGAGCCCATCGAATCCCTATGTTCCAGCGCGCCTTCCAGGACGTAGGAGAAAATCTCCATGTCGCGGTGGCCGTGGGTGCCGAAGCCTTCGCCCGCCTGCACCGTGTCGTCGTTGATGACGCGCAGGGCGCTCCAGCCCATATTGGCGCGGTCGTAGTATTCGGCAAAAGAAAAGGTGTGGTGGCTGTCCAGCCAGCCATGTTGCGCGTGGCCGCGATCAGCGGCTTTCCGAAGTTCCAGCATGTTTCGCTCCTGAAGATGATGAAGCCCAAGCTTCGATATACGTATTTTATGGTTTATTTTTTCTATAAAATAGCGCAAAATTCTGGCGATTAATATCGAATTATTGGATATGTTAGGCGTCGAGGCGTAATACGCGTCGGGGCCTGGACCCAAGCCATGCCGACATTGAAGACCACGCTGGAGCAATGGCGCGTCCTGCAAGCCATCGTCGAACACGGTGGATACGCCCAGGCGGCGGAAGCCTTGCATCGCAGCCAATCGTCCATCAGCTATATGGCCGCCCGCCTGCAGGAACAGGTGGGTGTGCCGCTATTGGAAATCGAGGGGCGCAAGGCCAGGCTGACCGAAAGCGGCAGGGCCTTGCTGGCCCAGGCGGCGGACTTGTTGAACGATGCGGCCAAGCTGGAACAAAGGGCCGCCACGCTGGAGCAGGGCTGGGAGGCCGAGGTCAAGCTGGTGGTCGATGCCGCGTTTCCCACGCCCCTGCTGCTGGAGGCCCTGGCACAGTTCACGCGGGTGGCGGATCAGACCCGCCTGCAATTGACCGAGGTCGTGCTGTCGGGCGCCGAGGAAGCCCTGATCGAGCAGCGCGCCGACGTACTGGTCGGAACCCGGGTGCCCGCCGGCTATCTGGGAAATCTTTTGCTGGACGTGGATTTCATCGCCGTGGCCCATCCCTCGCACAATCTGCACCGCTTGGCGCGCGAACTGGACGGCGACGACCTCAAGCGGGAGATGCAGGTCGTGCTGCGCGACTCGGGC
The DNA here is from genome assembly GCA_049646585.1 of Burkholderiaceae bacterium. Taxonomy (GTDB): domain Bacteria; phylum Pseudomonadota; class Gammaproteobacteria; order Burkholderiales; family Burkholderiaceae_B. The sequence goes on along the minus strand of JBARWC010000079.1, from coordinate 1,125 downwards.
ACGGTGAATCCGCGTGACGAAGGCTGGCTGGGCTCGGCGCAGCGCTGGACGGTCAGCAGCCTGGAAACCTCGGCCGCCATGGTGGCCGATGGGCTGGGCTTCGCCTGGCTGCCGCGCCACCTGATACAAAGGCGCCTGGACGAGGGCGCCCTTTGGCCTTTGCCTTTGAACAGGGGGCAGATACGCCGCGTTTCGCTTTATCTGACTTTCGGCAAGCAGGATGGGGCCGGGCCCGCCGCCCGCCAACTGGCCCAGGTGTTGAGCCGGTCAGCGCAGGCTTATGCGGCGTCGGCCACGAAGGCCTTGCGGTAGCGCCACAACAGCCACATGCAAGCGCCGGCCGGCACGACCAGCGATGCGAAGGCCAGGCCGTAGTTGCCGAAGGCACCGGCGATCATGCCGAATATCGGCGGCCCGATGACGATGCCCAGAAAGGTCATGGACAAGGTGCCGCCGGTGGCGATGCTGGTTTGCCCGGGCGGCGCCTGGCGGGCCACTTCGGCCAGGTAGACGCCGTTCCAGCCCACGGCGCTGCTGCCGAACAGCGACAGCACGATCAGCGTCAGCGCCTGCGAATCGAAGTATTGCAGGAAGGGTGTGGCCAGCGCGCATATCGCTATCAGCACCGCGATCAGGCCCAGCATGACGATGGGGCCCAGGTAGCGGTCGGAGATATACCCCCACAGCAGGCGGCCGATCACGCCCGCCGTCTGGGCGACGGCCAGCGTGAACCCCGCCACGATCAGGCCCATGCCCAGGTCGTCGTGCAGAAAGGTCACCATGTAGGTGACCAGGGATAGCTGGGTCATCGAGAACATGAAGGACACGGCGGCCAGCACGGCCAGGCTGCGCTGGCTGAACACCAGGCGCAGCGGGGCCGTCAGCCCGTTGCCGAAGGAGACGGGCTGCGTCTTGTCCTTGTCGGCGTCCAGCTCTTTGCATAGCGGCTGGATCGCCACGGCGCACAGCAGGGTGGCGGCGGCGATGACCAGGAAGGCGGTCTGCCATGTAGTCAGGTCGGCCAGGCCGGGCACGATGACGCCGGCCAGCACGCCGCCCAGCGGCACGCCGGTCTGCTTGACGGAGAACACGAAGGACATGCGGTCGGCGGGGGTGGTGCGAGCC
>JBARWC010000078.1:0-7885 GCA_049646585.1 Burkholderiaceae bacterium | reverse complement strand
GCCGTGCCCGCCGTGCCGGCCGGCCATGCGGTGAAGGCCCCCATGGTGGGCACTTTCTATCGCTCGCCCAACCCCGGCGCCTCGCCCTTCGTGGAAGTAGGCCAGGCGGTCAAGGAAGGCGAGCCGCTGTGCATCATCGAAGCCATGAAGCTCCTTAACGAAATCGAGGCCGACAAGTCCGGCGTCATCAAGGAAATCCTGGTCGAGAACGGCGAGCCCGTCGAATACGGCCAACCCTTGTTTATCATCGGCTAATCCATGTTCGAAAAAATCCTCATTGCCAACCGAGGCGAGATCGCCCTGCGCATCCAGCGCGCCTGCCGCGAGCTTGGCGTCAAGACCGTGGTGGTGCACTCCGAAGCCGACCGCGACGCCAAGTACGTACGCTTGTCCGATGAATCGGTCTGCATCGGGCCGGCACCGGCACGCGACAGCTACCTGAACATGCCCGCGCTGATTTCGGCCGCCGAAGTCACCGACGCCGAGGCCATACACCCCGGCTACGGCTTCCTGGCCGAAAATGCGGACTTCGCCGAGCGTGTCGAGAAAAGCGGTTTCGTGTTCATCGGCCCTCGCCCCGAGTCCATACGCATCATGGGCGACAAGGTTTGCGCCAAGCGGGCCATGATCGATGCCGGCGTGCCGGTGGTGCCCGGCTCCGAGGGCGCTTTGCCCGAAGACCCCGAGGAAATGTTCCGCATTGCGCGCGAGGTCGGCTACCCCGTCATCATCAAGGCGGCCGGCGGCGGCGGCGGGCGCGGCATGCGCGTGGTGTATACCGAAGCGGCTTTGCTGAACGCGGTCGCCATGACCCGCAACGAAGCGGGCGCCGCCTTCAACAATCCGGAAGTCTATCTCGAGAAGTTCCTGGAAAATCCGCGCCATATCGAGATCCAGGTGCTGGCCGACGGCGGCCGCAATGCCATCTGGCTGGGCGAGCGCGATTGCTCCATGCAGCGGCGCCACCAGAAGGTCATCGAAGAAGCACCCGCTCCGGGCATTGCGCGGCGCCTGATCGAGCGTATCGGCGAGCGCTGCGCGGAAGCCTGCCGCAAAATCAATTACCGCGGCGCCGGCACCTTCGAGTTCCTGTACGAGAACGGCGAATTCTTCTTCATCGAGATGAATACCCGTATCCAGGTCGAGCACACCATCACCGAAATGATCACCGGCATCGATCTGGTGCAGCAGCAGATACTGATCGCCGCCGGCGAGAAATTCACCTTGCGCCAGCGCGACGTGCAGCTCAAGGGCCATGCGATCGAATGCCGCATCAACGCCGAGGACCCGTTCAAGTTCACGCCCAGCCCGGGGCGCATCACCAACTGGCATACGCCGGGCGGTCCCGGCGTGCGCATGGACTCGCACGTGTTCGCCGGCTATACCGTGCCGCCCAACTACGATTCCATGATCGCCAAGCTCATCACGTACGGCGACACGCGTCACCAGGCCATCGCGCGCATGGAAATCGCCTTGTCGGAAATGATAGTCGAGGGCGTGCAGACCAATATCCCCCTGCATCGCGAATTGATGCAGGATGCGCGCTTTGTCGAAGGCGGCACCAGCATCCATTACCTGGAACAGAAGCTGTCGCAGCGGCCCTAGGCCGCTCGGCCGCGCGCTTGACGAACAGGGGCGCGGCCCCTGTTTTACTTATGGAATGAACTATGCGCGAACTCGTGCTCATCTGCCCCGAGGCACAGGCCGAGGCGCTGTCGGACGCCTTGATGGAAGCGGGTGTGTTGTCGGTTTCAGTCGAGGATGCCGACGGCGACACTGATGCCGAGCAGCCGCTGTTCGGCGAACCCGGGTTGGAACCCGACGTTCAGGCGTGGCGGAACAACCGCGTCGTGGCGCTGCTGCCCGACGGCCTGGATCCTGAACAGCTCGTCGAGCAGTTGCGGGACGCCGGCGCCGCCGATTGCGGCGATGGCGATTGGTCGCTGCGCGACGTTCCCGACGCCGATTGGGTGCGCCTGACCCAGGCGCAGTTCCAGCCCATAAAAGTGGGCGAGCGCATCTGGATCGTGCCCAGCTGGCACCGCGATAATCCCGACGTGCCGACGTTGCGCGATGGAGCGGCCGACGGCCTGATCCATATCGAACTCGATCCCGGCCTGGCCTTCGGCACCGGCAGCCATCCCACCACGCATCTATGCCTGGAATGGCTGGCCGCTGGCCTGCGAGGCGCCGAGACCGTGCTTGATTACGGCTGCGGGTCGGGCATTCTGGCCATCGCCGCCAGGATGCTGGGAGCCGGCGCCACCCTGGCCGTGGACATCGACGAACAGGCTGTGCAGTCGACCCGCTACAATGCCAAGGTCAATGGGGTCGAACTTCAGGCCATGCTGCCCGACGGACTTCCCGCAGGGCAGTTCCAGCTGGTGGTGGCCAACATATTGTCGAACCCGCTGAAGGTACTCGCGCCCATGCTGGCGAATCGGGTGGCTCCGGGCGGGCACCTGGTCTTGTCGGGCGTGCTGGAGCGCCAGGCCCAGGAGGTCGCGGGGGCCTATGCTCCCTGGATAGAAATGAATGTGTGGCAGGCTCGCGAAGGCTGGGTCTGTCTGCACGGCCAACGTCCCGCCTAGCGGTCTAATGGTTCTACGCATATGGATTTGACCACGCGCTGCCCGCAATGCGGCACAACCTTTTCGGCCAGCATGCAGGAGCTGCAGCTGCGCAAGGGCTATATTCGTTGCGTCAATTGCGCCCATATCTTCGACGGCTACGAAGCCGTGGTGTCCCAGTCCCCTTCCGCCCGGAAGACGCCGGAGCCTTCCGCTCCCGACGTCATCCGGCAGCGCCCGACACCTTCTCCCGTTGCGGCCTCCCAGGCCGCCTCCGCGCCCGGCCATACGGTATCCCTTGATACGCCCCTTGCGCAGCACCGGGCCGGCGATCCGTTCACGATTTCCGCCGCCCGCGCCGCGGGCCAGGGCGCCGCGCGTCAGGATCCCGTCTTCCGTGTGGACGAAAGGCAGGGGCCCGCGGCATTCGAATCCGAGCCGACGCTGGGGCGCGCTCCGGCGGCCATGGAGCACGCGGCGGGCTTGCCGCCGATACGGCGGCGCGACGACCTTGCCGCGCAGGAACAGATTTACGCCGAGCCGCGCTATCGGGCGTCCGGCCAGGAGCCACCGGCGCCGGCCTTCCTGGACAAGGACCCGTCGGTCGGCCGTACGCTGGGCCGCATTGTCTGGACTGTGCTGATTGCCGCCGGCCTGGCCCTGCTGCTCGCCCAACTGGCCTATGTCTATCGCGCGCAAATCGCCAATCAGGTCACGTTCCTTAGGCCCGTCCTGGAACGCGCCTGCGAGCCTTTGCATTGCAAGGTCCCTTATGCGCGGCAGATCGACACGATCTCCATCATGAGCTCTTCTTTGCGTTCGGGTTCGGCGGCGGGCGATGGCGGTGCCGTCGGCGAGGATGGCAAACCCTCGGACAGCATGGTTTTGCAGGCCACGCTGCGCAATAGCTACGACAAGTCGCAGGAGTGGCCGACCCTGGTGCTGGATCTGACGGATTTTTCGGGCACCCTGGTCGTACGCAAGAACCTGGCGCCGGCAAGCTATCTGGCGCCCGATGTGCTGGACCAGCCGTTTCCGGCCGGCAGCGAAGTCTCCATCAGTGTTCCCATCGCCTTGAACGGCCTGAAGATCAACGGCTATAAACTCGACAAATTTTTTCAATAGGGATTGCAATGTCCGATAAGGTTTTGATTTGCGGATCGGTGGCGTTCGACACCATTACCGTGTTCGAAGGGCACTTCAAGGATCACATCCTGGCCGACAATATCCAATCGCTCAGCGTGTCCTTCTTCGTCCCCACCATGCGCAAGGAATATGGCGGTTGCGCGGGCAATATCGCCTACAACCTGCATCTGCTGGGCGGCAATCCCGTGCCGGTGGGCACGGTGGGCTCGGATGCGGCCGACTACATCGTCTACATGCGGCAACTGGGCATAGACACCAGCCTGATACGTGTGCTGCCCGACATGTATACCCCGCAATGCTTCATTACCACCGATCTGGACAATAACCAGATCGCCTCGTTTCACCCCGGCGCCATGATGCGCTCGGCCGAGAACGACCTGAGCGGCCAAGAGGCGGCATGGGCCATCGTGGCGCCCGATTCCAAGGACGCGATGTTCGCGCATGCGCGCCGCCTGCATACGCAGGGCATACCCTTCATTTTCGACCTGGGCCAGGCCATGCCTTTGTTCTCCGGGGACGACATCAACGAGATGCTCAAGCTGGCCAAGGTGCTGACGGCCAACGACTACGAAGCCAGCATCGTCGAACAGCGCAGCGGGCGCAGCATGCCGGATATCGCCCGGTCCATGCAGGCCGTTATCGTGACGCGCGGCGCGGAAGGCGCGACCCTGTACGCCGATGGCGCGCAAACCCATATCGAACCCGTCAAGGCCGAACAGGTGGTCGATCCCACCGGCTGCGGCGACGCGCATCGGGCCGGCCTGCTGTACGGCCTTACCCGGAATTGGAGCCTGGTGGATGCATGTCGCTTGGCGAACGTGATGGGGAGCTTTAAAATCGGTTCAAGAGGCCCTCAGAATCATCACCCGACCCGCGCCGAGATCGGCGCCGTCCTGAGCCAGCATTATGGCGTGAACCTGTTGGGCTAGTGAAGCGTACAGCCCCTTACGCCCAGGCTCGGCATCTGTTTTAAAGAAAGGAGTTTTCCCATGAGTTCAGTTCACACACAGTTCCCAGGTTCGCGCTCGGCTCGCGCCCTGGCCGCCGTCGCTCTGCTGGGCTCGCTGGCCATGTTGTCGGGCTGCGCCAACGACAGCGCATCGTCTTCGGTATACAGCTATGGCCAGGCGCAACGCGAGCAGGTCGTGCGCACCGGCACGGTCGAGTCCGTGCGCAACGTCACCATCCAGAAGGACCGCAGCAGCGGTGCCGGCGTGGTGGCGGGAGCCGCGCTGGGCGGCGTGGCGGGTAGCACCATAGGCGGCGGCACCGGCAATATCCTGGCGACCATAGGCGGCGGCATACTCGGCGCGGTGGCCGGCAATGCGGTCGAAAATCAGGTCGGCAAGAGCAAGGGCCTGGAAATCACCGTCCGTCTCGATAATGGCGAAACTCGTGTCGTCGCCCAAGAGGCCGACGTCGCGATTTCGGCGGGGCAGCGGGTCCGCCTTATCAGCGGCAACGGCCCGACGCGCGTCGTGCCTATGTAAGTCCTTACGCCCGTGCTTTGCGGGCGGCAAAATCAAAAGGGGCCGATACGTGTATCGGCCCCTTTTTCGTATGCGGCCTTCAGACCCCGAACAGTCTGAAGGCAAGGTGCTGCAGGAACATCATGGCTACTTGCGCGATCACCAGCAGCACCAGCGGCGAGAAGTCCAGCCCGCCGAGATTGGGCAGCATGCGGCGTATGGGATCGAGCAGCGGGGCGGTCAGGGTGTGCAGCACCGGCATGACGGGCGCCAGCGGATTTACCCAGGACAGTATCGCCTGTATCAGGGTGATCCACAGTATGACGTTGAAGGCCCACTTGAGAACGGTGAGCACGGCGGCCAGCAGGGCGGGCAGCAGGCTTTGGGCCAAAGGCAGTTGTCCGGTAAGCACCGTCCAGGTCAGAAGCAAAAAGACCAGGGCGGTCAGCCAGCAGGCGATCAGGCTGGGCCAGTCTATGCGGTTGCCGGGCGGCACGATCTTGCGTATGGGTTGGACCAGCCAATTGGTGGCGCGCAGCACGGCCTGGGAATACGGATTGAAGGGGTGCAGGCGTATGGCGTAGATCCATGCGCGGATGATCAGTGCGATACCGAACAGGGAAAAGACGATATTGATGATGAAATGCAGGGCTTCGCTGAACATGGCGGGGCGGAGTTCGATTTCAAAAACGCCATTGTCGCATGCTGGACCTGCCCGCGAAAGATGGCCGGGTGGGTGGCCGGGCGCGAATGCCGCGCGCATAAAAAACTGCCCGAACAAGTCGGGCAGTTGGGTGCTGCGATACTGACAACGCATCCCTATGCCGTATCCGCGCGGGCGGCCGGCATGGGCGGCCTTTTTAAGGACGGCCGCCGGTGGGGAAGGGCCACGATGCGGCCGGGTTGACGGTTTTCTTGGCAGCAGGCGCAGGCGCCGCAGCCTTGGCGGCTTGAGCCGCCGTTTTCACGCTAGCCTTTTTTGGAGCTGCTTTTTTAGCGGGAGCCTTTTTGGCGGGCGCCTTCTTGGCTACCGCTTTTTTTGCGGCGGCTTTCTTGGCGGGCGCTTTTTTGGCTACGGCCTTTTTAGCAACAGCCTTTTTGGCAGGCGCTTTTTTAGCGACGGCTTTCTTGGCTACGGCCTTTTTGGCGGGTGCTTTTTTCGCAACCGCTTTTTTGGCTACGGCTTTTTTAGCGACTGCCTTCTTGGCGACTGCCTTTTTGGCCACTGCCTTCTTGGCGGCTACCTTCTTGACGGCGGTTTTGCTTGCTGCCTTCTTGGCGGGTGCTGCTTTTTTGGCTACGGCTTTCTTGGCTACAGCCTTTTTAGCGACGGCCTTTTTGGCGGGTGCAGCTTTTTTAGCGACTGCGGGTTTTTTTACAGCGACTTTTTTAGCGGGTGTTGCCTTCTTGGCGGGTGCAGCTTTTTTGGCGGCCGCTTTCTTTGTGGCCTTTTTGGCTGTTGCCATAGTAATGCTCCTTGAGATCGAGTCGAAGAGAACGTCCACCCATTTGATATGGCCCCCACTAAAAGGGTGCGACCCATCTCAAATGGCGCAAGCGTGCAAGCATCAAATACTTGCACGCCTAGAGTCTAACGTAAGCTTCCTCTGTCTTCCAAGCATTATTCCCAGCTTAATGCTCCGCCGGTCTGATATTCGATGACTCGTGTCTCGAAAAAGTTGCGTTCTTTTTTCAAGTCGATCATCTCGGCCATCCATGGAAATGGATTTTCTTCTTGCGCGAACAAGGGTTCGAGACCGATTTGCTGGCAGCGTCGATTGGCAATAAAACGCAAATACGATTTGAACATCGAGGCATTCAGACCGAGCACGCCGCGAGGCATGGTGTCCTCAGCGTAAGCATATTCAAGGTCTACAGCCTGTCGGAACAATTCGCGCAGCTCTTCGCGGAACTCCGCCGTCCACAAATGCGGGTTCTCGAGTTTGATCGTGTTGATCAAGTCGATGCCGAAATTGCAGTGCATGGATTCGTCGCGCAAGATGTACATGTACTGCTCGGCGGCGCCCGTCATTTTGTTCTGACGACCCAAGGCAAGTATTTGCGTAAAACCAACATAAAAGAACAAGCCTTCCATCAAGCATGCGAAAACGATGAGCGATTTGAGCAGCTTCTGGTCCGCTTGCGGCGTTCCGGTTTTGAAGTTGGGATCGGCGATCGCTTCGATGAAGGGGATCAGGAATTCGTCTTTGGCGCGGATCGAAGGAACTTCGTTGTAGGCGTTGAAGATCTCGGCTTCGTCCAGGTCCAGGCTTTCGACGATGTACTGGTAGGCATGCGTGTGTATGGCTTCTTCGAAGGCCTGGCGCAGCAGGAATTGACGGCATTCCGGCGCGGTGATGTGCCGGTACGTGCCCAGCACGATGTTGTTGGCGGCCAGCGAATCGGCGGTGACGAAGAAACCCAGGTTGCGCTTGACGATGCGGCGCTCGTCCTCGGTCAGGCCGTTGGGGTTCTTCCAGAGCGAGATGTCGCGCGACATGTTGATTTCTTGCGGCATCCAGTGATTCGCGCAAGTGGCCAGGTATTTTTCCCAGGCCCACTTGTACTTGAACGGCACCAACTGGTTGACGTCGGTCTGGCCGTTGATGACGCGCTTGTCGGCGGCGCGCACGCGTCCGCCGGCATCCGCCGCGGCGGATGCGGCGGGCGATGCCATGGCGTCATCGACCTGGCTTTGCG
>JBARWC010000077.1:0-1746 GCA_049646585.1 Burkholderiaceae bacterium | reverse complement strand
CCCCTGTCCTGCCAAATCATGGGCAACAGCCGGATCAGCAGTGTGCCCATGCCGCAAAGGACGACAACCCAGAGCAAGCCCGCCGTCGTCATCGCCGCCCCGCCAGCCAGGCACCGGCCAACATGCCCAGGATAATCGCCCCATAAGAGGGCAGCAGCCACAGCCCCAGCAAGGTAGCCGCCGCGGCGCCGGCCAGGACTTTCATGGGAACCAGTTGCCTGATCTCCAGCAGCAAGGCAAAGAACAAGGCTGGCAGCACGAAGCCCAGGGTCTGCGACAAGATGGCCGAACCGCGCACCCAATCATGGCCGAAATAAGCGCCGACCGCCGTGCCGCCCACCCAGGACAGGTAGGCGCCCAGTTGCAGCCCGACATACCAGCCTTCGCGCTGGTCTTGCGGCAGGCGCTCGAGTTTGCCGATGGCGGTGGCGAAGACTTCATCCGTCAAGCCGGCGGCCATCGCCAGCAGTGGCAAGCGACGTTCGCCCTGGAATCGGGACATCAACGCCGGGCCGTAGAACAGGTGGCGCAGATTCATGAGCAGCACGATCCCGACAACGCCGGCGGCCCCGGCGCCGCCGGCGATCAGGCTGACCAGTATGAACTGGCTGGCCCCGGCATACACCAGCACAGAGGTCAGCACCGCCATGAAGGGGGGAATGTCGGCATACACGGCGGCCAGCCCGAAAGAAATAGCCACCGGAACATAGCCGACGGCGATCGACAGGCTGTCGGCCAGGCCTCGAACCATGGCGGACTTCATGAAGCGGGGCTGGACGGCCCGCGGGCGCCGCCACGGAGGGAAAGGCACGGGCTGGTGTTGTGGCCGTCCATCAAGGCTTGAAGGCGTTGATGAAAATGGCGGGGTCGACGCGCGCGTTGTTCAGGCTGACGTTCCAATGCAGATGCGGCCCGGTGGCCCGGCCCGTGGCGCCCACCTTGCCGAGCACCTGGCCGCGCTTGACCGCCTGGCCGACCTGGACGTCGAATGCCGACAAATGGCAGTACATGGTGATGAAACCCTGTCCGTGATCGACGAATACCGTTTTGCCGTTGAAAAAATAGTCGGCCACGATGGTCACCACCCCGTCGGCGGGCGCCTTGACCGGCGTGCCCGAGGGCACGGCGAAATCCAGCCCCGAATGGGCGTTGCGTTCCTGGCCGTTGAAAAACCGCCGCAGCCCGAAGGGGCTGGACAGCCGCCCATTCACCGGCTTGTCCAGGGCGACGTTGCTGGGCCCCGTATCGCGAAACTGGCGATAGGCATCGACTTGCTCTTTATACTCGCGCTCGTAGCGCCGCAACTGTTCCGGATCGGGCGTGACTTTTTTCTTGTCCTTCAGGGTAATGTGCTGGGCTTTGTATTCCTTGCTGCCCACCTGGAAGGCCCGCTCTTCGGCCTTGGCCCCGTTCTCGACCCGGATCGCCCGCTTGCCGGGCGCCGTTTTCAGGTCGATGCCGACGACGGCTATCCATTGCCCGTCGCTGTCGCGCAGCACCATGACCCTGTCCTTGCCCAGGTAAGCGCGGGGCGCCGCACTGCCCGCGCCCAGTGACACGACCGCCACGCCGCCCGGCACCGGATGGTGCAGCAGGCGCGCCATATAGCCTTGCGCACAGGCGAAGGCCGGCCAGAAAAAACCAAGAATGAAAAATACCGCGACACGCTGCATATGGGCTTCCCGCTGCTGATGGATGCGGCGCCCGCAAGCGCCTACCAGGATTCTACCCTCTGCGCCCCGGAGC